>CBHWET010000011.1:0-38858 GCA_966112985.1 uncultured bacterium | reverse complement strand
CAGACCCAAAGCCATTCACGGTGAAGAAAGGGCGAGTGACGACGGTCGATTTGCAGTTGCAGTGATAATGACAATTTTTAATTAATCGCAACGGAACATTTTCGTTGCGACTTGCGACAGCTAAATTATAAAAGAGCGACAAAATTAGCTTCGGGATCAGACAACCACGTTCCCCAAACAGGGTTTTCAGATACTTCGGCTCGTTTAGCGGTCTAAACAACAAAACCTTAGCACAGTGAATTATTTTATTTCGCCGCGCGTCGCGCGGCATCACCTGTTTTCTTTTTTAATCACCGTTATCTTCGCATGTCTTTGCGGCGGAACCTCAAAAGTAAATGCACAAACGGTTGATTCCTTTAACCCCGGTATCGATACCAATGGGGTGGTCAACACGATCGCGATCGATAGTGGTCGGAGAGTGTTGATTGGCGGCACGTTCCGCGGAGTTGCGGGGAATTCGAACGCGTATCTGGGCCGATTAAACGAGGATGGAAGAGTAGATTTTAGTTTCACTACGACGTCGGACAAGGAAGTGACGAGCATTGTTTCTCAGCCGGATCACAAGCTTCTCTTTGGAGGCTGGTTCACGAATTTTGCCGGACAGGGACGCTCCAATATCACTCGACTCAATGCAGATCTGTCAAATGACTCTGCCTTTACGGTGACAGCCAACAATTCCATCCTTGTACTTGGACTGCAGCCTGACGCCAAAATTTTGGCCGGGGGTAAGTTTACATTGTTATCGGGCGTATCCCATCCATTTTTCTCGCGGATGAATTCTAATGGGACGTTTACTTCAGAAACGTTCAGCTCGAGCGTCAATGGCTCGGTCGACTTTTTTGCTGGGCAGGCAGACGGCCGGTTTTTGGTTCACGGGAATTTTACGGCGATCTCCGGACAGTCCCGCGCGAACTTTGGACGGGTACAGTCATCAGGCGCAATTGATAGCAGCTTCAATCCTCAAATTAATGGCACTATCGCTTGCTTTGTCGTTCAAGCTGACCAGCGAATCGTTGTTGGAGGCTCGGTTAGCAACGTCGCTGGGCAAGTTTGTACAAACCTGGTTCGGCTGAACTCCGATGGAACCTTAGACACTGGGTTCGGTCCACAGCCTAACGGCCCCGTCTACGCACTTGCGCTGCAGGCTGATCGCAAGCTGGTGGTGGCCGGTGCATTTACGAGCCTTGCTGGCCAAGAGTGTCTCGGCCTCGGCCGATTGAACGAAGATGGTTCTTTGGATAACACATTCAACTCGAGCGTAACGGGCGCGCCAGGAAGCGTCGTGATACAAGAGGACGGCAGTATCCTCGTTGGTGGCGCAATTACCTCGCTCGGCGGAGAGCCGCGTGCTGGACTAGGCCGTTTGATCAATACCGAACCCGCCACCCAGAGCCTGTCCTCTGATGACACCTCTATCACCTGGTTGCGCGGAGGAACGAGTCCCGAAGCGTCCTGGACGACCTTTGATGTTTCCTCTGACGGTTTGAACTGGCAATCAGCCGGGAGTGGCACCCGCATCACTGGGGGCTGGCAGGTCACAGGCACAAACTTTTCGACCAACCCTTATTTTCGGGCAAGAGCTTTCATTGCAACATCCCGAGGCGGTTTCGTCGCCGAAACTTTAAGCGGAGAACTAAAAATTGTTTCGAACCCTGTCAGTCGGACGAACCTCGTTCGCACGACGGCGGTCTTTAGTGTCGATGCGATTGGATCGGGGCCGATGCACTATCAATGGTTCAAAGACATGTTGCCCCTGAGTGAAGGTGGCAACATATCCGGATCAACGGCGGTTACGCTGGCGATTACGAATGTCTATGGTCCAGCCGGAGGCAACTATTTCGTCGTCATCAGCAATGCATTCGGAAGTGTGACGAGCCAAATCGCGACGCTGACTGTCATTGAACCTTTGGTTGCAGTGCAACCAATCGGCGTTTTGACGAACATCGGCCAAACAGCTACGTTTACCGTGCAAGCGCTCGGTACGCCGCCGTTCACCTACCAATGGCGTAGGAGCGGCGTGCCTTTGCCCGCGGAGACGGCCAGTTCGCTCACTGTTTCGAATATCGTGATTGAAAACGGTGCGCCCTACGACGTAGTAATCAGCAACTCATATGGCAGTGTAACCAGTCTGGTAGCGCATCTCGAGTTTCCTCCGTTGCCGGACTCCCTTAATGCCGTCCTGTCGGCAGGCAGTATATCTCCATCGGTATTCGCAACTGCAGTTCAACCCGACGGAAAATTCCTGGTGGGCGGCGCGTTCCTTTACTCAGCCGGGATATTTAGAAGTCGGCTCGCACGATTCAATGCAGATGGCACGCTGGATACGGGCTTCAACCCTGGCGTTAATAACGAAGTATTTTCAATTGTTGTACAGCCTGATGGGAAGATTTTAATCGGAGGTTGGTTCAGCGGTGTTGCGGGGCAGACGCGCACCTATATTGCTCGCGTTAATGCTGATGGCAGTCTCGATACTTCCTTCAATGTTAGCGTTGGCGCTGGCACAACGACGCCGGGTATCTATTCTGTGGCGCTCCGGCCAAATGGCAAAATTCTGATTGGAGGCGATTTTACCTCCGTCGCAGGGCAGACCAAAGCAGATATCGCACAGCTGAATCCTGACGGAACGATCGACAATACGTTTTCAAACGCTTCAGCGAATTTGATTGTTTACTCCCTTGTGCTGCAGCCCGACGGCAAAATCCTCGTAGGCGGTAGCTTTACGAACTTATGCGGACAGCCTCGGCAACATATAGGCCGCCTGAATGAAGACGGATCGTTGGACGTGGGGTTCAATCCCGGATGCGACAATCTTCCACTTTCGTTCGCCTGCCAGACGGACGGAAAAATCCTCGTGGGCGGCAGCTTCAGCACTTTAGGCGGGCAGGCGCGAAAAAACATCGGTCGTCTCAACACCAATGGAACCATTGACCTTTCCTACAATCCAGGCGCGAGCAGTGTTGTCCGATCGATCGCGATGTATAGCGACAACAGTGCGTTTGTTGCCGGTTCATTTACCAATGTCGCTAGCATCGGTCGCAAGGGGTGCGCACGGCTCAACTCGAACGGGACTTTGGATCCATTGTTTGACGCAGCTGTAGACCCTACGGGTTCGCCGATAGTGTATTCAGCTGCGATCGAACCGAGCGGCAAAGTCATAATCGGCGGGACCTTTAGTTCAGTGGGCGGGACAGCACGGTATTGTCTTGCCAGATTGACAGCGTCGCAGGTACCGGTTGACGAGCTATCCGTCAGCGGTTCGACCGTCAGCTGGATTCGCGGTCCTTTGTCTCCAGCATTTTCCAGCGTGAACTTCGAGACATATAGGAACGGTTGGTTTGACCTGGGCACTCCGCAGCGAACGATTGAAGGACCTAATGAACGGTGGTTCTTGTCATCCGGTTCCATCTCAAACGGTCTTCCTTACCGCGTCCGTGGCTTCATGAGCGGGGGAAGATACAGTTCTTCTTCTGGAATTTGTGAGAAGAAAGTAGGCCCGTTGAACATCACACAGCAACCGTCGAATTGCACCTACATTGCAACGACAGTTGCTTCGCTTGCGGTCCAGGCAACGGGAACTGATCCACTAACATACCAATGGTATAAGGCGGAAGTCGCCGTAACAAATAGTGCTTCAATATCCGGTGCAAATTCGGCGCTCCTGATTTTCGGGGCATGCACGCATGGAGATGTCGGCGATTATTTTGTCATCGTTTCGGATGGCATGCACAGCGTTACCAGTTCAGTCGTGACATTGACTATTGTTGATCCGCTTATCCTCACACAACCGACGAATTCTATTAATGCAATAAGCACAAGGGCTGTCTTCGGTGTGACGGCGGGCGGCACGCCCCCGCTCGTATATCAATGGTACAAAGACAACAACGCGCTTACGAATGGCGGCAATATTGCGGGCGCTCAGACGGCAACATTGTCGGTCAGTTACGTTTTAGGTGCTGAAGCTGGTGGATATTCAGCCGTCGTTAGTAATAGTTGGGGCGCGGTAACGAGCCGCGTCGCGAACCTGGTGGTTCTTGATCCCGCTATTGCAACGAATCCAACGACTCGCACTGTAAGTGCAGGCAAAACTACAATCTTTAATGCCGTCGCATCCGGAACTCCAACAATTGCGTATCAATGGTATCGGGAGGGAGTCCTCCTCCCTGACGCAACTAAAACATTTCTGACGCTTAACAATCTGCAGGCTGCCGATGAAGGGGGCTATTATTTGGTGGCGAGCAACAACTATGGGGCGGTAACCAGCACGGTCGCAAACCTTTATTTGAACCGTGCCGTTCTGGATCCAGAAATCAGTAATAACGGACCAGTCAATGCAATTGGGATGCAACGGGACAAAAAGGTTGTCGTCGGTGGAAGTTTCACGACAGTAATGGGTACTAATCGTACAAGGTTGGCGCGATATAATGCGGACGACACCTTGGATGCCTCGTTCAAACCCTCCGCGAATAATTCGGACGTTTTTGTTTCGGCGATTCAACCAGACGGAAAGATTGTCGTTGGCGGCCAATTTACGAATCTTAATGGTCAGGCGCATTCCTACCTTGGCAGACTCGGCGCCGATGGGGATTTAGATTATAGCTTCAATCCTGTTTTAGCGAATGGCAACCCCTCCGTAGTTTATGCGATGGCGCTGCAGGCAGATGGTAAAATCCTTGTTGGCGGCAATTTTAAGACTGTTAACGGTCAAAATCGGACGAATATTGCCCGGCTCAACGCGAACGGAACGCTGGATACAAACTTCATTGCAGCCGCTGATAACGTCGTATATGCGATAGTGTTGCAGCGTGATGAAAAGATTATCGTCGCAGGCGCTTTTACCAACTTGTGCGGCCAACTGTGCAAGTCAATCGGACGTTTAAACGTGAATGGTGCATTGGAAACGGCACCTAACGGTGCAGATGCTTATATTGACAGTCTGGCTGTGCAGCCCGATGGAAAGATATTGGCTGGCGGGGCATTCTCGAACTTTGGCAGCCAAGCGAAAGCACACATCATGCGCTTAAATTCGGATTTCAGTATCGACAACAGCTTCAACGCAACTGCAGACGGTGAGGTCAACGGTATAATACTTCAAACAGACAGAAAAATTCTCGTTAGCGGGAGTTTTTTCAATCTCAACAATCAACAAAAACTTCACTTTGGACGCCTGTTGCCGGACGGCAGTCTTGACTTTACCGTGGCGATGGATGCCGGCGGCGACATGAACGCGCTTTGCCTGAAGCCAGATGGCAAAGTGGTTGCGGGTGGGGCTTTTACATCACTCGACGGGACAAGGCGAACCTACTTTGGACAATTCAGCCTAGGTGAACCGGCTGTACAAAACCTAACGTTCGACGGGGCTACGATTACGTGGATGCGGGAGGGGACCAGCCCTGAAATTGTGCGAGCGATGTTCGATTATTCAACAAACGGTACGAGTTGGATACCGCTTGGCGAGCCAGCACGAATTGCAAATGGCTGGCAAATGACAGGGTTGGATCTTCCGATTAATGCCAGCATTCGTGCTCGCGGCCCGGTTGTTGGTGGTCGCTTTGCGGGTTCGACGTGGTTTGATGAAGTCACGGTTGGACCTGAGGTAAATGCGGCTCCGTATTTCATAGATCAACCAGTCGGTCTGACGAACCTCGGCAAAACGAACATTACAATCACATCTTACGTGGAAGGAAATAAGCCTCTGTCATTTACCTGGTATCGTGATGGTATAGCGGTGATTAATGACACGCAGATTTCGGGAGTAACAAACCGAACTCTGTTTATTACGAATGCGACTCCTTGGGTTACGGGAGACTACATTCTCGTCGTGAGCAATGCCTTTGGAACGGTGACCAGTGCAGTAGCGCGGGTCGTGGTCAATGATCCGTTCTTTACGCAGCAACCCGTAGGACGAACTAACAATGCTGGATCCGCTGTTACCTTTTCTGTGGTTTCTGGTGGAACGCCGGCTATCGCATACAGTTGGCGAAAAAACGGTGCTTTCCTGTTGGCCGGCGGTAACATCAGTGGCGTCACTTCATCAAACCTCAGTCTGACGTCAATAACTGGATCGAACTCAGGAAACTATACGGCGGTTATCAGCAATTTATATGGCGCAGTAACCAGTTCAATTGCGGTGCTGCAGGTGACAGATCCTTATATCGTTGAACAACCTCAAAGCCAGCTCACGAACGTCGGCGGCACGACAACACTTAGCGTTTTGGCGAACGGCGGAGGACTGCAGTATCAGTGGCGCAAATCAGGAAATACTTTGGAAGGTCGCACCGCGGCGGCTCTCGTCCTCACAAATGTGCAAGTTCAAGACATTGGATCCTATGATGTTGTCGTCCGAAGCGATTATGGGAGTGTTACCAGCAGTGTCGCAGTTTTAACAGTGAATGCCGCGACCGCCGAAGCGATGAACCCAGGTCCGGACAACACTGTGTTCTCAGCGGTCACTCAAATAGATGGAAGAAGCATTGTGGCGGGCCCATTCGGGTCATTTCTTTCTCCGAACCTTTCACGAAAGATTATCGCTGGGCTTAATGAAGATGGCACCGTTGATGGACGATTCACAAATGCAAATGTCGGGGTGGATATTCGGTCGGTCAGTTTGCAAGAGGACAACGGAATATTGATCGGAGGGGCGTTTACTTCCGTCGCAGGTGTTTCGGCCACCAACATTGCTCGGCTGACGAGTAGCGGAGCTGTAGATACCAATTTTTGCCGTTCCGCGAACGGAGAAGTGAATGCGATCATGATACTGCCTGATGGAAAGCTTATCGTCGCGGGCGGGTTTACGTCCTTGGGAGGCAAATCGTGTCAGTACATTGGCCGACTCAATCAGGACGGGACAGTGGACACCAACTTTTTGGCGGCGGCGAACGCCACCATCAAATGTGTGGCACTACAACCCGATGGAGGGATTTTAATTGGCGGCGGTTTTGCGACAATCAACGGGCAGCAGCGCCCTTATATCGGCCGGCTTTTTGCTGATGGATCGCTCGATACAGGCTTCGCTCCGATTGTGAGTTATTGGGTGATGTCGCTGGTGATACAATCCGATGATAAGATTGTTCTCGGTGGCGGTTCGCCCTACACTCCCGGGCAGCTAAACAGCATCAAACGCTTGAACAAGGACGGCTCCTTGGATTCTTCGTTCAATGCTACCCTTCTATCGAGTGACGGTTCACCTTTGACTTTTGCGTTGCAGGCGGATGGAAGCATGCTCGTCGGCGGCACTTTTTCATTGTTGTGTGGAAAAACCTGTTACAACCTAGGCCGCATTGATAGGTTCGGAGCTATAGACCCTCAATTTCTACCGAATCCTAATTCGACGGTGTTTACGGCTGGCTTACAGGCTGATGACAAAATCATTGTAGGTGGGGGGTTCAGCTCAATCAGTGGAGTATCTCGTTCTCGCCTCGCTCGTATTTCCAATTCGGTTCCGTCTGCGCAGAGTCTTACGTTTACGAATTCTTCGCTTGTGTGGCTGCGCAGTGGGGGCTGTGCTGAAGTTTGGCGGACGTCGTTCCATTTTTCTACGGACGGGACAAACTGGAACACCCTGGGTGCCGGAACCCGCATTGTTGGTGGCTGGCAGCTGACTAACGTCGTGCTCCCAGGTTCAGGTTTGATTCGTGCTCGCGGTTTTGTCACAGGTGGATATCAAAATGGATCGAGCTGGTTCGTTGAAATGACTAACAAGTTTATCAAACCATTGCCGGCATTTTTATCCGGCGATAGTAGTTTTGGATTTTCATCCAATCGTTTCGGATTCAATTCCATTGACCAGGCTAGCCGGCCTATCGTCATCGATGGATCGTCGAACCTAATCGAATGGACGCCGCTTTGGACGAATACGAATAGCTCAGGGGCTGTATATTTCCGTGATGAGGAGTCGTCGAATGCTCCTTCGAGGTTCTATCGGTTGCGCGTACCTTGACGCATTTACTACAACAATGATCAAAAAACGCCAAAATGGGGTTAACAACTTGTTTACAAGCGTGTTCGACGGAAATTTAACACGTTAAAAACCTTCGATTGGCGAATCGGGCAAATTTTAAGCATTAAAATTAGGCCGATTTTCTAATCGAGGAAGATCTTGGCGTTAAAAAACCTCCGCGCAGCGGATCGAGCAAAGTTTATCGCTTAAAAAGTCTCGCTCCGCTAATCGGGGAAAATTTAAGCCTTATAACTCTCTCAATTGGCGAATCGAGAGAAATTTAACCATTAAAAAGGCGCCGATTGGCGAATCAACGGTTTTTTAGGCATTGAAGAACATGCGTTTTACCAAAATGTGAAAAGAAATCATTGTTCGAATCTGCTTCCGATCCCGGGTGGCTATGAAGCGCTGTATGTTGATACGACGCGAGCAGCGCGTACTAATCCGTTCAGAATGTGGGAAGACTTGCCGCTTTGTTGAGAACACGAGATCATAAGCGTTCCTTCCAGCGGAATTCTCCTGCCTAACGCAAACTAGCTTTCTCCATCTACTTACAATTTACCGTCGACGGGCGCGAAGGGCACGTGTTAAGGAATGGCCTGTCTCCATTAACGACAACAACTTATGACGAAAAACAACCTGACACGAATGATCACCATCGCGGCAGCTGCCTTTGTCGGCTTAAATGCCGTTGCACAGACAGCCGCTCCAGCCGAACCGCCCAAGCCAAAGTGGGATACGAGCGCCGCTGCTGGTCTAACTTTGACCCGCGGTAATAGCGATACTGTGGTCTTCACCGCGAACATTCTCGCGAACCGCAAAGGAACCCCAAACGAGTGGAGCCTCGGCGCCGATGCCACCTACGGCGAGAACAACAGCGTTAAGAACAACGAATCTCTCCACGGTTTCGTGCAATACAATCGCCTGGTCACCGATAAGTTCTACGGTTACGCGCGCGCCGACCTGCTTCATGACGAAATCGCGGACGTGAAGTATCGCCTCACCGTCAGCCCTGGTGTTGGTTACTACTTCATCAAAAACGACAAGACGAGTCTCAGCGCTGAAGTCGGTCCCGGCTTCGTTTATGAACGCCAGGGCGGAAAGGATAAAAGTTATCTTACACTGCGCGTTGGCGAAAAATTCGAACACAAGTTCACCGCCCGTACTCGCGTCTGGCAATCTCTCGAAATCCTGCCACAGGTCGATCATTTCAAGAACACGATCGTGATTGGCGAAGTCGGCGCCGAAGCTGGCTTGACCGAAAAACTCAGCCTGCGCAGTTACATCCAGGATACCTACGACAACGAGCCGGCGCCTGGTCGCAAAAAGAACGATCTCAAGCTGGTTACGGCCATCGCCTACAAGTTCTAAGGTCGTGTAAAAGGGGTGAATATTGCCGGTCGTAAGGGCTCCGCTTCAATCGAACAGGTCATAAAAAGCTGCATTTTGGGCGCATCTTGCTCTTTTTACCGACGCACCGGTATTTCGAATCCGCCTCGTTACCTCGGCGGCTACGGGGCGGTGATCGTTGATACAACCTGCGCGGCGGCGAGGAAGCCGAAGGCGCCTGTGACAAACGTTGCGGTGCCGTAGCCGCTGTCGCAGTTCAAACGTAGATCAGAAGCGGCTTCGCGGTCGGCGCAGACTGTTCCATCGGAATGCGGGAAGACTTGCGGCTCTGTTGAGAAGACGCAGTCGACGTTGAACGCGGTTTTCGGGTCGCGAGGAAAGTTGAAGTTGTCGCGCAGTTTCTTTCTCACGGCGGCGAGCAGGCCGTCGTGGGTTGTCTTCGCAAGGTCGGCGATTTTCAATTGTGCCGGATCGCGACGGCCCCCGGCGCCACCGGTTGTGACGACGGGAATCGATTGTTCGCGGCAACGGGCGATGAGGAGACATTTATTTTCCACGTTGTCGATGGCATCGAGGACGGCGGTGAACTTTGTCGCAAGAATATCCGCGGCGTTAGTGGCCGTGAAGAATTCAGTGAGTGAGGTGACTTGGCATTCGGGGTTGATGGCGCGAACGCGGGCGGCGATGACTTCGGCTTTGGGTTTTCCAATTTCACCGTCGAGGGCGTGCAGTTGACGATTGACGTTGCTGACGCAAACTTCGTCGAGGTCGATGAGAGTAAGCTTGCCGATGGCGGAGCGGGCGAGGGCTTCGGCGGCCCAGGAACCGACTCCACCGATACCAACGACGCAGACGTGGGCGTTGCGCAAACGATTGAGTCCGTCCTTTCCGTAGAGACGTTGAATGCCGCTGAAACGCTGGTCGAAATCGCTCATCGTGTTGTCGTTCAGTAATGCTTACATGGGAGATTCGGTTTCGGCAACCGGACGCGCGGCTCGGCGGAAAAAAGAAAGCCCTCCTGTTACGGAGGGCAGGTCAGATTCAGTAGAGGTTGTGCGTTTTACGTGTCAAGTTGGGATACCCGATGCACGTTACGCGGTCGATGTAAGTATAGACACCGCGGGCGCGAAAACGTTGCGAAGTATTTTTGGCGAAGCGGCGGGAACCTCACCCTAACCCCGCACCACGAGTGGTGCAGCAACTATATAGTTCTGACTGGACTTCCCAGGAGAGGGAATAGAATTTGATCATCTCTAGTCCGTTGACCGATCATCCGGCCGATTCAGTCAACTCTTTCAACAGGTATGATCATTCGCACTGCGCTTTGTGGCGGAGGGCGTGATCCACGAGGACTAAAGCGGTCATCGCCTCGACCATCGGAACGGCGCGTGGCAGGACACAGGGATCGTGACGGCCGCGGCCTTTTAATGTCGTGTTTTTGAAATCACTTGAAACGGTGTCCTGCTCGTGCATGACCGTTGCGACGGGTTTGAAGGCGACGCGGAAGTAAATAGTTTCGCCGTTTGAAATGCCGCCCTGAATGCCACCGCTGCGATTGGCGGTGGTGCGCACCTTTCCGTTCTTCATGCGGAACGGATCGTTATGTTCCAAACCGGTCATGTAGATGCCACCGAAGCCGGAACCAATATCGAAACCTTTCGACGCGGGAAGACTGAGCATCGCCTTAGCAAGGTCGGCTTCGAGCCGATCGAAGACTGGCTCACCCCAACCGACAGGAACTCCACGGGCAACGCCTTCGACGATGCCGCCGACGCTGTCGCCTTCTTTGCGCATTTTTTCAATGAGCCGAATCATCTTCTCGGCGATTGGACCATCCGGGCACCGAACGATGTTTGATTCGATGTCTTTGACCTTCACCGTCTCGGGATTCACTTCGGCGGAAATTTTTTGGACCTGTTTGACGTAAGACAGCACTTCAACGCCGAAACGTTCACGAAGGATTTTCTTGGCGATCGCGCCGGCGGCGACGCGACCGATCGTTTCGCGAGCGCTGGTGCGTCCGCCGCCCTGCCAGTTCCGAATGCCGTATTTGGCCTGATAGGTATAATCCGCATGCGAAGGGCGAAACTTGGTCGCCATTTCCGAATACGCTTCAGGGCGCATGTCCTCGTTCTTGACCCACATTGAAATGGGAGTACCGAGGGTTTTGCCTTCGAAGACACCGGAAAGGATCTGGACCGTGTCAGATTCTTTGCGCGGAGTAACGATTTTCGACTGACCGGGGCGACGACGATCCAGATCAGGCTGGATATCGGCTTCGGAGAGGCTCAGGCGAGGAGGGCATCCATCGACGACCACGCCTACGCCGCCGCCGTGGGATTCGCCCCAGGTTGTGATACGAAAGAGTTGGCCGAACGAATTTGCCATGAGTGATTTCTCGATTTTCGGATTTTCAAACCGCTGTAATTCCGGCAAAGTTGGCCTAAATCCCAGCGTCTGGAAAGTTTATCGACGCAAAGCAGAGGGTCTGACAATCAAATAATGAGATTTCCGCTGCCACTCCGGTTCACGATACCTGCGTCCGTGTTCTTACTGGGTGTTACTCTTGGGCTGCTTTCTTTCCAAAACGAAATCGCCACGACGAACCGGCGTATCGAAGAAGATTTTATCCGTCGTGCGACATTTTTAGGCAAACAAGTCGCTGGGATGTTGGATTATCACTACGGAATTGGCGACCTGGATGCGGCTAGCCGACAGGTCAGCTTGTTGCAATCACATCAGAACCTGGCCGTTGCGTTTGTCTGCGATGATGCCGATAAAATTCTGTTTTCCACGGACCCGCGGCTCGAGGGACGCACGATTTCGTCGCAAACAATGTCTGGATTCACGGCGGCGCTGAAACGCGTTCAATCAACCGATGTCAACGAGGTGAAGGTTTCGGAAAGCCGTAGTGATGTCGTTGGCCTGTTTCCGTTCGCCCTGGGAATTGGCGCGGGCGAAGCGCCGCATCAGCGGCCGGGTGTCCTCGTGCTTCAATACAACCTGACGGATGTAAAAGACCAGGCGTTTCGCGATGCCGTGGGTCGTTCGTCAGCGATCGGGATCATGCTGGCGATTGGCTGCTTATTGGTCTGGTATTTCTTCCATAAAACCTTGACCACCCGCATGGCACGGCTGGTGACGGCAACGAAAGCGTTGGCGAAGGGAGAACTTGCCGCACACGCGAAGCTCACGGGGTCAGACGAGTTGGCGCAGCTGTCCGACGCCTTTGACCAGATGGCGATCAACATTCGGTGGCGGACCATGGAACTGGAGACGGCGAACGCCAAGATGAAGAAAGAGATCGCCGAACGCGAACTGGCAGAAAACCGGTTTCTGTCCGTGTGGAAAAGTTCGGTGGACGGCATGCGGCTGACGGATGCTAACGGAAACATTGTCGCAGCGAATGAAGCGTTTTGTTTGTTAATCGGGATGCCGATGGAAGAACTTCAGGGAAGGCCGTTTACCGTTTGTTATGACCGCTCTCGCGGAAGCGATAATTGTCCGACCGCGGAAGAAATGCTGCAGAAGTATCAGGAGAGATTTAACAACCGCAGCATCGAGAAGATTATCGAGCGTCAGTTGAAATTCAAATCCGGACGGGTGGCGGATATGGAAGTCAGTTGTTCGTTTATTGCGCAGGATCAGGGGGATCCGCTTCTCCTCTCTGTGTTCCGCGACATCACAGAACGAAAGAAAACCGAGGAAATCCTGCAACAACAGTCTGCATCGATGAAAGCGTCGCTGGACGGTATGGCGATTCTCGACGAGAAAGAAACCTACATTTATCTCAACGATGCTCATGCGAGAATCTATGGTTACGAGTCGCCTGAGGAGTTGATCGGCAAGCCGTGGGAGACACTTTACGACCGCGGTGAAGTACAACGATTCAGGTTCGACATCATTCCCGCTTTGCGCGAGTCCGGACAATGGCGAGGCGAAACCATTGGCCGCAAAAAGGACGGCACAAGTTTTCCACAGGAGATTTCGCTCTCGAAGATCGAAAATGGCGGGCTCGTCTGTGTTGTTCGCGACATCAGTGAACGGCGCAAGACGGAAGATGAACGGCTCGCGCTCGAACGTAAACTTTTGGACGCACAGAAGCTGGAGAGCCTTGGTGTTCTCGCCGGCGGTATTGCGCACGACTTTAACAATCTGCTCACAGCGATTCTCGGCAACTCCAGCCTTGCCTTGATGCACGCGCCCGAACAATCCCCGTTGCGACCTTATTTATTGAACGTTGAGAAGACGTCGCTGCAGGCGGCGGAGCTTTGCAAACAGATGCTCGCGTATTCCGGCCGCGGGCGTTTTCAGGTGCAACGCCTCGATCTAAATGAGCTGGTCACCGACATGGTGCAACTGCTGCAGATTTCCGTTCATAAGAAAGTCATCCTGCAATTTGATCTCGCGCCGAAGGTGCCCGCTGTCGAGGCGGACGCTTCGCAGATTCGCCAGATCATCTTGAATCTGATTATCAATGCCAGCGAAGCGATCGGAGATCAGGATGGAATTATCACGATTGGCAGCGGCATCGTGCAGGCGGACAAATATTATCTCACCGAAACCTACCTGTCTCCAGACCTCAAAGAAGGAACTTATGTGTTCGTTGAAGTTGCCGACACGGGATGCGGAATGACGGCTGAGACGCGGGCGCGTATTTTCGATCCATTTTTCACGACAAAGTTTACGGGACGCGGTTTAGGACTGGCGGCAGTGTTGGGCATTGTTCGCGGACACAAGGGGGCCATGAAGGTTTACAGCGAAGTGGGGCGTGGCAGTACGTTCAAATTTCTGCTGCCCTGCATCGAGGCGCCAGCGGATGAATTACATCGAAACCACAGCACGGTTTTGTCGACGTGGCGTGGAGAAGGAACGATTCTCGTCGTCGATGATGAAGAAACTGTGCGGGCAATTACGTCGCAGATGTTGCAATCATTCGGTTTCAATGTGCTGACAGCGCGTGATGGGCGCGAAGGGGTGAACGTTTTCTGCCATCACAAACGTGATATCACGGCGGTGCTTCTGGACATGACGATGCCGCATCTGAACGGCGAAGAGACTTTCCGCGAGATCCGCCGTATGTCGGAAAATGTACCGGTCATTTTGATGAGCGGCTACAGCGAGCAGGATGCGACGACTCGTTTTATTGGGAAAAGTTTGTCCGGCTTCATCCAAAAGCCATTTCGCATGGATGATCTGCGCGAGAAACTTCGACGTGTTCTGAAGTAACTAGCGCGAAAACTTTTTCCACTCGGTCAATTGTCCTGAGGGACCAAAAGTCAGCCGTAAGAAGTGATCGTATCCGGGCATGATGTGGTAATCTGCGCCGCCGCCCCAATAATATCCTCCACCCACGCCGAAGCCGACGACCGTGCTCGGTGTCCGGCCCGAATGCCACTCGGCCACCAAAGTGCCATCTTGTAACTTTGCGGATTTATCCGGCGGTCCCATTTCGAGAACAGCCTGGTCATATATGAAGTGACCCACGCGGCTGTTCCAATCGATTTTCGGGGTTGTGGCGCAGCCGAAAAGAAATACTCCGGCGAGAGTTAACGCCAAAACCGCAGCGTATGTCGAAAACCAACGTTTCATTAGATCAATCTAACTACCGGGGAGTCGAAAGCAAACGGTAGAAAAGAAAACTGGCCTGACGACTTTCGTCATCAGGCCAGCTCGAATTGATTTGCTACTTATTTACAGAACCTGTGCTGCGTCGAAGAACAGGCCTTCGATCACTGCGTTCGGTCCAGCTGTTCGTGTCACGCGGACCTTGACGGTTCCGGTGATCGTCCAGCTCAGATAACGTCCACCACTAAAGGCTGAAACGCTTTGGCTGTCCAGAACTGCGCCGGTTGTGCCATCGAGAATCTCGATTGTTTCGGCACGGCCGAGCTTGTCCCAGTCAAGGGCGTAGACAGAGAGCTGATGAGCTTTTCCGTCCGTGACCTTGATCGTGGCCGTGTAGCTGGTTGGCGTATACCAACAAGCTGCGATACGAGCGGTTGTGCTGGATGCCTTGATCAACGAACCAGCGTTACCGGTGTAATCAGGATTACCCCAGGTCCAGCTGTAGGTGCCGCTCGTCGAAACCGTCGCGTAGGACGGAGCCTTCGTCGTGTCACCAAGGACGGTATAACCTTCAGCGCCATACACGCCTTTCCAATTACCACGTGTGGTCGAATCAGATTTCACGAACTTCGCCGAGTTGCCGGAAACGGCAGGCTTGGTGATCGTGAACGTTGCGCTCGACACTGCGCTCGGGGTCATGCCCAAAGCGAAGGCGATTGCTTTCAACGTCGCTGAGTTCGTCAGCGTGATTGTTCCACTGTAAGCGGTCGATGTGCTCGTCGGCGTGCTGCCGTCGAGTGTATAGCGAATCGTGGCTCCGGACGTCGTGGTTGCGAGCGAGACCGAAACCGAGTTCGTAAACGTTCCACCATTAGGCGAAATAGTCGGCGTAGCGACAACAGCCGCAGGGGCGTTCGTAACTGCGATCGAAACTGCAGCCGACGTTGTCGTCAAACCGAGCGTGTCAGTGGCCTTCGCGGTCACTGTGTAATTACCGGCCGCAACGTTGTTCCATGTGAACGTGTACGGAGCAGACGTCGCAGTGCCAAGGCTCGTTGTGCCCTGGAAGAATTCCACCTTCGCAATGCCGTTCGCATCCGTGGCGGTTGCCGTCAATGTAACTGTAGCAGGAGCAACGAAGCTCGTTCCGTTTACCGCAACGCTCACAACAGGAGCTGTGTTTGTGACGGTCGGAGGCGTATTCGTAACTGTGACTGGAGGTGTATTCGTCTCCGTTGTTGGAGGCGTAGTTGTGCCCGACGGTGTGTCGAAGAATAAGCCTTCAACAACAGCGTTGTTACCAGCGGTGCGCGTAACGCGAATGGTCACGTGGCCGCTGACATTCCAGACGAGATAACGGCCACCAGCAAAACCAGAGAGGCTCTGCGAGTCGAGAACTGCACCCGTTGCTGCGTCGACGATTTCCACCTTCTGAGCGCGTCCAAGGTTGTCCCAGTCCGTGCAATACAGCGCGATCTGGTGAACCTTGCCGTCAGTGATGTTCAGATCCGCTGACATTGTGCCGGCGGTGTACCAGCAAGCCGCGATGCGGGTTGAGCTGGCCGCAGTCTGCAATGAGTTTGGATTGCTGTCCGATGTAGACCAGGTCCAGTCTGATTTGCCCGACGCAGTCATGGTCGCATAGCTGGCTGCTTTCGCAGTGTCACCGATGACTGTGTAGCCATCAGCACCATAGACGTTCTTCCAGTTACCGATCGTGGTCGTGTCCGTCTTCACGAGTTTGGCAGAATTACCCGCGACGACGTTCGTGCTCGGAATTGTATTCGTGTTTGAAGGCACGCTGTTCGTATCCGGCGGAACCGTCGTGCTGGTTGTCGTGACCACGAAGTTTGCACTGGCCACAGCACTGTTGGTGCTGCTCGTGAACGCGATCGCTTTGACCGTGGCGCTGCTCGCCAAGGTGAAAGGAGCCGAATACTGAGTCGAAGTTGCCGTCGGCGTGGTGCCGTTGGTGGTGTAACGAATCGTGGCACCGGTTGTCGTGGTTGCGAGCGAAACCGAGACAGAGTTCGTGAATGTACCACCAGCAGGCGTGAACGTCGGAGCGGACACTGTCGTCACTACGTTCGTGCTTGGTGTCGTGTTCGTATTGGTCGTCGTTGGAGGCGTGCTCGTGCCAATGTGTTTCACTGTCACTTCATCGATCCATCCGTCGAAGTTGCCGAGGGTCAACGTAGCGGTACCGGTATTCATCCAGTTCGCCAGATCACCGCTCGCCATCGAGGCGACAACTTTACCGTCGACCTTCACCGAGTAACCGGTTTTGTCGATCGTCATGATCAAATGATGCCAAACGTTCTTCGTCAGAGCATTGGCAACGGTTGTGCCACGGACATCCCATGAATTACCGCCACGGAACACCGGTCCGGCATACATGTCTTCGTTGAACTCGAGACTGGAGTTCCAGTTGTTGACTAACGCGATCAGCTTGCTGTTCGCGACGTTGTAGCCTTTGTAGGCATTGATGTAGACCATTGCATCGAGGACGATCGCAGTCGTGTCACTCGCACAGATCGAGGATTCAGGGAACGAAACCGTCGCCTGGTCACCGATTGCCTGCACGTGCAGGTTCGCACCGGTGCGCGTAGTCATCCAACCCAGGTTGCTTGTGTCGAATGCTGCGCCGCCGGCAGGAGTCAACGCCTTCTGTTTGCCAGTGGCGTCGATCCAGCTGTTGTCGAGGTGATACAACACAGCCTGATCGTTGCCCGCGCTGAGCGGAGCCGATTGATCGCTGTTCGGAGGAGTGTTCACTGCAGTCGTTGCATTGAAGTCAGCCTTCGCAAACACACGACGGCCATCAGGCAACAACGCTTCTGCTTCAACCCACTGAGGACCAGTGTTGATCGCAGCGAATGTGAATGTGTCGGCAGCCGTAGGATCCTGATCGCGTGCTTCCCATGTAATGAGAGCTTTGCTCAGGTCGATTCCAGGCGCAGACAATGTCGCGCTAATGGTCTGCTGTGCAGGGACAGACGAAGGCAAACCAGAGATGGTGCCTTGAACAGGCTTCCAGGCTTGAGTCTTCGCCGAGGTTTGCGCCATGAAAAACGCCATGGCTGCCAAACTGTGACCCTGCTGAGGGTTCACCATTTCCTGCGATGTATTAAAGGTGTCGATCCATTGCTCGTAAGGAGCATAAGGAGCGGTGCTCGCGCCGTCGGCTGGATAGCAGACTGTGCGCATCGTGTTTCCGTATTGCCAGTTGTAAGGCGCGCCAGCCCAGATGTTACCGAGAGGAATACCGCTCGGAGGCAACACGCGACGATCGTTTTCAGCGTACTGATTGACCGTTTCACGCTGGCGCTTCCAGCCAATGCCGCTCACGAGACCAACGTTCATCGGGTTACAACCCGCTTCGAAGTTCATGTTCGCGACGAGCGTGTCGAGGTAGG
Source organism: uncultured bacterium (assembly GCA_966112985.1). Classification (GTDB taxonomy): domain Bacteria; phylum Verrucomicrobiota; class Verrucomicrobiia; order Limisphaerales; family JACDHS01; genus CBHWET01. The sequence continues at coordinate 20,588 of CBHWET010000011.1, read as the reverse complement.
CCTGCTTGGCAGTGATCTGATAAGCCGTTGCAACGTCAAACGTCTGGTCAACGGAGAAGAACCAACCGGCTGAACGATACGGCTTGTTCGCTGTTGGGAAGCTGCTGCCGTAAGCATTGTCCTGCGAATACTTCACCTGGTCATCACCAGCGGCGACGATTTCAGCTTCGCACTTCGCGAGGAACGTCGAGTTCAACTGGCTTGCGCTCATGCGGCCGCTGCGGACAGCGAATGCATAGCTGCGAATCGCACAACCATAACCTTCCCATAAGCGCCACCAGCTCCAACGGCGGGTGTTCGGGTCGGCGGGGTCGAAATGCGACATCAAGTCGTTGTGATAGGTCGAATCACCGGTTGCGAGGTACAATTCCGTCGCGAGCCATGCGATTTCGTCTTTGTCACGGAACTCATTGCCGTAATGCGTAATCTTTTGGTAAGCGCCATCGCGACCATATTTATTCCACGCGTTCTGGAGGAACGTCCATGCGAGCTTCGCCTTGGCGAGATAGTTCGCAGCTTCAGTCGGATAGTACTTCTTGAACGTCGGTGAAGACGCCGCCTGCGCGAGTGCAGCAGCACCGGCAGCCGTTACAGAAGTTGTCTTCGGGAACACCACCTGGGAGTCGCCGAGGTCGGTGCCTTGCAGAGAAACGTTATCTTCGTATTCACGATTGCGAGGGTAGACGAGGAAGTAAAATCCACCGTCGGAGTCCTGCATGTTCGCGAGGAAGTCGAGTTCCCATTTGGCTTCCTGCAAAACGTCAGGAATGCCGTCGCCACTTTCCGGCAGACCCAAATTGTCGAGGCTCGAAACACCTGGCAATGCATCAACCGCGAACACCAACGAGTGCGCGAGCTGCGCGACGTTGATTGTGTATTTGCTGTAATCGCCAGCGTCATGGTGACCGCCTTTGACGTTGATCGGGTTCTTGTTCACGAATGGATACAAGCTCGAGTTCACGTCCTTCAATTGAGGCGCACCGGATTGGCTGTTGGCGTAATCGCCCGTCATGTTCGCCAGTTCCGCATTCACGGCACTGAACGTCATGTCAGGAACGACAGCGGCAGGGGTATGGCAAGCGCCCTTGTTGTGGCGCGTGTAAGGATAGTCATTCGCGTAACCGCAACGCTGGTGGTAAAGACCGAGCGCGTAAGTACGGGCGAACAAACCAGCGATACCTTCATCGATCATGAACGCGAGTGACGCGCCCATTCCGGGAATCTGCAAACGATATTCACCCGGCGTTTTGAATGCGGTGAAATCAGCCTCGTAAACCTGTTGGTAAGGTGTTGGCGAATAAGAATAGCCAACGTCCTTGCGCAAGGTAAGAGGACCATTGTAAACCGTCGCGCCGGTGTTGGCGTCAACGATCTTGAAGCCGTTCGAGGCTGGAACGGTCATTTCGCCTTTGCTTCCGAGGTAATAACCGACCATCGCCTTCTTGGCGTAGTTCGGCATGTAACCTTCCTGATTCACGTGAATCGAAGGATTGAAGCGCAGCGGATCGGTTGTCGTTGTGAAGTTCTTATCACTCGTCCAGAGCTTTCCGGTCGGGTTCTTCACGACGACCGTCTGGCCATCGGGAATCGCCGAAGAAAGTTGGAGATAGATGTAATTGCCGAGATGCAATTCATACCAGTTCAACGGCGCATAAATCGGGCGGCGTTTGAAACCGACGGATTGCACACCGATCGACTGGCCATTCGCGGTCACCGTAAACTCAGAAGTTGAAGGTGCCGACAAATTGCCGCTCGAATCGACGAAATTCCAATCTGCCACGGTGGCAGGATCCTTGGCCTTCGTGTTGATGTACGTGACTTCAATCAACGTAGGCGTCAGGACGCGCACACCGTAGTCGCCGATGGCTGGCATGCGCATGGGGTTGATATCATTTAATTGCACTCCCGCCTGCCCGACGGCAGCGAGAGCGAAGAGACAGACTCCGAGCGCGAACAAACGCTTCAGAATCCACGACCATGTTGTATTTCTTTGTTCTGTCATAAAAAAGCTACGAGTTGCCGTGGCATAAAAGCCGCAGCGTCATTTCTGTTATGTTGGGTTTTTGCTGCCGGACCGGGTGTTCCCCTGATTCGGTTTTGACTCACCTCCTAAGTGAGCCCTGCAATTTTCAGGGATGCTTTTAGCAGTGGTGGTGCCAATAGGGGGATAGGGGACGAAGAATTTTCGAAATGCGTTTTAAAAAATTTCGGAGTGTCCACGAAATGGAAAAAGTGTCCACATCGCCCACGGGCAGAATTGATCTACTTACCTCCGTGTCTCAGAAATTTTCGCGAGTGTCTCGGAAGTGCGTTTTTATGTGCAGAATTTTGCCCGAATATTCTTGACGCATTTTTCAAAAAAAACGGCTCCGAACAGCTCTTTTCGAGCGTCGGAGCCGTGTGCAAAACGACGGAAAACTGGCGTGAAAAATTGATCTATTTTGCAGCTGCTTGGGCCATTGGAACCTGCCCCGGCCGGCTTAAATAATACAGGAGATCGCGAACTTCCTGGTCGTTCAGTTGATCCAACAAACCTTCGGGCATCATGGACAATTGGCTCTGTTGAATCGAATTGATCTCTTTCCGAGGAAGTACCAGCGTTTCGTTGGGCGTGACGACCGTCACCGCGTTTTCATCCTGCTTCTTAACGATTCCGCTGATGACCCGATCATCCTTCATTTCAATCGTCGACGCGCGGTAATCGTTCGGAATAACGGCATTGGGATCGATGATGTTCTCAAGGATGTAGCCCAGGTCCGCGCGATTTGAACCGGTAAGGTCGGGGCCTACTTTGCCGCCGGTGTCAAAAAGCGTATGACATTGCTGACAGGTTTTGCTGAAGACCGTGCGGCCGCGTGACGCGTCACCCGGTTGAGAGCCACCGGCGAAATAAACCTTTTTATATTTTTCAATAATCGGCTTTTTATCCGCGCTTGTTTCGCGCATCGCTCCCCAAACTTTCTCGATCGCACTATTTAAATCCGCATCTTTGAGAGAGCGGAGCTGGCGGATGAGATCTGCGGACAAATCTTTTCGCGGAACTTTCTCAGATTCGACAGCGGCAAGGAGTGGCTTCGCGAAACTGGCGCGTCCGCACAAGGTGCTGAGGGCATCGCGTTTCTCGGCGGGATTGAAACTGTCGTAAGCGGCCAGAATTTTTCCGGGTGTTTGGGAATCGTCATAAGACGCAAGCCCGCGCAGAGCGAACCCGCGGAGACCTGTGTCGCTTAGCAACTGTTGCAGATCACCGGCAAGATTTGGGGCTTTGACTGCCAAGAGGGATTCCAAGGCTGTCCGGCGTGCATTCGCATCAGCCGACGAATCGGTCAGCGTCTTGCGCAGAGAAGTCAGCGCGTTCGCACTGCCGAAGGTGAGCGACAATGCCTGGACTTGAGCACGAACCTCAGCGTTTTTACTGGAGCCGAGTTTCAATTCCACTTCGTTCCAGCCTTGCGGCATCGGAACGCTGCGACGTCCTTGCAAAGCCGCATTCAAACCACCGAGAATATCGAGACGACGCTTATCATCATCGACGCGCAGGAGGCTTTTTGTGATGGCGGCGAATGCTTCGGAAGTATCCAGCGCAGCCGTGCGCCGAACCATAAAATTTAGGATGTTCGGCAGTTTCGCTTTTTCGGCGAGCGAGAGGGCCCGATTGAAATCTTTTGTGGGCAATGGCTCTGCCGCGTACCAGACCATTAAAGGAAGATTGTGATCGGTGGCGTCTTCCGAATAGGACAACAGCCCTTCGACACTTTCCCAGCGATCTTCAACGGGCACATGCTGAAGTGCCGAGGCGAGGTAAAGATGGACGATCGGCGACTTATCGTTCGATGCCAATGCGGCTAGTGCCTTATAGAACTGTTGGCGTTCAGCTTGATTCGATTGCTCGGTTGATGCGTTCTCGAGTTCCTCAAGCCGGAGTTGTATCGCCCACGCGCGAACAAATTCGTCTGACTTGCGTAGAAACTCGTTGCGATCTTTCAAAGTCGCGAATCCCGAGGTCACGTGCATCGCCCAAAGCGCGCGTAGACTTGCCTCAGGATGTTTCGCACCCAGCTGATAAAGATTTGCTCCCAACATCAACCAATCCTGCGATCCCGACTTCATGGACACCGCACGTTCCTGCAACACACGTTGCGCATGTGCTGCTTGCCAAACGTTTTTACTTCCGAGCAGGTTGATCAGCTCCTTATCGCTGAGTTTCTGCAAATCGACTTTCTCGAATTTCGGATCACCATAGCTGACGCGGTAAATGCGGCCGTTGCTGCGGTCGTGTCCATTCGGATCGTTGTGATGGCATTGGTTCTTGTCGTACCAATCGATGAAATAGACAGCTCCATCAGGACCGCTGCGAAAGTTGATAACCTGTGACCATTTGTCATTGAAGTTAATCACGTCCGGTGAGTGATGGCCGACGAAGCCGGATCCTTTGCGTTCGAGGAGGTCACGATTGATGCGTTGCCCGTGAATGTTGCCGATGAAAACATTGCCGCGATATTCAGCCGGCCAATTGTCGCCTTGATAAACCATCAGGCCAGCGTGCGCGTGTCCGCCTCCCGCAGAGTCAGAGCGCCCGTTGCCGGCATGCGGCCCTTTGTTGCCGGCGTAATGCACGTGGTCGCCAATTGTTTTGATGTCGTCGTATACATACGGATTGAAGTGGGAACCAGCCTGCCGCGTGAAGCGGCCGCCCTGAATCAGGTGGAAGAGATGTGGGATGACGCACGCTTCGCTAATCAATTGGCCATGCTCATCAAAGTCGATGCCCCACGGATTGCTCGTGCCTTCGGCGAAAACTTCAAACTTCTTTCGCACGGGATCATAGCGGAACACGCCCGCGTTGATCCGTACGCGTTCGCTGTCAGGTGTGCCAGGTTTGCCGACGTTTGAATGCGTGAATACGCCGTGACAGCCGTAGAGCCAGCCATCGGGCCCCCAGGTGAACGTATTGAGGGTTTCATGCGTGTCCTGATACGCAAACCCGTCGAGCAATGTTTCGATCTTCCCGGGCTTTGGATCATCCCAATTTTCCACCGGAATAAATAACAGGTAAGGCGCGGCGCCGACGAATACTCCGCCGAAACCAACTTCCAGCCCGCTCACGAGATTTAATCCCTCGGCGAACACAGTCCGTTTATCGAATTTCCCGTCGCCATTTGTATCTTCAAAAATCAGGATTCGATCTTTGCCTTCGCCATCTTTCGCGCGAATTGGATAGGTGTAAGCTTCGGCTACCCAGATGCGGCCGCGATCGTCGAACGCGAATGCGATCGGTTGTTTGACGTCCGGTTCACCGGCGAACAGCGTCGCCTTGAAACCCTGCGGAAGCGTCATCTTGGCGGCAGCGTTTTCCGGTGAAAGTCCTTCGTAGAGGACCGCGTCGGCTTCAGGAACGGCCTGCTTCTTCGGATCCAGTTCGTTCGGGAACTTCGGGCGCTTGGCGAAGAATTTGAAATCGTCGAAATTGATATGGCCCCAACCACCTTTCTGCTGGTCGACGATGCGGATAAAGATTTCCTTGCCGACGCGGCTGCTGAGATCGACTACGACGGGCCGCAAATTTTCACTGTCTTCGCCGGAAACTTTGAAAAAGGCCTTTTGCGATTCCGCATCGATCAATTCCACGCACGTTGCCGGCCATTGTCCGCCCCCGACGAGGAATGAGGCCCACGGATGCGTTACTTTGAAACGATCCGAAATCAACGTTCCCATCGCGTCATCGCCGCTATTCTCATAGGTGCCGATCCAAAAGTTGCCCTGATGCTCACTTTTCATGTCGCCGCGACGTTTGTTGACGGCATCGCCGCGGACGGGTTGTTGTTCGAACGCGTTCCCTTCGGCATGCCAGTCCTGTAAGGTACCAGTCTCGAAATCGAGATTCAGTCGTTTGCCATTTTTGCCGACCGGCGCGATTCCGACCGGATCGGCGGCAAATAAAAGTGTCGAGGTGGAAACAGCAACAGCGAGCGAAACAATTTTGATCGTTTTCATTCCAAAAGCGCCAAGTTCAGACGGACAGGCCGGCAGTCTAATTCGGTGATTACGCAGAGGGCGAGTCGTTTTTAACCCACCCATTAGTCTCGATCAACCCGGCCGTCCGCTCGGGGGGCATGCTTCAAGCCAAGGCTTTGACATGACGCGGATCATTTCGACGCCAAAATGAGGTTTTTGACGAAGCGAATGCGTAAACTGCTCATTTGTAGCTCTCTGTAAATGGTCGCGGAGGTTAACGAGCAAAATTCGGCGCTCAAAACATCGACGCGGAGGTTAGCGAGCGAATTTTGACGCTCAGAAAACCCTCGCGAACGTTCGCAACACCATTTTGGCGTTAAAACGGCCTTCGGAGCCTCCGTGAGCACAATCTGACGCTCAGAAAATCGTCGCGAAGGTTTGCAACGAGATTTTGACGCTCAAAAAAGGGTCGCGAACGTTCGCGAGCAAATTCTGACGTCAAAAAACCGTCGCGAACGTTAGAAAGGGTATTTTTACTCTCAAAATGACGCCGGGAACCTCCGCAACGACATTTTGACTCTCAAAAAACGGTCGCGAACCTCGGCAAGGAGATTTTGACGGTCGAAAATGCGATACGAACGTCCGGAAGAGAATTTTGGCCGTCGAAAATCGGTTGGGAACGTCCGCAAGGGAATTCTGGCTTTCAAACCACGGTTGCCAACCTCCACGAGGAAAATCTGACGGTCAGAATACGGTCGCGAACGTTCGCAACGCAATTCTGACGCTCAAAAAACGCTCGCGAACGCTCGCAAGCAAATTTTGACTCCCAAAAAACGCTCGATTTAGTCAAAGTTTCCTTATGGGGAGCTTTTGAACAGTCCTCCGTGCTGCGTTTAGTGATTGTGAAAGAATTATGACCAAAATTTTCGGAATCTTTTTACGATATCTAGCCGCCGCATTCATTGCATTCGGGACGAGTTATTTGGCTGCTTTCGTCGGGCTTGCCTTTTATGGAAATCCCGACGCGGGCAACGAATTGCTTTCAGTCACCAGGTTTATCGGCTTTGCGGCAATTTTGGCCGGCGGCTTTTGTTTTCCGGTTTCGTCTCGATGGTTTCGATCCGCGATCCTGCTCGGCTGCGGGCTGATGTTGTACTGTGCGATGGAATATGCGAGGGGTAATGACCCGTATTTTCCGGCATTGGTTCCGTACCCGCATTTTATGCCGCTTCTGCGCGGCGGGATGCTCGCCATCGCGCTTCACGGCGTCATCGCGGTGTTCCTTATGAAATGGCGATCACGTTCCACTGCGCCGACAATTAAGCCAGCGATCAACTGCCCAGCGTCATGAACGAGGAACAGGAGAAAACGAAAATCCGCGACGTCATTGAAACATGGATGCGCGCGACCGCGGATGGAGACATGGAGACTGTCCTCGGACTGATGGCAGAGGATGTGGTGTTTCTTCTGCCTGGCCAGGAGCCGATGCGCGGTAGAGACGCTTTTGCAGCCGCCTCGCGCGGCATGGCCGGAAAAGTCCGATTCGAAGGGAAACCGGAGATTCAAGAGATCAACATTTCAGGGAATTATGCCTATTGCTGGAATTACCTCTCGGTCACCGTCACGCCGTTGCCGAATGGGCCAGCGAAGAAGCGCGCCGGAAATATTTTATCGATCTTCCGCAAAGAGCCAGATGGGCGTTGGGTACTTTTCCGCGATGCAAATATGCTGACAGCAATTTGAATCAGCATGATTTGATGCCGCTGACATCTAACTATCCGAACCGTTCGAGATAATTCACGTTTTTGTGACCTGACAATGGTTGTTTGGTCCTTTAGCCTCCGCTCGACATGAAGAAATTGTCCTTATCCCTGTCCGCTTTCCTGTTGGCATCCGTTTCCAATATATTCGCCTGGGACTACGACGGGCATCGTCTCGTTAACCAAATCGCGCTCACGTCGTTGCCGGCTGAATTTCCGCAATTCGTAAAAACCGCTGCCGCACAGGATCGCATCACGTTTTTGGCCGGCGAACCTGATCGCTGGCGGAATACATCAGACCTGGCGTTGAAGCATTGTAATGGTCCCGATCACTATCTTGATGTCGATGACCTTCCGCTCTACGGATTGACGCCCCAGACGGTCAGCCATTTGCGCTACGAATTTGCCGGACAACTATATGTCGCACGGGCCCAGCACCCGGCCAATTTTCCAAAGATTGATCCGGCCAAGAACGAAGATCATACGCGCGAACTGGTGGGATTCCTGCCGTGGGCGATTACAGAATACTACGGCAAACTGAAGTCGGGCTTCTCGTATTTGAAGACCTTCGAGGCTAACGGCGGGAGCGCGGAAGAAATCGCCAATGCGCAGCAAAATATTATCTACATCATGGGAGTGATGGGACATTTCTGCGGTGACGCCGGTCAGCCTTTGCACACAACCAAACATCACAACGGATGGATTGGCGCGAATCCGCATCATTATGCCACGAACAACACCATTCATTCGTGGATCGACGGTGGTTACATTCATCGCGCTGAGATTGGCTTTAAGGAAATGAAAGGCAGTATCCGCCCCGCGAAGGTGTTTTCGGCCGTTGATCCGCAGGCCAAACACGAAGATATGTTCCCCGGTATCATGAGTTTCGTTCTTCAACAGAACAAACTCGTGGAACCGCTCTATCAATTGAATCAAAGCGGTGGCCTTTCCGATCACGGCGAAGGCGAATCGAAGGGGCGGAAATTCATTACGCAGCAACTACTTACGTCGGGACAATTCCTCGGCGATCTTTGGTTCTCGGCCTGGCAGGCTGCCGGTGAAGATTCCTATCTGAAATCCCAGCTTAAAAAGCGGACAAACCCCGGTCGCAACTAGGGAATCTTCCCGTCCGAAGTCATCCTACAATGGTTTCGTTACGTCGCTGACAGACTACGATTGATCATCACAGTATGGTGGCACTCGTCATATGACCGCTGTAGCTCACACAATCAATAAAATGAGAGTCGCTCTGATCATTGCGCTTATCGCCATTTCCCTTACGCCGTTGTGGAGTTCCGTGCTGTTGAAAGCGTTCTACCGTGCCTGTTACGCCGTCGAATTTGGTCCGAAGTACACGCAGGTTGCCGGTCGCCATTAGGCCGATTATTTCAACAGCCAATCAGCGCATCTCACCAGGACATAGCTTATCAGGCCGCTGATCGGAATAGTCAGCAACCAGGCCCACACCATCCGTTCTACCACTGGCCAGTTGATTGCATTCAAACGCTTTGCTGCTCCCACGCCCATAATCGAAGCAGAAATATTGTGTGTCGTGGAAACGGGAATGCCCAGTTCGGTTGCAGTAAAGATCACCGCTGCGGAACTGGTTTCGGCTGCAAAGCCATTAATCGGATGAAGCTTTACCATCTTGTGTCCGAGCGTCTTGATGATGCGCCATCCGCCTGCCGCTGTTCCACAGGCCATGACCACGGCGCACGTCACCTTGATCCAGGTGGCAATATCCGGATCCTTCCCCGCTTCCGAGTGCAGTTTTAAGAAAGACAGCCACTCTGGTAATCGATCAAAGGCTCCGCTTTTTGTTCCGGCAATGAGAGCGAGAGCGATGATTCCCATCGTTTTTTGTGCGTCGTTGGTGCCATGCATGAAACCCATTCCGGCGGCGCTTACCATCTGCAATTTTCCGAAGATGCGGTTGATGATGTGTGGCTTGGCTTTGCGGAGGACGATGTAGAGCAAGGCCATGATGATAAAGCCCAGCAACAATCCTAGGATGGGAGACGTGATCATTGGGACAATGACCTTCCATAGTAATCCTTTGCCTTTGTACCAGTGTTCCGGATCGGGTTGGGACCACACGATGACATTCCAGTTGTTACGGCCTGCGGCGAGAGCGGCACCGCATAAGCCACCAATCAAGGCATGGCTGGAGCTCGATGGAAGGCCGATGTACCAGGTGACGAGATTCCAGACGATCGCGCCCAGCAATGCGCAGATCAGAACTTCATTTGTCATGGTGAAGACCTTGGAGTCCAGTAGTCCGGACGAAATGGTTTTCGCCACCGCCGTCCCATACATCGCCCCTGTCAGATTCGTCAGCGTCGCAAGCAGGATGGCCTGACGGGGCGTCAGGACCTTGGTGGATACGACTGTGGCAATGGAATTCGCCGTATCGTGGAATCCATTGATGTACTCAAACAACAGCGCAATAAAAACGACTGTGAAGATGAGGGCCATGCGTCAGGAATTTTTAAGGACGATGTGATTAACAACGTTACCCGCATCGCGGCAGCGGTCGGTCACTTTTTCAAGCAGATCGTAAAGTTCCTTCAGGAAGACGGCTTTCAAAGGATCATGGCGGCCGGAATACAGGTCACGCAAAAGATCCAGCACAAGTTTGTCGGCTTCGCCTTCGATTGCTTGCAGTTCTTCATTGTGCGCCCGGATCTGTTGCAGGTTCACGCCGTTGTGCAGCTCCTTGATCATTTTGACGAGGGAATCGGTTGCTTTTTCCATCATGCCGAGCTGGCGCGAGAGGTCGACTCCATCCATGAAATGCGGCGCGAGAAGAATGTGTTCCGCGATCTTTTCGACCGTCTTTGGAATTTTATAAAGAGCGAAGGAAAGAGATTCGATGTCCTCGCGTTCGAGAGCGGTGACGAAAGTGGTCGCCACAGCTTCACTGATCTCGTTGGCAATACGTTTTTCTTTCCGGCGGGAAGCGACGAAATCTTCGAGGGTCCGCTCGCGGTTTGGATTTTTCAGGAGTTTCAAAAGCGCCTGGACGCTGGCGCGGCCTTCGGCGGCACTGGCTTCGAGCAAACTGAAAAACTTGTCTTCTTGTCCTAGAAGTTTTTGTAGTGAGAACATAAATCGCTTCGATAGTTTGTTTTCTGACAATGCGACCTTAAAGCATCCTCCTCGGCGGGAAAGCGGGAAATTGTTACAAGTTTGTTACAAACGGGAATTCCGTCTTCTAGAACCGGTTTCATAAGTAGGAGGGGACGCGCTGGAGCGGAAAAAGCTCTTGGGCTAGGCGCGACAGCATCCGCGAAGCGGTGCAGCGACTATATAGTTCTGACTAAGGAGCATAGCCGCAGTGCTCTGTGACTGAGGAGCAACGACGCCAGAGAGCTTTTTCCGCTCCAGCCCGAAGGGTTGCCGATCTTTGGCGTTGAGGCTGCGTTGCTCGTCGGTTAAAGATCCATGTGGATATTGGCCTCCCAGGCCTCGCCACGAGAATGTTTCCCAAATTTGAATGTTCGCTTCGCGAACCGTGGTCGCCCTCCTCGCGTCTTGCCTCACCGCCAAATCTCTGGCAACGCGTCCCCTCCTACTTATGAAACCGGTTCTAAGGACGCTTCGGTAAGACAAAGGTGAAGATCGTGCCTTTGTTCACTTCGCTCTTCACCGTGACTTGTCCGCCATGTGCCTGAATGATGTGCTTAACAATCGAAAGCCCAAGGCCAGTGCCGCCGGTTTCGCGAGACCGCGCACGGTCAACTCGATAAAAGCGCTCAAAGATTCTCTCCACCGAATCCGCCGGGATACCAGGGCCATCATCCGAAACAGAAACCTGGGCATCGCCGTTCTTCAGGTAGTTCAAAGCGACGTTGACTTGTCCCTTTTCGTGGCCGTATTTGACCGCATTCTCGACAAGGTTGAACAACACCTGTTGCAAGCGGTCTGCATCGCCCCAGACCATCGATAACTGAGCAACAGAGGACTGTAAGGCCACGTTCTTTTCCTCAGCGCGCGAGTGAAGATCATCAAAAACGCGCTGGACGATTTTGTCGAACGCCAGCTCCTGACAATTCAACGCGACGCAGCCTGATTCCAGTCGGGAGATGGTGAGCAGGTCTTCGATTAGATAAATGAGACGGTCGGCGTGTTTATCGATTTTCTGCAGGAAGGATGTCGCGACTTCCGGATTATCTTTTGCCCCCTCGAGTAAAGTTTCAGTAAACCCTTTGATCAACGATAGTGGCGTCCGCAATTCGTGGCTGACATTCGCAACGAACTCCTGTCGCAGATTCTCCAATTGTTTGAGCCGGGTGATGTCGTGGAGGAGGAGCAGGTAGCTTTGTACAGCGCCTTCCGTGTCTACGACAACGGCGCCGGTGACATCGAAACAGGGCGCGTTTTCTCCCGGCAGTTGCAATTCGATGTCGGAAATAGTTCTTTCCGTTTTTAGTCGATCCGGCAGCGCGAGCAATTCCGGGATTCGAAATAATTCTGCGAGCGGACGGCCCCGTACTTCTAAAGGTAGATTAAACACCCGCCGCATGGATTCGTTAACCAGCAGGACCTTTTGGTCGGCGCCGAGGAGCAGAACCCCTTCGACCATGCTATTGAACAAGGTCTGTTGTTGTGCCTGCGCGTGTGCAAACGCCTCACGTTGTTGTTTGAGCAGTGCCGCAGTGTATTCCTGCTCGGTCCTTTGCCTTTGACGTCGGTTCTGTCGCACCTGCCACCAACTCTGGAGGAGAATCAGGACAATGATCGTCAGGAATATGATCGGGGGCCAAATGGTCATTCAGCTATAAACCGGTAACCGACGCCGCGCACAGTATCGAGGTGTTTCGCTGCATCGCCCATTTTCTCACGGAGACGCCGCATGTGCGTATCGACGGTGCGAGTGTCGACGTCGCGCTCGTAAGCCCATACATCGCGCAACAGGCGTTCTCTCGATTGAACCAGTCCCCGCCGTTGCGCCAGCATCGATAATAGTTTGAACTCGGTCGCTGTTAAATCGATTTTCTCGCCGGCATAGGTGACCGCATGGCGTGGAACGTCTATGTGTAGATTGCCGAACCGGAGCTGCTCTTTTGGTTCGCTGGCGGCAGTTGTTCGCTCGAGTAACTTTTTCACGCGCAATACCAGTTCCCGCGGGCTAAAAGGCTTCGTAACGTAATCATCAGCCCCCAGCTCCAATCCCAAAACCCGATCTATTTCCGCCGCTTTAGCCGTCAGCATGATAATTGGAATCGCTGCCGTTTCCGGCGAGCGCCGCAGCGTTTTGCATACTTCAAAGCCGTCGATTTCCGGCAACATGACATCGAGCAAAATGAGCGACGGTGGGGAATTTTTAACCTTTTGAAGCGCCTGAGCACCGTCCGCAGCCGAGTCGACGGTGTAACCGGCCTGCTTCAGGTTGTACGAGATCAATTCCAGGGCGTCTGCCTCGTCATCGACAACTAGAACCGTGTGTTTCATCACGCAAAATCGTTCCGAAGAGAACCGTAGCTGAAGGGCCCCGTGCGATTAAAGCGCGCAATTGTAACATTTACGTAACGAACAGCGGCACCATCACCCCTCATATTCGCAGAACCATCAGGCCCACGCCCGCTGCCTTGGTAGGCAGGTTTGTTGATCAACAAACCGGTTTGTCACCAATTGGAAAAGGCCTCTTCGCTTCTTAACGTGTTTCGAAAGGGAAAATTTATGAAACACAAACTGATCTTGAACAACGTTCTCTGCCTGGCGCTCGCAGCAGCTTTTGTCGGTTGCGCCACCGGCACTCAATATAACCGTAGTACCGGCCAATATATCGATGATAAATCCACGGCCCAACGTGTCCGCAATAACCTCGGCAAGGATTCACTGGTGAAGGCCACAAAGGTCCACGTCGAATCATTCCGCGGTAACGTTCACCTGACGGGCTTCGTTGATTATCCGGTCCAAAAACAACACGCCGAACAAATTGCCCGCAATACCGAAGGCGTGGAATGGGTTAAGGACGATATCATCGTGAAGAGCGAATTACCGGGCAACCAGATCAGTGGACAAATCAATGAACCGTCTGGAGCAAAAGCAAAAATGTCCGGCTCGGCGGGTTCCGCATCTGTCCAGTCCTCGCAATTTGAAGCGAGTAGCTCCGGCAGCCCCGGTGCTGGCTGGGTTCGTGGCAACAAAGGAACTCTGTCCACAGAACGCAATGCTGAAATTCACGGCGATGCGGCTGGTGCTGAAGTCCGCGGATCGGCAACAACGAGCGGCGCAGGGGCGCAATATAACACTACGACGCAAGGTGCTGCCTCCAGCGATCTTGCCTCACGTGTTCGCAGCGACTTCCAATCGGACACAACGTTGAATGCGCAGAACGTCACGGTCGAGCAGGATGGCAATAAGATCATCTTGCGCGGAACTGTTTCCACAAAGGAACAAAAGGAAGCGCTGGAAGCGAAAGCGAAAGCCATTCCTGGCGTGAAGAGCGTCTCAAATAAAATCGACGTTCAGCGATAATCTTAAACTTTTCGATGCCGCTTCCAGGCGAAGCGCGCGAAAGACCGGGCGTTTGTCGAAAGGCAACGCCCGTTTTGTTTTCTTGCTACTCGGCCAAAAATTTTTTCCAATGGCTCCCACGCAAAAATTTATGGCTGCTGCATTCCCGAAAATCTCGAAGATCCAATACGAAGGCCCTAAGTCCACCAACCCGCTTGCTTTCAAGCATTACAATCCCGATGAAAAGGTTGAGGGCAAAACAATGGCCGATCACCTCAGGTTCTCGGTCGTGTACTGGCACACCATGTGTGGCCAGGGAGCGGACATGTTTGGCGGGCCAACCGCAATCCGTCCGTGGGAAGCGGGCAAGAGCGGCCTCGATCTGGCAAAGACACGCGTCCCTGTTTTCTTTGAATTTTGTGAGAAGCTTGGCGCGCCGTTTTACGCCTTCCACGATCGCGACGTCGCTCCGCACGGCAAAACATTGCGCGAATCCAACAAGTATCTCGACACCATCGTTGACCTTCTGAAGAAACAACAGAAGCGCACAGGTATTAAACTGCTTTGGGGCACGGCCCAGTTGTTTGTTCATCCGCGATATGTGCACGGCGCGTCGACGAGCTGCAATGCCGATGTATTTGCGTTTGCCGCAGCACAGGTGAAGAAAGCATTGGAAGTTACACACGAACTCGGCGGTGAAGGTTATGTGTTCTGGGGCGGACGTGAAGGTTACTCGACTCTGTTAAACACAGACATGAAGCGCGAGCAGGAGCATCTGGCGAAATTCCTGCATATGGCCGTTGAATACAAAAAGAAGATTGGATTCAAAGGCCAGTTCTACATCGAACCAAAACCGAAAGAGCCTACGAAACACCAGTACGATTCCGATGCTGCGGCGTGCCTTAATTTCCTTCGTGAATACGATTTGCTCGGCGAACTGAAGCTGAACCTCGAAACAAATCACGCCACCCTCGCCGGCCATACGATGCAACATGAAATGGAAGTTGCGGGTGCTGCAGGCGCCCTCGGCTCCATGGACGCCAACACTGGCGACCTGTTGCTGGGCTGGGATACGGACCAATTCCCGACAGATATTTATCTCACGACGCAGTGCATGTTGACGCTTTTGAAATATGGCGGCTTCAGCACTGGCGGTGTTAACTTCGATGCCAAGGTTCGTCGTGAAAGCTTTGAACCGAACGACCTCTTTTACGCGCACATCGGCGGCATGGATGCTTTCGCGCGCGGTTTGAAAATTGCAGCCGCGATTCGTAAAGACGGACGTCTCGACCAGTTCGTTCGCGAACGTTACGCCTCATGGGACACTGGCATCGGCGCGAAGATCGAAAAAGGCAAAGCGACGTTTGAAGATCTCGAGAAATACATGCTGCAAAAGGGTGAAGCTGATGCAAACACCAGTGGCCGCCAGGAATTCCTTGAGAACCTGATTAACGAGTTCATCTAGCGAACGCGTCTTCCCCCTGGTCATGACATTTCCGCCGATTGTCGATCGCGAGCTGCGTATCGCAGCTCGTTCCGGCAGGACGTACTGGTCGCGCCTGATCATGGCAGTCGTGGGCATTGTCGTTGGCGGATGGCTTCTCTTCACGATGCGAGCCGCCACGGGTGGAATGTTCGGCGGGCGGCAGCTGTTCATGGTGCTGACGCAAATGGGGTTTTACATCTGTCTGTTCACCGGAGCCACGCACAGCGCGGATTCAATCAGCCGCGAAATGCGCGACGGCACTCTCGGTTTTTTGTTCCTCACTGACCTACGCGGGTACGACATCATTTTCGGTAAGCTCGCTTCCGGTGCGCTGATTTCCTTTTATGCGCTGCTCGCCATGTTCCCGGTTTTCGGCCTTCCTCTAATGCTTGGCGGTGTCAGTTGGCTGGAATTTGTTCAAACAATGCTCGCGCTGATCAACGCGCTGTTCTTTTCCCACGCGCTGGCACTTCTGATTTCTACAATGTACAAAGAAGCGCAGAAGGCCGTCTCTGCTGCGATCGGCTCCGCGTGGGTGATTGCGCTCGGACTGCCAGGTTTATCTGCCCTTCCGACGACGCCCGCCATTAAGACAGCCTTTTCCGTGATCAGTCTGGTTAGTCCTATGCGAAGCTGGAGTGTGATCAGTGGCCGTAACGCCGAGTTTTGGCCATCTTTCATTGTGTCGCATCTCTGCGCGTGGGGATTTCTATTGTGGGCTTCTTTTCGCGTCACGCACTGTTGGAAAGACAAAGCGAGCGTCAAACTGACGGTGAACGAACGCTGGCAACAATGGTGTCTCGGCAACGCAAAATTTCGCACCGGGCTGAAGCGCGAACTCCTGGATCGCAGTGGCTATGCGTGGTTGATCAGTCGCGGGCGGTTTCGGAAAGCCAACATCTGGGTCAGCTTCGTTTTCGTTGGCGCAGCCTTTGCCTTGTATTTGGGATTTACACAAAAATTTCGCGGAGGTTTGTTGCCTCTAAAGGCCGAGTTTATTGCCGTAATGATTGTCCTTCACTTTTTATTGAAGCTTGCCGTTGCGAATGAAACCTCGCGCCACTTTGATCGGCAAAAGCGTAACGGTGAGCTTGAGCTTCTTGTTTCCGCCACACCGCTGCGCAACCAGGACTTCTTCATAGCTTACGCCATGGTGGTGAAACGCTTGTATCTGGCGCCGATTGTCTTTGTGTTGGCCGTCGATTGCCTGATGCTCACCGGTGGTTTGGTACAACAAGATGGAACCTTTGGCGGCACATCCGCCGAAATGGCCTATGCCGCTGCTTTCGCCGTAACGATGTTGATGCTCGTATTCGACTTGTGGTCGTTGTTTTGGGTCGGGATGTCTACGGGGCTATCGGTGCAACGCCCTGGACAAGGTGGAAGTAGCGCGTTCATGCGGGTTGTTTTTGTGCCAGTGGCCGTGTTGGTTTTCATCCAGAGCAGCCGGTTCGCTCGCGGTTCACTCATGTTGACCACTTTCTGGGGATTTCTCGTCGCGTGGGTGGCCGTTTGTATTCTTACGAATCTATTCTTCGTCAAACGCGCAAAGGGGCATCTTTCCGTCGACCTCCGACGATACATCGTGTCGGCCGATGAACCACTCACCTGGCTGGGGCATCTTGGCCGGACGCTCGGAAGAGCCCTCCGTCCGTTACGATAGGTTTCAGCTCCGTTTCTTTCGATATTTGAGTACTCCGACCGTTGCAAGAAACAGTGCGATCAAAAGCACAATGAACATGTCCTCTCGCGGGTTCGGCGAAAAGATGAGTATGAAACCTTTGCCTTTCACCAGTGCCGAAAAGCTCGACACACAAAATGGCATCATAAAAAGGCGAATTGTTTGCCATCGCTCCAGCTTGTTCCCGCCAGTGGTCGAGCTCAGATAGAGCGCGATACCCACAATCGCACTGAGCCCCAGTGACGTCAGCCACAGTCGCGCGCTCGATTCAAAATATCGAACCAGAATAACGATGTACCAGATGAAATAGCACCAGAGGATGATTCGATTTCGCGAAAGACTTTCCAGGTAACGCAACAGTTTCTTCATCTGACGCGCAAAAATCTGTCGCAAACCACCAATTCAAAACAGAAAAAACTCGCGCTTTGATTGCGGCGCAAATTAAATGAGTGAAAACCTATGGCGTATCAAGAACGTCAACTCACAGAAATTTCCAGGCAGTTCCAGATTTACGGCGAAATTCTCCATGCCGAAACCTGCAAGATTGGTCACATCAACGAAACCTACTCCGCTACCTATGACCAGGGAGGCACGCGCGTTCGTTACATTCACCAACGAATCAATCAAAACGTTTTCAAGAACCCTGACGCGGTGATGAAAAACGTGATGCGCGTCACCACGCATCTGCGTCACAAGCTCGAACAGGTTAAAGTTCGCGATATTACCCGACGTTGCCTGATCGTCGTCCCTACTCGTGATGGCAAAGCGTACTTCCGCGACGGTGAAAGCTTTTGGAGAACCTTCGTCTATGTCGAAGGTGTTCAGACATTTGAATCTGTGCAAACGCCCCGTCAGGCGTATGAGGCGGGACGCGCCTTTGGAAATTTCCAAAGTCTGCTTGTCGATTTGCCCGGCGAACGTTTGCATGAAACGATCCCGGATTTTCATAACACCCGGAAGCGTTTTCAGGCGCTACAACAAGCCGTGCAAAACGACCACTTCAATCGCGCAAAGGAAGCAAAAGCCGAAATCGATTTCGCCTTCGCACGCGAACGGATGGTTGACGTCATTCTGCAGGCGATGTCGAAGAAGAAGGTGCCCGAACGCATTACTCACAACGACACGAAGTTCAACAACGTGATGCTCGACGTCGCGACTGGGGAAGCGATGTGTGTGGTCGATCTCGATACGGTTATGCCCGGTTGTGCTCTTTACGATTTCGGTGACATGGTCCGCACAACGACCAGTCCGACCCTCGAAGACGAACGGGACCTGACGAAAGTCAAAATGCAAATGCCGATGTTTAAGAAGCTCGCCGAAGGTTATCTCGACACTGCTGGCAATTTTTTGAACAACCACGAAAAGTCACTCATCGCCTTTTCTGGAAAGCTGATCACGTTTGAAATCGGCATGCGGTTCCTGACGGATTATCTCAGCGGCGACACGTATTTCCGTATCCATCGTCCCGGCCACAATCTTGATCGCTCACGTACGCAGTTCAAACTGGTGGAATCGATCGAGAAACAGGAACAGGCGATGCAGAAATTTGTCGATGGCCTGTGAGCGTTCGTCTTACCCAGATGTTTTCGTGGGCTAAGCCCATCATGTGACAGCCCGCCCATTAGCACGAGGTCGTCAAGAGGCAAAAAGTTAGCCTTCCACCAAAAGTGGATACATCTTCAGTGCCGTTTCGAAAGCGCAGCGGAATTCGAGCCTGCGATTTCATCTTAGTGATTCAATTGCCTTAGCAATTCGTTCACCCACCCATCCGGATCTAGCGCATCCGTGTTTGGTTGCGCCCATCCTGCGCGCGACAGGACCAGAAAATGTTCAGTGCCAAGCCGAGTCCATTCAGTGTTCAGGAACGATGGTTTATCCGTTTCTTTTCCCTCCAGGGCTTTGGTGGCTCATGGCTTGGTCGAATTGCTGTCATCTTTCTTGCGACCTGCAAATTAGTAAGGAACAAAGACGCTGGCCAATCAGGCTAATGGTTTTGCACCAGGGCTTTCATGTGGTTCACATCGTTGTTCCAAAGGGTCTTATCCCGGTCCCCAAACAACCAGAGTCCTTCCGGGATGAGGGGAATATCTTGTCAGGATCGTAGGGTTTGTTTTCGCGCATGATGTGCCAGGCTGCTTTAGCCAGCTTGCAGGCCAATGCTTTGGTCGCAACACACGTGTTCGACTGAGCTTTTTTTCGATCGTAAAATTGCCGGCACTTCTCATCGAAACGTTGCGCAAAGTTCGCCGCCTCCACCCAGGCCCAGCTCAGGTAACTATTGCCACAGCGCACGTTATTCGTGCCTTTCTTGCGCTGATTGGACAACCGTTGACTGTCGACACAACGACAGTAACTGGCGTAATCTCCAGCCGTTGGAAAACGATGGATGTCGGCCGTTTCCAAAGTAATGGTCAGGGCCAGAACCCGGCCAATCCCAGGCAGCGTCTGCAGCTGCTTGTAGCAAGGCAGGGGTGAGGTGCTGGATTGCACTTTCTTTTCGATCTCCACAATCGCTGCGTCGAGATGTCGGGCCAGTTCGATCTGCACTCGGGCCAGCAACTGATCGGCATCATGGCCATACATCTGGGCGGCTTCTTGTGCTTCCATCTGCTTGACCCGGCTTAACGACAAGGACCGGCCCGTATTGCGGGAATACAATCCTTTGAAACTTAAAAGCAAACTGGTGCGCTTTTGCACCAATCCCATGCGGCGTCGCAACAGATCGCGCACCGGACGGAGTTGACGGTCACAAATGTGACCGGTGTGGAGGATATTCAGCCGCAACAGGTCGGCCAGAAACAAAGCGTCATCCTCATCATCGGTATGTTTGATGCCTTCGTATGGCACCAGCGCGGGAGGATGCGCCAGGACGACCTCATAGCCTGCGTCACGCAATCCATCGACCAGCCAATACCAATTGTAAGTGGATTCGACGGCAACCTTGCCAATCCGATCTCTGTAGGGCTGCAAGGCACTTTTGACCGTGTTGAGATCACAGGGCAACTTCCGTCGAAGCACTCTCCGGCCATCAATGTCAACAATGCCGCAGAACATATTATTGCTGTGAAGGTCGATTCCGACCATAACTCTATCTTGCATAGGGTCTCCTTTCGGTTTTGTTTCGTTTTTGTTCTTTTCGGGAACGCCAACGATCTTACCTTGAGGAGACCTCGTGCTTAATGAGCATCAGGCTGGAGCGAGTCTGACGAGCGGCGGCCCGGGTTGCGGATTATAGAAATTCATT
>CBHWET010000010.1:0-42266 GCA_966112985.1 uncultured bacterium | reverse complement strand
ACTTCTCCACCACGCCTTCAGCATCGAGGAGCCAAACGCCATCGCGTTCGACGTAAAATGATTGATGTTCCGCGGGAATTTCGTCCCGTGATTTGAATTTGTATTTGAGTGCCATAAAATTGAGTTACTTCGCTGTTGTTGGTTTGATCTCCGGATTGTTTGGCCGAGATGCGCTGACGAGCTGTTTCTCATCTTCATCCGTGCGCCCCGGGGGAATCACTTCACCCCGGCGGAAAAGTTCAAACATTGTCTCCTGGCTGATCGCGCCAGCCTGCCACGCAGACACCACAGCAGTGATCTCTTCACTGCTCATGCCACGGACGCTGAAATCAGTGTTCACCTTGGCGAGCACAAGCTCTTCGCTCACATCATCAGGAGTCGCTTCGGTCGAGTTCCACCAGTAGACCCACCGCAGGACACGAGTGATCGACTCACTCACACTGAGCGACACAGCGTTAAGCACACTGTCTTCACCACTCTGGCGCAGCTCGATTGCTTCAGCTGTCTCACCCACACGCTTCTGTCCTTCCAGCATCCGTGTGCCGAGCACAGCCATGAGCCGCTCATCACGATCCATCGCTCGCTCGAATGTGGTCAGCCCTTGTCCGGTGAACTCAAGAAAGCCAGCAGTCGCCCCAGGTGTTTCAGCCACCCACGCCGTGCTCGATCCGATCCGAAGCGAAGCCGACTTATCGAAGCCACTTACCCACGCCGTAGGCAGCGCGGTGAAATGCAATCCATGCTTGTAGTCCGCATTGAGGCGATAGTGATCGAGATTGATTGCGATGATATCCGCGAGTGGCAGCTTACCAACACACTCCTGACAGTTGTTGGCTCCATGAAAGACAAAAGGGATCAGCGGGAGCGGCTTGCCGAGACGCAGAGGGACCCGGGTCTCTTTTTTTACCCACTCTTTGTTGCCGCGCTTCTTCTTCTTGTTCGAGCTGTCCTCGACCCAAATCTCTACCTGGTAAAACCACCCCGGCATTGGATCTTCACCATCGCTTGCACCCTTTACGAGACGCACCACGCGGAGTTGCTCCGTGTCCTCCGACACGAAGACATCGTCATCACTGCTCTTCGCTGTCTCACGTAGCACGACCAACGACAACAACGTGCGACCATTGATGCGATCAGCGCGCCAGTTGATGATCTGCTCAGCTGTATACAGCACTGCATACGCACGCCCTTCAGCTTCACTCTCCCAATCGACCAGCGTGGCTGCACGGCCAACAGCCATCACTTCACTCGTCACGGTCTTCGTGTACGACGACAGTGTCGTGCCGAGCATGTCTGCATCATCGATGAACTCCGCAAGTGCACGGGCCACACCAGTCGCCGTTTGCGGAACTTTAAACGTCGGCTCCCTCCGAAAAATCAATCCAACGAAACCATCAGCTGTTCGTGCCGATGCATTGAAAAACGAAGCGCGCTCTTTATAGGCGAGATACTCTTCATCCGTCTGCGAATCGAGGCGGGGCAGATACCGAACCCCAGCAGCCTTCACTGCATCTTCACCAGCAAACACGTCACGAGCACGCATCCACGCGCGAACGTTCTTGTCGTAACTCGGATGCGTTGAATCTACTGGCACGTGCGCACCGTAACACGTGCTTTTACTGACTCTTTACATCGTGAACTGTCACTCACGCATCTTCACGAATAAGATCACTCACATGACGAATGTTCCCGAACTATTTTCGCCAACTAAACGCTTGACGCGTTTTCGAGGCCGCGGTGACCGCCTCAACGATTCTGGCGATCCATTACGCTTGACAGCCGAAATCCCGATTCTAATGCTTCGGAACATGATTCCACGCTGGCTTGCCTCATTGTTTGTTTTCTTTTCGTGTTTTGCCTGCGACGCAGAATGGACAGGCTGGCAAACGATTCAGGGCGGTAACCCCGGGGTTAGCGGCGGCATCGATATCAGCTATCAATCGGGGCGAAAAACGCCAAAGCGGGAATCCACGGAGGTATATTTTCGAATTCAAAATCGATATAATGACAAAGTTACCGTCGGCATTGGAGTTGAGCTTGAAGACGACGACGGCAAGACAAGGTGGGATGTCATCAGTGGATACAATATGAAGCCAGGTAGTGTTTTAGAATCACGTGCTAATTACGTCTTCGCTACGCGCATTCTTCGCTTCCGTATCAATGATATTCAAATCGGAGATGGCGAAAAAATTCGGAATTCTCCGGCCCTGACTTCAAGGGAGATATCCTTCCCCGGCACACGTCCTTCGACTTCCCCGCAACCATCCTCTTCTCCGAGCGTCGACCACGAAGCTGAAAGTCGCCGATTGGAACAAGAGGCACGAACCCGCGCTGAAGAGGAAGAAAAACGGCAAGCCATTCTCGCAGCCCAAAAGGAAAAGCAGCGTGAGATCGAAGAGCAAAAGCGACGTGACGAGGAGTTCCGTCGAATTACGGAATCGTATCAACAGCAACAGCGAAAACTGGAGCAAACTGGTGATAGGTTACAGCAAGGTCTAAAAGAAATTCAGGAGGCCTCCGAGCGCCGGCGCAATAATCCGGAATCGAAAGAGTGCGGTCCATGCAACGGCACTGGCAAAACAAGTTGTGCAGTCTGCTTTGGTTCAGGAGAAGTTGTTTCCTATCCCAAGAATCAAAAATGCAGTGTGTGCTCCGGCAAAGGGAAGGTGACCTGCTTTATCTGTAGAGGCACTGGCAAACGACAATGATAGTTCGCGTTGCTCAGAAAACCATGTGTTCAGGCTTCGCTCGGTAACCTGCGCTACGCCTTCAATTCCAGGTGCGTCAATGACACGACGCCAATTCAATGCGGATGCATACAGCGGGCGCGCGGGTGCCTTACGCTCTCGCCGCTAACGCGGCTCGCCTCGCGCCTTCACCTGGTTAGTTCGCACGTCACCGTCCGGCGCTCGGACGCTTTCCGCGCGCGCCCATAGGACCTCACCTCTTTGCGAACATTTCAGGGATTCTTCACCCTCGTCCGTTTGCCCAAATATTGCCGGGCGCACGCGGAACGGCACAAAATTGAAGAGCTGCTATCGCAGCTCAAGAAAGCGCCTTCGGCGCTCAGGCAAACAGTGCATCAGCCGACCTTGTCGGTTTCCTTTTGCCGACCACAAGCTTCCAAGCGTCACGTTTTGCGCTCGTCTTTCGCTTTGCCTCACGGCCGCTGGGACGTGGCTGGATCGCTCGCAAGCTCGCGGCCACCGCGCAACCCGTGACCCTTGGAACCTTCCCGAGGACCGTCTCTCCGAGCTTTGCGGATCGCTGCATTCCGCTTTCGTTCCGCTTCGCTGCACACGCTTCATTCCACGACCGCAAACATCGGAGACACGGTGTGTGCCCCAGCTCGGCAAGAGTCTTGGATTTGTTTCGGCTACGGTTCTCGGGTCTAAAGACAGACATTGAGGGGACCCTGCGAGCCTGTGCCTGCTCAAATCCGGCGACACTTGCTGTCGCTCCCGATTCCAGTCCGACCTCTGCACTGAAGCGCTCCGCGATCAGCCTTCGGCTTTTCCCCCTTCACCACAAAAGCCAAGGCTCGATCGCTCCACGCTTCAGGCACACGTCGGAGGAGCGCGCCCCGCGAACCCATTCGAAGCGAACCGCGAGTTATTGATTTGCTTCGTTCAGTGCGTGGCATGAAGGAACAGCAAACGTTACGCTTCTCACTTCGTTGCGAGGCTGGGCGTTTGCCTTGCACACCGCGGATCAGACACAAGAGCAGTTATGTCTCAATGCCGCCTCAAGCCGGTATCCGCTGCGCAGAACCTCCGGCCTTGAGTCTCCGCCGTCTCATCGCGCGGTAACGCGTTCGACGGCCCGGTTCATCGAACATAACTGCGACTTGTGTCCAATCCGGGCTGTTTCGTTTTGTCACGTCGACTGCAACCGACCACGCGCCCCGCAGCCGTCGCGCCAATCCTCACAGGCATCCTTCACGCCACGCTTTGTGCCAGTGTGGCAACACCACTTCGCAGCTTCGCTGTCAGGCGGTTCGTGGTGATGAGGAAAACAGAAGCCATTTCGCTGTGCTTCATTCAGGGCAATGCTTCGCAATGCCAGCGTTGGAAATGAATTGGCCGCGCAGCGGCTGTGGCCGTGCGCTAGCACACTTTGCTGATCGTGAGGTTTGCTTTTGGCCGTGCGCCAGCACTTTTCAGGTCGTTTTGTGTCGTCGCGGTGCTTTCCGCTCTTCTCCTTCGTTCTAACGCCCTCACACGTGCGCGTTCTCTGACAGGGGCCTTCGTGGTGCCCTCTGAAGACTACTCCCACGGGCCGCCATGTCAGCGCGCAACTCATTTCATGGTGAAGGGCGATAGACCGAATACGAACAGCTAGCAGCAACGCTAGTCACAAAAAAAAAGACCATGAAAACAAAACAAACCTCACATCAGAACAAAGTTAATAATCGGAAGTCCGACTCGGACTCAGAGCTCCAGAGCCGATCCGAACAGCTGGCGAGCGCAAAACAAAACACACTGATTCCGATTGATTTCGACATTCGTCGACGCAATCGCGAACTACCGACCGACAAGGTGTTGGTGCTGTTGCAGCAGGAAGCGCCGCGGTTTTACGAGCTGGCCGAAGTCGTTGGCAAATGGATTTGGATTCAATTCAAAGAGAAACAACCACGCGAAGTCACAGCGATTTTGGCGCAGCTTGGTTTCCACTGGAACAACACACGACAGGCATGGCAACACCCGTGCGGGATTTTCCGCAAAGAACCGACCGAAGCTAATCCACGCGAGATTTTTGGCAGCCGTTTCGCCGCAGACCACAAAGCAGCTTGAACAACTCGGGGCGGCGAAAGCCGCCCCCATGTTTTTCCAAAATATGAACAATGACCAAAACGAATCGCCTTTTGGCGAAGTGATTTACAGCTACACCCGCTCGCAAGCCGTCGCCGACGGTGTCCTTGTTGAAGTGACCAAGACTGCTCAGGAAGCCGGAATCAAATTTCCGGTTTTCATTACCCGCGCCGTGTTCGAGCAATACGTGGCCGTTCCGCCAAACGTGAGCGGACAAGACGAAGCTGGCCGACTCTGGGACATCCTCTGGATGCTCCGCTACGCCATCCAGCGAAGCCGCTCCGGAGTGGACCGCATCCCCGTCGCGCTCTACGTGCGCAACGACAACATCCGCGCCCGCTTGGTGAAACTCATCGCCACCTGCGGCGCGCTCGACATCGACGATCCGCAACCGGCCATCACCATCATGATGCCCGACGAGGATTGACCATGAGCCAGGCATTCTTTTCCTTCGAACAGTCCGTTGTCGACACCGAGCAGGCCGAGCGCGACGCCAGAGCCGCTGCGAAAGCAGCGGCCTTGGCCGCTCGCGAAGCCGCGAAACGCCAAGAGGAAATCGACAAAGCCAGCAGACGCCGCGACCGCGCCGAGAAATATCGCATCCGCAACACTCACGATTGGGCCGCCTGCGGTATCCGCCTCTACAACCGGAACGCGTTTACGAAAAACGGCTGGACCCACTGCCACCACTGCGGCCAGCCGCTTCGGTATTTTGAATCCCTTGACGAAGCACAAGAAGACGCTAAGACCCGCGAATGTAAACGCGCCTGAATCGCTTCGATATCTGCAGCCGCCGCAAAAAAAGCGGCGGCTTCGCCGCGTACGCAGCTCAGCCGCAGAACATTTTTCTGGGCCTCACGCCGGCCCAGACCCGAACGCCAAAGGCATGGCCTCTGGACTTGGACTACAAGAAAACTTGCACCGACTTAGGTTGCACTTCGACAATCACCTTTCCCCATCGCAACGAAGCGCGACCGTGGGCTTTGAAATATTCACCTGCCTGCATCACAGTACCGGCCATTTTGGAGAGCAGCTGGAACAAGGTTTCCGTCCTTGGATCGTCGACCGATATTGCGTTGCGGGCGGCAAATGTTTGAGCGGTATCCGTAAGGGAATATTTCCAAGGTCGACAGTGATATATAGCGGAGCGAAGAGCATCGTCCATGTTCGCCTTATGTCCTCGTTTAAGAACCGCAGCCTTCTTCATTGTCGTAACCGCCTCCCGTTCCTCAGGAGTGCGCGAGCGAGGTTTGCATTCGTAATCGCTTTTGTTCGCGTTCCGTTGCCTTCGATTGGTATCGCGCTCAGTTCGACGCTTGGTTTGCATGGTTTCATCGGACCTTATCATGAGCATCCGTTTGATCAAAGCCCCTTCAACTTCCGCTGAGTAATCGCCCGAGTCTTTGTCGCAACCAAATACCTAAACGCATCCGCAGCGTCATCACCACCAACGCCATCTTCATCGGCGTCCACCTTCAGCACATCTTCTGGCCTGTTCGGATCGTGTTGCAGTGATGGAAGCGATTCGAGCAACCGCGCACATCGCCGATGAATAAACAGCGTCGGCTGAATCCCGGCATCAACATCGCCAAAACGCTGCAATATTTCTGCCCATCCGTTAATTCGATCCGTATTCGCACACCGCAACGTGATACCTTGCCGCGCATACTGCGCCGCGACGGTGGTTCCGTCGCTCTGTTTGCTGAAAACATCCGCACCCGCGACAAACCGTTTCAAATCTGAAATCTCCAATCTGCGATCGCCGCACTTCCTCCGATTCACCATCGCCTTGATCGCCGCTCCATGCCGTTGCGGCAACCAAAGACGCTGCGCATGTTCATCGACAATGTAAATGTTTCCATCGCCATCCGTGCAACCAAGCAAGCAAACCGTGTAATGCGTGAATCCGTAATCCAAAGCCGCAAACCATTCGCGGGCGCGTGTGTCGTCGAAGTCATCGATTACATGCACATCGCGGCGAAACGTCGTGAAGAACTGGCCAGCTGCAATGTCCCAATCGCCATCAAACCAAGCGCGTTTTTGCCACCCCGTTAAATTCGCCAGAACTTTCGTGTATTCCGGATTGTTGAAACGATTGTCCCCGACTTTCGCCGGAACGAAACGCGTCTCCCTTTCGCGACCTTCGGCAAACGGCACAATGAACTTCGTTCGATACCAAGCATGCCCAATCCCGCCCGGGTTTGTGGTGGAATAGATCCTCGGCCGCCAATTCGGCTTCGACGTGCGGCAACACGTTGAAATGTCCTGGTGTTTGCGACTGGAGAGCGTCGTCGCTTCCTCAATTCCAATCACGTCGTATTCCAAACCCAAATAAGCATCGATGTCCTTTTCCGATTGGAAATGCCCAGCAATGATACGTGAGCCGTTTGCGAAGGTAAGCACACCGCGGTAAGCCGAAAAGTCATGCGGCAGCAGACCGAACAACCGCTTTCGCAGATCCTCAAAGTTCTCCATGTTCGCTTTTCCGACCTTGCGAAGCAAAAGGCACTTCAGCCCTGCCACCCGCTGACAATCATCTGCCCCCATTTGTGAGAGCAACCAATGCGACTTCCCGCCACCGCGAGCGCCGCCGTATCCGACTGCCGTCGGTCCGTCGGCGCGATCGCACAAGCGAGCCGCCGCACTGGCCGCGAGCTGCCTGGGTTGAAGGAAGACTTTCGCCTGGATGAAGTTCCGCATCTGATCCTCTGGACATCCCGCGTTAACGGCTTGAGCCAAGAACTCATCTCTCATTGCCCCTCCTTCAACTTTTCCGGCTCGCTTGCGCTCGCTGGTTGCGTCTGAACATCGACGGCATCGGAACCGCCATAGGCTTTCCGCAAAGCAATTTCCCATTCCACCTCCAGCTTCCCTTCGAACGTCGTATGCACCTCTTTGACTTCACTGGGCATGCCCGCGGCAAACTGTTTCAGCTTAAACGCCAGCTCCAACATGCGTGCCATTCCTTCCCATCCGGGCAGCCGACCTTTCGCCAGCCATTCCGCCCGCGCCTTGCGCACCATCACGATCGTTTCTTCTGCTTCCCGCCACGCTTCACGTTTCACGGATTCGTGAATTTTGACCCACTCAACCGCCTTAACGGTCACCAACTCTTCAATTTTCGCGCGTTCAAGCTCAGCCAGATAGGCACTATGAGCTCGAACTCGGGCTACCCAATCAAATTTGGACGCCCAGCGTTCAATCAACCCCTCACTCTTACCTAACTTTTCCCCCACCAAGGCAAGAGATCGCTTATGCCCTAAATCGAGGTATTCACGAAAAGCAGCAAAAGCCTTGGCACTTTCTTTGGGTTGCTGTTCAAAAGGCAGTCTTCCAACAGTAGGAATAAGTGACATTCCTCCGGCAGTGTTGGAAGGACCACCCGACCCTAAGGAGGGTGGTTCCTTCCCACTGCCTGTCTCTGCTTTAGTGTCATTAACTATATAAGGATGTGACACCTGACACTTGTCTCGTTTCATACGTTAATTTTCGTTTCCTTTCGTCCAGTAAAGACCGCTCGCATGACGCACTAAACCAGCCGAGGTAAGCCGTTCCAGATAGCGGGTTGCAGTACGCCTGCTCATCTCAAATTTTGAGCAGGCGTCATCAATGATTCGTGAGAATGACCGTCCTTCGGTCGACAACACGCCTTCAATGAACTCCCGATCCGTGCAAACCTTGTTCTTGGATTGTGGCCGGCGCAGTGCGTCTGGATCCAAATCCTTGGCCAAGCGCATCAAAGGAAAGTCCCAGGACACGACGAACTCAGGCAGTTGCGGAAGGTTGCGGAGGATGCTCGTGACCGTGAAGCAGTTCTCTTCTTCATGCGGCGTGAGGACAACAATGCTGTCCGGATCACGCGCCCAGGCACCGGCGCCGCTCATGCGATCCATCGCGCTCTTGCTCGTGCTGTCGCCCTTCGCGAAGTGATGCGCCACCACCACGGAAGCGCCAGAGCTCTGCGCCAACGCCTCCAGTTCATTCATCAGCCCAGCAATCTCGCCGTTGGCATTCTCGTCACGGTCGCCGAGGACCTTGTAAGCGGGATCCAAAATGATGAGCCCAAACTGATGCCTGGCCAGTTGTTCCTCGAGCTTCGGCCGAAGAAACGTGAGATCTGCATTCTTTCCCCGTAGATTCCAAATGGCTAATGAATCCCCGAGGCCAGTGCACTCAGGACGGCCTCCGCAAATTGCGTTGATCCGCTGACCAATCGCCCAGTCGTGCAATTCAAAATTCAGATAAACGACCGCAGTCTTCGTGCAACGCCGTCCCCACCACGACTTACCGCTGGCCACACTGATGGCCAGATCGAGCAGACACCACGACTTGTTCGACTTTGAAGTTCCACCCAGGATCATTTTGCACCCTTGATGCAGAATGCCTTCGATAATTTGCGGAGGCGGCGCAGGAACAGTCGTCGCAAACTCCCGCAAAAACTGAATCTCCGGCAACGGCACCGGAACGGCTTTCAGATCAACGGCAATGTCGATTTGATCACTCATTCGCGCACCCAAATCAGTTTCTGCAGTTTGCCGTCACGCCACGCGCCAGGAACGCGGACAGGTTGTGAATACGTGAAAACTTTTGGATCACAGCCAAACGCCGTCAGACCAGCCTTCAATCTGGTTTCACGGAGTTTGTCCCGAGGCGCATCAAACCACGCGTGCAAAGACTTGCCCGCGGTATCAATGATGCAATGCAGCCGATACTTCAGCCGCCGACGAAGATAAGAAAAAATCGCGCCGACTTCATCCTTCGCGAGGGTATCGCTCTCGATGACGAGGAAACGATGCCCGTCCAGGTTTTCATTGCTCCGACTGAAGCTCCCCGGTTTGAAAGCCGAACCGCAAGTGAAGTTCCCAAGCGCCGGCCCAATCTGATACCACTCTGCGATCGAACGAAAATGCGTGCGATGTTCCGGCTTTCCGGAGCTGTAAAGATCACCAATCCAAACATGACAATGGGCGGGCCAAAGTTTAAGCCAGGTGCGAAATTGATCATCTGGATCTCGCTCGCTCACCAGCAAAGGCGAGTCCTTCAAGATTTGCTCAACCGGCCAGTGGAACACTCGAAACAGCTCTGGTTTAAATCGTTCCGCGTTCACGCGGACGGTTTCGAGAACATTTTCTTCTTCTTCGTTATGGCTGGGAATTTTCCCGCCCGCTTCAGCGCGCGGCAAAACCGATCCATCCGATTGCAAAAGATCACCGCTTCGCAGCATCTCGCCACTGGGCATCTTCAACTCCCACGACACTGCACCCACCTCACGCCGCAAACGGCGGTTCGTTTCGTCCACGACCGATGCGCAAGATGCGTGGAAGCAATAGAGAGTCGGCGCACCATCGAGACTGACTCGACAATCCTTTTTCCCGGTGCGGATCGTGTGCAGCGTTTCACCTGGGCAATGACAAAAGCCAGTCACCTCGGTTTCCCAATCAATCGGACCGAGAATGCTGGAAGCAATTTGACGCGGATCATTCACCGCAGAGGGTTTTAGAAATTGAGTTCGGGCTCACAGTGCTGCTTCGCAGCACGAATGAAATCGGCGGGCCGTTTCAAAATTTGCCGGGCAACGTTTTCGGGGACGTAGAAGAAATTCCGCGCACCATATTTATCTACGATAAATCGAATCACCATTTCCTCAACACGCGGATCACCACCAAGGAGTCGGTGCAGACGTTCAACCGTCTGCACCGACAATCGGCCTGTCGCTGGATTGATGAGGGTTGGTTCCATTTAGGCCGCAAGTTTCCGAGGTGCGCTCGGGTCGTAAGCTTTTTCAATGATCCACAAGCGCCGCGCCGCTTCGAACGCTTCCACGCCGCGCTCGATCTCTTCTTCTGTCCAAAGATGTTCCACCGGAGCGGAGACTTCCTTCGAGTTCACGATGAGATTCATGCAACGCACCGGCTGACCCAGCGCCTTGCGATACGCGGCGAGTTGATACGCCCACGATTTGTAAGCCGTCGCTTTGGCGTTAGGCTTCACACCTTGGGTTTTGATGTCGACGAGCGTCAGACCATGCTCCGCATGCTCGATCAGTAAATCCGCCGTGCCGGCGAACCCAAGTTCGCCATGCACGAGGACTTTTTCCGTCCAGAGCAGCTTGGCTGCTTTCGCCTGATACCAGTCTCGATACAGCTGCAGCCACGCGGCCGCCGGATGTTGCGGATCCACTTCAAGCGTGTTCGCAATGCGTTCAGCCCCGTGATGAAACGCGGTGCCGAAATCGGCCGCGCCATCACGGGTTGTGAGCGAATCCGAGACGACGCGTTTTGCAAACGCATCCTCGGTTTCACCGGCCATCCGCGGCAAAGTCAGGGCAGCGAGCACCGCTTGTTCCTGCAACCACGAAGTCAGTTCGGGCTTGGCGATGACGCCAATGATGTTCGTGACACTCGGGACAAGGTTCAGCTTGCGCGCATCGCGCAACGTCGTCGCACGCGCTTCGCCTTTCAGCGAAAGAACTGTGTGCATAGCGATGCCGTCTCGTCCGTACCAATGAGCTGCGTCAGGAGAAAACAATTTCATGGGATGATGTCGTCTTCAGGAGGTTGATATTTGGACTTAAAAGCCGACTTCGGGATCGTAGTCGGGTTTCGGCGCCGGGACCGGCGCGACGCTTTTGGACGGTGCCGCCGTCGTGGTCGGAGCAGGCGCAGCCTGCTGTGGCCGTGCGCTAGCACCCTGCTTGGACTGCCATTCCGCGATGCGCTGACGCGCCGCCGCCGGATCATAGGCACCAGAAAGCGCCAGCTTCTTCGTCGGCTTACTCACGGCATCAATTGCGGCGTAAGTTTTGCCGCTCATGTTTTGCTGATGCGAAATCACCAACGTGCAGCACGCGCCAATCAATTTGCCTAGATCGATCGATTCTCCAGGCATCACCGGGCGACCGCGCCACTTGCCGAGGAACTCCGCCAGCTTCGCCTTGGGATGGAGACTCGCGGTGAAGTTCTTCGTGATGCTGAATGGACGGCCATCTTCCATCTTCAGCTCGGTTTCGAACGAAACCTTCAGTTTCTGGACATGACGTTTCTGGCCTTGGAACTCCGTTTCCACCATGCCCAAGTCAATCACGTCATTGCACACGGCGACGTAAATGCCTTCAGGATGTGGTTTGAAGTCACTGGTTTCTTTGCATTGCAGGATGATGTTGCTCATAGTTTTTGTTCCTATTTTTCGGTTTTGTTTTTTGTTTCTTTGTTTTTCGAAGACAGCTCGTTGGCCACATTGGCCTTTGCCGTCTCAAATTCTTTCGAGTCAACTGCTGGGAAGGTTGCGAATGCCGTTGGCATGGGGATGTCGCCTCGAAGCAGCCGGAAAAAGGTTTGGGCATCCATCGTCACCAGCCACGGGCGGAAATTCCGTTTGTGCGCGACAATCGGCACCTTTGGGCTCGTGCGGCTCCCACTGCCATCGCGGCGGGCCTGATCCATCGCGTCCTCGATGTTCAGCCGTTCCACGGCCTTCACTTCGAAGTGGATCCAACTCAGTTGGTCGCAAACTACATCCGGCGATTCGGCGGAACCCGAGAACTGCTGACCTCTCCTTGCGGCGAAACCGTTATCACGCAGTTCGTCTCTCCACTGTCTTTCGCCGCGTTTACCCTTTTCTCGGCTATTCATTGAGCCCTCCGGCGCGCCGCACCTCGGTTCGCGAAGCGATCGTCAAAAGTTCGGGACCAAATTCGAGGCGGGCTTGGGAAGCCCAAACGTTCTCGCGCGACTCATCGCGCCATTGGCGCTCACCTCGTTTTCCTTTTTCTCTGGCGTTCATTTGCTGTCTCCTTGTGGCTGTCGGCTAGGACTTGGCTATTGGCGATCGGCTCTCGGCTATTTCTTCCCGGTGAGGCCACAAACGCGGCACGTCGCCGCGAGATGCGATTCCACATCGCTCCACTTGAAGGAAACGCTGCGGCCAATTTTCAGGTAGGGGATCAATCCGCGTTGCATCCAGTTGTCCACGCACCGCACCGTGCGACCGAGTCGCTTCGCGACTTCGGCTTTATTGATGAGCGGTTCAGGAGTGGGAGCGACCGGAGGAACTGGCGCTGCCGGGATACTTTGAGCATGCCCCTGTGGCAGGGTGACGGGGCCGGACTGTAATTGAGTATTCATGTGCTTTATTGGCGGAACTTTCGTTCACTGCCTATAAAGCCCACGGGTGTTCAATCTGGCGGAGTGCCAAAAGCAAAAAGCGCCTGTAAATACAGGCGCTTTCGCGATTTTGAACTGTTCAATCAGTGTTCAATTTTCGGGGCTAACCCCTCAAAATTCCTCCTCCTCAGCTTCCGTTTCCGCCTCTGCGTCACTCTCAAACCGTCCACCGTCCGATTTCCTGCGGTATCTGTCCGCTTTGACGGTCGATTCCATCTCCTTCACGTCCGAAGCGAACCCGCGCAACTGCTCAATGGTTAGGTTAAAACGCTCTTCCAACGCTGCGACGCGCAGCGACATCGACCCAACCGAGCATCCACACTGTTTTGCGGCCTGACGCTGGCTCAATCCATCCAGCACCAGGTAATTGAAGACATCAAACAGGGGAGCGACTCCTTTGCCGGCCTCAGAACGCAGCTTGCGCACGATCTCAAAGACCCGCGCCGCTTCGTTCTTCTGCACCGGCTCACGTTGTTCCGGTAAATAAGCCGAAAACAATTCGCCGGCAGACCTTGCCGCATGCAACGTCCCGTTCGGCATCACGTTAATTATCGATTCCAGCGTGAAAAACCCTGCGTTTACCCTCGCCAACAATCCCTTTCCATTGGCGTCCATGAATCGGCCTGTTGGCGAAAGCAGAACAAAATTTTTCCTGACCTCCAGGACAATCCGGCGCAACACATCGGCAAACTCATGCCGATCCAATTGAATAACGAGGATCACCGGCATGGACCCTCCGCCAAATGCAGCGATTTGGCGCGCACCTGGCACGCCGATGTCCACATCCTTCGGTTCACATCGCAGCGCGATGGCAATGGACCGGCCCAACTTCTTCCAGCTCAGTTCATACATGGCGATATCTGCCGCCGTTAAAGCAATGTCATCGCAGCCGCCGCATTCTGTGACGCCGACAATGTGATCCGGAGCGTGTATCACCACGTCCATCTTGCACTCGCACACGTCAGGACTCGGAAACCAAATCGCCTGCCGACCGTTTGGGAGCACGAACGTATTTCGAACGCGCTCAAAATCCTCGTCCCCCATATGCTGCCGCCAAACCGCCGCCACCGTGGCCCAACCGCGCACTTTCTCTATACCTTGCCAAAAGTTCGCCATAACTAGGAGCGCTTACGCGCGCGCGTGTTCTTTTCCGGCTTAAATCCGCCGCTGTCTCGAAACATTCGCAGCTGTTCTTTGGTTTCACGGTTCGCGGATGGGCAGGACGTTTTGTTTTCGGGACCGTTCGAATTGGTTTTCCTGACAAATCGCACGTAACGGTGCGCTGGGTTGGTGGGTAAAAGTATCCGTCTTTGTGAAGATGCCTCTTCAGTATCTTTGCCGCTTCATCAAAGTGATCGACCGGCGTGATCTCTCCACAATCAATTTTAAGTTTCCATTTGTACGGCAGAAAACCAAACCTAATCGGTTTAACTGTACGATTTTCAGTCATTGTTTCATGGCACAAGTCGACTTAAAACGCGGAGCAAAAGCAGCCCGATGAAGTCACTCGCTCAATGATGATTCATCCGATTTGTTCTCAAGCCACGCCCGTTTGCCGAAGTCGTGCCACCATGTGACGAGCCGCAAAGTAATCTCCGCATTGAAATTTTTGTTCAAGTCGGGATCCTGCGTTTTATCGGCTTTTTTCTTTTCGATTTCCTGTTCCAGGAAGATCAGCGCGACCTTCGCCCGGACGCCAAGCCATTTGCGCAAAGCCGTTGGCGGGAATTTCCCTTTCTTGTTTTTCGCCACGAGGAAATTGGCGATCCATTCATCACACTGCTTTTCGATCTGCTCAGACGGAACTTCGCGGATGTCCATTTGCTTGGTGTCGGCTGGTGCCATCTTGCCGAGAAACAACGTGATGTGCCGCCGCAACTCATGCCAGGGGCCAAGAGAAAACTGTTTCAACTCCGGAGGATCCGGCCAAATACATCCAAACGCGCTCGCATCAAAGTTCTTTAGTTCCTT
Source organism: uncultured bacterium (assembly GCA_966112985.1). Classification (GTDB taxonomy): domain Bacteria; phylum Verrucomicrobiota; class Verrucomicrobiia; order Limisphaerales; family JACDHS01; genus CBHWET01. The sequence continues at coordinate 27,322 of CBHWET010000010.1, read as the reverse complement.
CGAAAAGGCGGCTGGTATCGGGTCGGTCATGGCGCAAACAGTGGATTCGGCACTCTCAAAGCGCAATTTAAAATCACGGCTCTTCCACTAAAGGCAGCAAAACAATGAATCCAGTGCCCGTGCTCCTACAAAGGTTTATCATCGGACGCGCGAGTCTTATCGATATTCGCGGAAGTTTGGTGATTGTCTTTACTCGGATTGACGAAATGCAATTCGGTTTCGCGTTTTCTCCGTTCTCTCCTCTGCTTGGCGTGGCTGTAGCGCATCGCCACGACGAAAAACACCGCATAGGCGATCACCAGCAGGAAACCAACAACCATGAGCGTTTTCATCAAACTCAACCGGACGTAATATCAAAACACTTTGAACAAAGAGGACGAAAATTCTTATTTGCCGTTTTGCGACATCGCGCGACAAAGCCTGCCATCACTGCGGCTTGTAAATTCTTCCATATCCGGTCTCTGCATCAACACTGAACTCCATCCCTTGATCTTCTGCCAGATGCTCGCAGAAATCCCCGTCCTCAATTTCATCCAAATTGATCAGTTCAACGTCTTTCCCTTGGGCGAGAGCGGCCTCAACCGCTTGCTTCCACAGCTTATCGTTGCAGTTGATTCGTGATTTCACGCGCTCGCAAGTTTGTAATACAAGCGTCTAAGGAGCAAGCCGCAATGAAACGGGGCGTTTACGAAGGAAAATTCGGGGCCACACGTCTTGCTGGAACATGCGGCTCAGTGGCACGTCGGTGCAGAATACGTGGGCCATTATCGTCCAACTCTCGCTCGCCAGTGCCGCGACCCTCGTGCCGAACGGGTCTGCGCGCGTAACTTTTTTCTTTGCACCTCATCGACATTGCGCTGAGGCTCCGCAGCATCCAAAACCTTATTCCGTCAAACACCATTCTTCCGGGGCAAATTCCTCTTACATCCCAATTGGAATACCGCGTTTCTGTTCTAGTTTTCCCAGCAGATTCGAGCGCAAGGATTGCCAACACGGGTCTTTGCGTCGCCTGCATAAACCACAATTGCACTTTCCTATGACAGAACAAGAGGCTCTGAATTCAAGCAAACTTTGCTATCGAGACTTCGTGCGACTTCGTCGCGATATTCTGGCTGAAGTTTTTCGTTCGGAATCCTTCCATGCTCTCGACCACGGGCGCGAAAGAGCAGCGTTCGAGGCGAACAGAATGCGCAGGCTGATTGCTCTCGCACAGAAGTGCGGTGGGTTGACAGCTCGAGCGCAGATGAACGGGTGGAACAGAAAACTTAAAAAGTTCATCGAGGCGCAGAAAAGATTTCAGCATCTGCAAGGGCATACACCGTTGCCTCACGTTCGAACGGCGCCCGCCCCGCATCGATTGTCCAGCATTGAGGGCGGTTCAATTTCTTGTTTGGAAAGCTTACCGCATGCTGGATGAGAATAACTTTTTCAAATTAGCCGTTGTCTTTGTCGGCACAACAACGACGTTCGGGTATACACCCGCGTGACAGCAGCACAATTAATGCGATCGAAACCAATGCAATACGGAGTCGCTACGGCATCCGTAGTTCTTGCTGTCGCATTGCGCTATCTGCTGGATGGAATCCTCGGCGATGAGCTCCCATTCGCACTTTTCATTCCCGGCGTTTTGATTGCCGCGTGGATCGGCGGCGTTCCCACCGGCCTTGTTGCTGCCTTACTCGGATTGGCGTTCGGAAACTTTCTCTTCATAGCGCCTCGGGGAGCGTTTGGTAGCTTGGATCATCTCGGTTGGGTTCATAACTGCATGTTCGTTGGGATTTCGGCGCTCGGCATCTTTTTGATCGAAAAACTTCGCCGATCAACGGTGGCCTACCGTGAAAGCGAGGAGCGGTTTCGTCTGATGGTAAAGGAAGCGACCGATTACGCCATTTTCACGATGGATCATGAGAGGCGCATCAATAGCTGGAATCCCGGCGCCGAACGTATTCTCGGATATGTAGAATCCGAGGTCCTCGGAAAACCCGCGGACATGATCTTTACGCCTGAGGACCGTTCGCACAACGCGCCAGAGCAGGAAATGTTAGCCGCCGCAACGCACGGGCAGGCAGTCGACGAACGTTGGCACGTGAAGAAAGATGGCATCCGGTTCTGGGGCAGTGGTCGTCTTGTCGCCTTATACGATGAAGCTCGCGTGCTCAGGGGTTACGCAAAAATCATGCGCGATCTCACGGATCGCAAACAATGGGAAGACGAGATAACGAAACGCGTTGAGAAGCGCACACGCGATCTGGAAGAACGAAACCAGGAGATGGACGCCTTTACTTACACGATCGCTCACGACCTTCGCGCCCCAATCCGGTCCATGAAAGGATTTTCGCTCGCTGTCCTCGAAGATTATGGGTCCCAGATCGGGAAGGAGGGCCACCTATACCTGCAACGAATCATCTGCTCCGCTGATTACATGAATGAATTGGTGGATGATCTCTTGGAATTCGGCCGCTTAAACCGGGAGCAACTTCGTTTGGAACCGGTCAGCCTGGATCAGACCCTTGATAAAGTGTTGGCGAGTTTTAACCAGGAGGTGCAACAAAAGCACGCCAACATACTTATCGACCATCCACTGCCCGTGGTGCAGGCGAACAGGTCCGCTTTGGAAAAAATTTTTTGCCATCTCATAAGCAACGCCCTGAAATTTGTACCACCAGGCGTTTCGCCTCGTCTCCACGTTTGGGCGACAAAGGGCGAAACCGTCCAGCTCTGTTTCGAAGATAACGGCATTGGGATTGCCGCGGACCATCAAGAGAGGATTTTCAGAGTGTTCGAGCGTTTAAACGCCAACACCAAAGGAACGGGTGTGGGACTGGCGATCGTGAAAAGAGGAATTGAGCTCATGGGGGGACATGTTCGCGTGGAGTCCGAACCAGGCCACGGAAGCCGGTTCTGGCTCGAACTCGCAAAAGCGTAATGGAGTACTCCGTCAAAAACGTTTGCGTTAGCTGCAAATACTTTGCTCTTCCGAACCAGAAGGAGCTCTGGGCGTGGCCGTTTGAAGCACTAATGAAAAGACGGGGGTGGGCAACTCCATCGGACATTTGAAATATCTAAAGCCGGGGCGCTGCACACAGCAATGCCCCGGCGCGCTAACCTCAAACACCAAGTTCGCGCTGCCTTATGGATTTGAAGAACCACCTTGACTCGAACTTCCGCTCGATCCGCTACGGTTGCTACCGCTGGAGGCACCGCCTGACCCGCTACCCGAACCGGAGCCACTCTGTCCCGAAACCCTTAAACGGTTCACCACTGATTTTACACCGCCAAGCTGCTGCAGTTTTTGCTCGATTTGTTGGCGTTCCTGCTCGCTATTCACCGTTCCTTGAATCGTGATGGTTCCAGGCGTTTGAGAAACGTTTGCACCGCTTGGATCGCTGATCGCGCCGGAACTGCCGCCGGTGCTGGTACCCAATCCGCCTCCAGAACTTGAGGATCCGCTGCTCGTTCCAGAGCTTCCAATACCGCCTGAACTGCTGGTTCCCGAGCTGCCACTTGGTCCACCGGCACCGCTGCTCGAAGCACCGCTTGGATCGGTGATAGACGATCCAGACGAAGTACCAGAACTGCCGCCAGAGGAGCCGGACACTCCTGACGAACCGCCACTACTCGATCCCCCGCTGGTCGAGCCGCCACTCGAGCCGCCGCTGGCACCCGAACTCCCGCCGCTACTTTGAGCGCTAAGTTGTCCGCTCACGAGCGTAAGGCAGGCAATAATAACCGCGTATTTTTTCATAATTGACCCTTTCACGTTATTTTTGTTTGACGCTGATCGCTTGTCTTCTGACAACTCCGCGCCATCCGCCTAAGCTCAAGGACAAGCGTCTGCACCTCAATCAAAGTGCCCGTGTACGTTGGGTTGGGTAAAACTGCTGATTTTGTATCGGAGTCCAACTGAATGCCGTCTTTATTGCGTCTCCGACCTTGGGCGGCCGCGGACCTGAGTTTCAACGGCATGCGTTGCGCGATCGGCGCATTAACTATTGCCGGACCAAAAACGTCGATTACTGCTCCCGTTGAAGGTCTGGCTGGCCTATTCGCTATTGCCTATTCTTCGCCGACGTACGCGTTTTCGCTATCTCGATTTCCGGTTGGAAAACCCTGAATCCACGGGACGTTATTGCATGACATGGACAGAATCAAAATGGTTTAAAACATGGTTGGAGTTAGCGGGGGCCGAAAGACACTAAAACCTTGGACGGAGAGACAGCGGTATAAACTTTTCGATACGTACTTTGTTCGGCTGGGCAGCTTCCGCAGTTGGACTAACAGTGGTAACGTTCTCGCACGCCGGCCCCCGCTAGCTTCGGCAAAAGCAGCACACGCATGAAGGCGATGTCCGCAAGACAAAGGCAAAGCAACGCCGCAAATCCGTTCCGCAGCCTACGAGCGCGATAGCTGTGGAGATTGGAAAATGGCGAATTGAAATCAGAAGCGGCAGCCGAAAAGTTCTGGTTGCAGCAAGACCAGCGATGGCGGCTGATTCCTGATTGCGCGCATCACAATCCGAACGATTGAGCCCTGGCTGCCGCGGGGACGGTCGGGACTCGAAATTTGGCGTATTTTCCAATGTTAGTCTTCGACAGGATTTGTCGCTTCTCGTCTGCTTCAGTTTTTTGCAGCCGCAGGAGCGATGCATTCGCACGTTCCAGCTTCCGTTTGTAGCGCGCCGCCTTCGCGAGTGTGGTTTTCATCGGAATCGATTCAGCCGCTTTTATGAGTTGCTTTAGCTTTTCCTTTTCAAAAAGCAGTCGTTGAATTCCGAAACTGATCGGATTGACCTCCACCGATTTAAACTTGCTCGATTCAATTTCCACGCGGAGTTTTTCGAATTCTTTTCGTGTCATGGTTTTTTTAGGGTTGTACGCTTTCCCAAAGCGAGCAGGAACCTAAACTGCGGCACCACTACTTGTCGTGTCAGTACTTCTGCACAGGGTTACCCTTGTAACGACAAACGGGGTTCTATTAGGCGCGTTTAGGGTAGGGCAAAACCTCCCCTCTGGTGGAACATCGGAACCATGGAAAGCCAACAGGTGATAATCAGGCGTCCAGATGCCGATTTGTTCTATACAGATGAAGGGCGTTGGACGAAGAAACGGGAGGAAGCACGTGCATTCAACAGTGTACTTGATGCCTTTTATTTTGCCGCCCATCACCGGTTGCCGGAGATCCAGGTAATGTTCCAGCCGCAACCGAAGCGACTTAAACCAGCGCGATCACTCGCTTTACGCGTCAGCCGTTGAAGAGACAAATTTTCCCCAGGCCAATCCATCACACTGAAACAGCCTCTCAGCTTATAGTTCCTGCCCGAAGGTTTGCCCGACGCCGATATCACGACGTCGAAGCTCACGACTATGGCCGTGTTGGTCGATGTAAACGGAATGAATGGTGGATTCCGATCGACCCGCGCAATTACGAGTTCCAATACGAAGTGGGCAATAAATCGTTTCCTTAAAGTGCAAGGAAAGGGTGTCGATTGCGTGCAACGGCCGACGGAATTGCCGCGAGCATTAACACAGGGCAGATCGTTAAGCACTTCCATGTGATCGGAAGCCGCCGTTCGCCCTAGTACCCATATCAGGTTGCAAAGCGACTTGCCGCGACGATTTTTAACCATAACGAAATATATGCTTCCCCTGCAGCGCTACTACGTCCGTTTACGGCGCAGCGTCGAAAAAAAATGGTCCGCGATCGCAGTGTTGGCCCTGAAGTTGGCGACGATATGAAACGCTTCTTCAGAGAAAATAGCCTCTCGATCGTTTGGCTCGGACTTTTCTTCGCCGCCTTTCTTGTCGGGCAAACAGTTTCAGGACTATTCGAGTATAACAAGGATCAGAAAGACCACGGCAGGCCCGAACTGCACTACATCGAGTACCTCAAAACGCCTCACTTTCTTGAAGCCACGATGGAAAATTGGGAGTCCGAGTTTTTACAGATGTTTCTTTTTGTGGTCCTGACGGCATTTCTTCATCAGAAGGGGTCAGCGGAATCGAAAAAGCTGGATGGAGACGAGGACGTCGACCGCAATCCGGAAGAGTCCGCTCACAAACCGGATGCGCCGTGGCCCGTTCGAAGGGGAGGAATCGTGCTCAAGATTTACCAGTCGTCGTTGAGCCTGGCATTTCTCTTTCTATTTCTGCTTTGTTTTTTTCTCCACGCCGTTGGCGGAGCGAAAGATTACAACGAGGAACAGGCAGATCACAACCAGCCGGAAGGCGTATCCACGTGGCAATACTTTGGAACGTCACGTTTTTGGTTCGAGTCGTTTCAAAACTGGCAAAGCGAATTCCTCGCCGTTGGATCCATGGTGCTGCTGTCCATTTGGCTGAGACAAAAAGGTTCTCCGCAATCTAAACCTGTGGATGCACCGCACAGGCAAACCGGCAAGAATTGATTAAACCCACTACTAGGAGAGATCGCGTAATCAGCAACTCCTGTCGGGATTTGTTGCAGAGTCCGAGCTGGCGTATCGACAAGAAAGCCCGCTTCAATCGAAAACCCTGAATTTGAAGCGGGCCACTTGCTACCCATCTAACGTGGGTATTGTGGCGCGGCATCGACAGACATTGCAATAGCATGCCACTTGGCGCGTTTGTGAAATTGCGCAGGTAATCAAAGGCATCGCGCGGAGAGGTGTGCCTCAGAACTTGCCACGTTTCGTCGTCCCTGCGAGCAAACCATGCAACTCGCCTTGCCTTGACGTTTTGGCGATAGCCAAACGTTTCGGAGCCGGCCGAAACAGCCAATGCCCTGCTCACTGCTGCACGCAGCAGCTTTACTTCGCAGTTAAGCGACGTGATGCACGGTAGGCTTCCCGCTCCCTTTTCAGCCGATGGCGAACCGCTAACGCGAAATAACAGCCGTAAGCCAGAAAACAAATCGGCACAGCAATCAGAGGGTTCATAGGGCGTGCTCGCAAGGATGCCAGCGAGCTAAGCAGAAGAAAATATTTTTGTCGTACGGGGAGCCGCGTTTTACTGCCAGTCAAAGTTCTGACACCAGGCGTGACCTGAATGAGAACGGCTGCACAGCTCACAAAACATAAACGTTCAAACTTCGCGTGCGTGGGTCCTTGAAGCGGGCCAAGCCATCAACAGCTTCGAAACCACAGACACCATCAAGCTGCGCGCTCCGTCGAATGGCTGCGCAAACGATGACCAGCTTCGAACGCTTCCCCCTAATCACACGACGGACACACGCTGAGTTCGCGTCACAGGATTCTGCAGGATGCGAGTCGCTAAAGATCTGGTTCTAATGATGGAAGTGAGCGAGGCAGGCCATCCTTGCTCCAACTCGGCGTTTCGTTTCGTTCGCGAATCCCCGAGACCTCCTTGGCATAAGCAGGCGGAGGATCCGCGTCCTTCGCCTGCGACCTCGGTAAAAAAGTGTCGCTTCGAAAACCTCGCGCAAGCGGAATGGCGCGTTTGTCAGGCGCTAAAACGAAGAAGCTCCACAGTGGTGTCGAGTCACGCGGAGCTTATGCCGCCCACGAATTCAAACCAACAACCTACGAACAAAATGGGTTTAGCAGAGGGCGTGCCATTCTTATTTTAGACCGTACTTGCGCCGTTTCCGCACCGGTCCAATACAACAAGGCGACCTTCGTTGATATGTTTTTCGACCCATTCGTTAAACAGCGAGATGGCGCTTCGAGTGATTTCATAGCCGGGTACGGTCAGCTGAACGAAATCAGCCGGAACAAACGGATGTGACGCAAGGATTAGAACGGAAAGGCGCCCGCTCACACGGTCGTACTTCCATCGCGCGGAGGCGGTGATGCGCGCGCCGCCACGCAATCTAAGGTCAGTCCTGTCTAGCGAAGGGAATTGTCTCACGCCCCATAGTATTCCAGCGCGCAAGCCGAGCCAACCGTACCGTCCCATCCGAGTATCTCTCAACGAAGACCGTATTCGACCCGTACTTTGCAGTACCGTGCGTGCGGTAGTGTTGCACGTTTCAGCGCGGGACGAACGACCACCAATGCTCGCGGCATCCTTGCCGTTGGCGAACTGGTCACCGATACTGCGGCTCGCTGATGATCCACAAGCCCACTACTTACGGCAGCTTGTTATTGAGCATTCGCTTGTTCGTTCGACTGATCGCCTGTATTCCGTTCCTGCTCACGCGCCCCCGAACGGTCGAGCCGGTTCGCTAAATCTGCGATGAGCCCTTTATGCGATTGGATCGATCGCTCATTCTCGGCAATCGAATCACGCAATGCAGACAGGTGCTGCACCTGCTGGGTTTTATCACGATGCTGCGGCCGATTCATAATCTGGTTGCTCCGTTTGCCCGTGTTGCGTCAGATCAATCGGATGGACGTCGTCCAGGTGGTGGATAGTGCAAAATCGTGTGGCGCGATTGACGGAATCAAATCTCAAGGCCAGAGAAATATCCTTGGTCCAGGCGACTCCATTCCGAAGAAACAAACCGCTTGCCTCATGTTTCAAGACGAATTGTCCGACGCCGATTCGCACGTTTGAATGATATAAAAACAGCGCGTACAGACAAATCGGCCAGTGCCTGAACACCCCTTCAGGGTTTGTTTTCACGGACTCGGGAAACGGCTCAACGTAAGATCAGGAGTAATCCTGATTCGGGGTCATAGTTGCGAGAGATACATTGTACACCTTCATCTTATGAATTTCCTGATGGCTGTCGGAGAAACGCAAAAATATTTGTTGGAATATACCTCCTCGGGCCGGCTTGGCTCAGCATCGATCCGAATCGATAACGAGGTCGTGCACGAATTCAGGCTGTTCTCCGGGCGCAAGGTATTGAACTTCGACCTCGGAAATAATGAACGCCTCAATTTACGGTTCGAAATCGAAAGACACCTGCTCGGCAGAGAAAAATGCACCGTTTTTGTAAATGGCCGATTAGTAAAATTATACGACGACACGAAGGTTGAGAGCTGCCGGGAGCTCAAAACCCAACAAAATCAAATCATCGGATCGCGTTAGGCTTGGGACTATTTAACTTCCTTTGCGTCCGTACCGGTTGACCTCGAAACGTTAATATCCAACCAATAGCTCTCCATTGTGGAAATCATAACCGCTAAATCTGCCACGGTCGGAGGTTTAACTAAAAACGAGTTGGCTCCCAGTTGATACGCATGATTTACGTCCCGTAACTCCTCAGAAACGGTTAGAACAACCACCGGTAAATACGGGTAACGGGATTCTTTTCGTACCCATTTCAGCACTTCGAAACCATTCTTACGAGGCATCTTCAAGTCAAGCAAGAGCACTCCCGGAAGCGGAAAGAGCTGACGATCCGCGAACTTGCCCTCACCTTTGAGATAGGAAATGGCCTGCTCTCCATCGGTAACGCATTAAGCGATGCGTAAAATGACCTTGTTGCAGCGCGCATTTAAACAGGTCTACGAAGCCCTGATCATCTTCCGCGTACAACAGCACATCGCCGGCCAGCTTTTCCCTGAATGATCTTTCTTCACCGTCGCCGCCAGGCCGCTGCCGCTTTCGAATCGGTGTGTTCAGACGAATTCGAAACGGCCGACCGTTGCAGCAGGCGCTCGGCATCGGCGACTGAAAATCATTGACCGGTGAAACGTAAAAAGGCCCGCCACAATGCAGACCCCAACGATCGTGGCGGGCCGGTTTTAAACCCCGAACAACATCGACAAAGTAAAACCAATGAATAAAGACCGCAAGGGGGCGTGATTTGGTGGCAAAGCCCGCCGATTTCACCGTTACCAGCTATCATTCGCAGCGCAGCATGTATCGATTTTATCCTGAAAACGCCGATGCTTCGACGGCTACGACTTGGCGATTTCTCGCTCTCGCGATGGATTTTTGAAAATATTAGGCGATGGTTCATTAATGCCCCAGGCCCACACGGAAAACCTGCTCTTATCAACAGGTAAGCGCTCACATTCGCGTGCTGCTGTTTGGGTTGCCCTCGCTGGTGTGGCGGTCGCTACTGGGATTCGTTTTTTGTGTCAGGAGATTCTGGGAGCGGCAGTGCCGTTCTTGTTTTACTACCCCGCCGTCATGCTCGCTGCGTGGTGCGGCGGCATTCGACCGGGGGCGTTGGCAACGTTGCTCAGTGTCCTGGCAGCAGATTTCTTTTTCATTGAACCACGTTTTCAGCTCACTGCAATGTCGGCTGCGCTCTGGTTCGCGATGATCGTCTTTTGCGGCTCCGGTTTTTTCATCGGCTTTCTTTCCGAGCTTCGATTAAAGGCCCTAGAAAGAGAAACGGATTCATTGACCAGCGCGCGATATTTGAAGGCATTACTCGAAAAAGAAAAACAATTCGTCGAAGAGGTCCTGACCAGTATCGACGACGCGTTCTTTGTCGTGGATCGCGAATGGCGGTTGGTGTACGCAAATGAACCTCTCGCTCGACTTGCCCGTGTAGACAAAGAGCAGCTGAAAGGGAAAACGATTTGGGAAGCCTTTCCGCATCACAAACTTTTGAACAAACCACATCTCGAACGAGCCATGCAGGATCGTGTGCCAGTCAGGTTTGAAACGCGCGACGAAAGAGCCGGCGTGTGGTTATCCGTAGGAGTGTTCCCGTGTGTCAATGGCATCACGGTCTATGCCATCGATATTTCCGAAAGGAAACGAATTGAACACGAGTTAGCCGCAACCAGAGCCCGCCTGCAAGAGCACGCAACGACTTTGGAGCATGAAGTCGCTAAACGAACAGCAGAATTAAGCGAGACGGTCGCTCAACTCGAATCGTTTTCATACACCGTTTCGCATGACTTGCGATCACCTTTGCGTGCGATGCAGGCTTTTGCTCATATGACCCTGGAAGAGGAAGGCGACCGTCTGAGCGAAACGGGACGCAATTATTTGCAGCGCATTGATGCGGCAGCGCAGCGAATGGATCGACTCATCCAGGACGTCATCACCTTCAACAAAGTGGCTCGAATGGAAATGCCACTGGAAACCGTCAACACAGAGCGCATCGTCGACGAAGTCATCCACCAGTATCCGTCCGTCAAACAACCTCACGCGACTTTTGAGATCAAACGTCCTTTGGACAACGTTTTGGCCAATCCTCCTGCGTTAGTCCAAACTTTGGCCAATGTTCTGGCGAACGCCGTCAAATTTGTTTACCCCGGCGAGAAGGCCCTGGTCACAATATCAACGGTCAGGCATGACGGTAAAGTTTGCGTCTGCGTTGAGGACAGAGGGATTGGCATCGCAACGGATTCAATGTCGAAAATCTTTGACCCTTTCCATCGCGCTCACGCCGACGCCGGTTATGAAGGAACGGGAATCGGTTTGGCCGTCGCTAAAAAAGCAGTGGAGAGAATGGGCGGAACATTTGAAGTAACATCACAGCTTGGTAAGGGAAGCCGGTTTTGCATTGAACTCAAAGCACCATGAAGCCGAATTACACAATCCTCGTCGTCGAGGACGAAGACTCAGACTATTTTTTGTTGGAACGCGCTTTCAGGAAAAACAACGTGCAGAACCCGATTCAGCGGGTCAAAGATGGCTTGGAAGGCCTGCACTATCTGCAAGGCATCGGCCAATTTACTGATCGCGACAAGTTTCCATTTCCCGACGTCGTCATCCTCGATTTGAAAACGCCCCGTATGTCTGGTTTGGAGTTGCTCGCGTGGATTCGGGAACATCCTGAATGCCGTGTCATTCCCACAGTAATAATGACTTCATCACAGCAGGATGTGGACATTGAAAAAGCATATGCATTGGGTGCGAACACCTATTTTGTAAAACCAACAAAATTTCAGGACCTCGTGGACCTCACCGCAAGTATTCAGGATTACTGGCGTAGAGGCACCCGGCCCGGTCTGTCGAGAAAACCGAAGTAATCAATTGGTGCCCAGCGGGAAACCGCCGTGCTGACGCTCTGGCCGTTCAGTGACTGCTGCAAAGTAATCGTGTGCTTTGTTACTGGAACTCCGAATGAGGCAGTTGATTAGACATTATCATCAGCGCTAAATACGAAATCCACTCGATTCGATGGCCTACTACTTTTTCAACAGTATCCAATTATCTGTCATCCAGGGCGAAAACGATACATACTGAGCCTGTTTCCCGCGGCTAATGTTTGAGGCGACCTATGCCCGACTCAACATCCAATCAACGCACGTTCAAGACGGAGGAGAAACTCCCTACGCCGAACGTATCAGTAATTGTAGTCTGCCAGGGATACCGATTTCTCGGTTACATCGATGAAAGTGGCCACTGGAGAGCCCAGTACGGCAATCACGAGATTAGTGGGGTCATCGCGTGGTGCCCTTGCAACTGACCTGATATGTTGTCCGGGCTCCAGACCCAAATCCACTCTGAGCCCGGGCGGGTAGTACGTGGTGCCGGTGAGCGGCTTTCATTCTCAAATTGTTTCCGAGTCATGATGCACCGTACCATGCTGGAGCTTTCTGTCTTGTCCGTACAATGAGTTAAGGTTTGGTTAGTGGCTCGTAGCTGTTTGAGCCCACTTTAAAGAAAAGCAAAACACCGACGCAGCGCAGAAATTACTAAACGTTTCCCGGCAGTTGCACTTCGATCTGATTTTTTCTCAGTTCTTCTTGCAACCGCAGAAAACGCACCTCCGCTGAGGCGAATTTCGCAATCTTACGCTTCCATCGCTCTCTCTTTTGCTCGATCGTCTTGCCCGGCAGTCCTTCCGCGAGAGCCAAAATCCTTTGCAGCTTACGCTTCTCAAAGTGAGCGCGTTCCGCGGCGTACGCCAGCACGTCCGTGTGTTGCGACTGAAATGGCTCCCGGTCGATCGCGCTCTTGTAACGCGTAAATGCGGCAATCGTCAAAGCGGGCTGGTCTATGGGTTTTCTTTTCATACGTTGGAGTTTCGGCTGACCAAACTCACAGTGGCTCGATCGCCTGATACAAACCTGCTACGGGCAGAGCGGTGCTCCATCCAATTCACGGGTAAGTGGCCGCATTCTGAAACAAAGGGGCGTAGATGTCTATGCGTATAAATAAACGCTACAGAGAACCTTTAGTTGCGCGCACACGATGATCTAGGCTCTTCGGAATCCAACACGAAAACAACTAATGAAAACAACTCAGTCGTAAAAGAGCATCCGTGCTAAGTGGCACTGCACGGGTGTTCTTCCTTTGATTTTGCGCGGCCTCATTACGCGCGAGCACCGCGCACTGTATAAACTACGCGACTGACCTATTTGACCCCGATCGCGTTGGTCGGGACTTCCAATTTGAATCCGGGAATTAATTGTGTCGCGATTAGGTGGAGATCGCTCCGGCAGATTCGCGGAAAGGTCGCCCATTCGGCTTCGAACCATTTTGAAACGGTCTGCCTTCAGGCGGATTATTAGTCGAGAAGGCGCGGCCGTTTGGAGGATTGTCAGTAGAAAACGCACGTCCGCCCGGTCGGTCAGCGCCTGACGCTTCGTTGATTTTCGTATCGGAAGAACTGCTGGCAGTATTCGTTGAGACAACTGAAGGCTGCTGCAAATTTTTGTCTGTGATATCGGCTGCGTTATCAGCGCTCTTGCTCTGTTGTTGCGGCTGAGCACTCACGGCCTGACTGACAAAATCGCAACTACTGCGAACAAAAATCTTTCTTTCATGTGAAGAACCTCGTCCTGACATCACACCGGATCAATGCTCACGCATTCCTAGTCTGTTCGTGGGGGATAATCCTGAGCCGAAAATATCGGCCGCGCTGTATTTGCAGCAGCATTTGCCCGAGTGCAAATGCCCTTGTACCCTTTACAGAGCAACTCGTATTGTCACAACTAGGCAACCGATTACTTTGTAAGCGTGATCGATGTCACAACTCTAACTATTCTGCTCGTCGAAGACAGTGAGAGCGATGCGGTCCTGTTCCTTCGTGCGTTCAACCGACTACAGCCTCCGCCAGCTGTCCACGTTGTTAGCACGCGTGATGAAGCAATTGAATATCTGGAGGGCGCTGGCCGATTTGTAGATCGGTCCCGATTTCCAATTCCATCGCTGCTGTTACTAGACATGCATCTCGCAGGAAAAACCGGCGATGAAGTTCTCGAATGGTTGCGGCGCAATGATGGTGAATCGCCTCTGCTCGTTGTGATGCTGACCGGAAGCAGTCTTCCTGGACCGCCCAAATTGATGGAGCATTTCGCTGCCGTCACCATTTTCAACTCTCCGTTCCTAAAGCCAATCACTGTCGAAATGGCCAAAACCATTGTTTCTCTATACGACCAATGGAACGGCTGCCGGACCTCTCGCAGGGATCCAAGCGAATCCACGGAATCGTCGTGAAGGGGAAGGTAACGCAGGCCGGCGCGGGCTACTGGCCTCAGCTCGCCTGACATTGCTAAAAGCAGCAACGTCAACTCTACGCTGCAGCCTGCACCGGCATGGCGACAATCTTCTCCGCTTGTTCCTGTTCCTCCTTCGCCTTCAACTGCGCAATGGTTCCCGGCGTGATTCCGAACCACTTCTTTGCCTCAGCAGCCTTCACAAGTTCGCGGTAGTTGCTGAAGATGATGTTCGGACTATTGCCAGCTTCCAACGCGACCTGAGCCACATTTTGAATCTCTGCCACGCGATAAGAAATATACGAGTGCCGCAGTGCATTGTGTGGCCACTTGATTTTTGCGGCCTTCGCCAACTTCGACACATCCTGCGTGATTTGCGCTTGTGGAACGACTCGACCGGTCTCTTGACGCCGATCCTTCAGCCATTCTGTCAAATTGTCTGGAATGGGCACCAAACGACGGCTGGCCGTCTTCGCCTTATTCGCTTTCACCTCGATATGGCCACCCTCCACGTCGACTTCGCTCCAGTCCAATCGCAGAATCTCCGCGTGACGCAGTCCCGCAAACGCACCGATCGTGAGGAATGGAATCACCTTTTCATCCGCATGCACGAGAAGCCTCTCCATTTCGGTCGCCTTAAAAATACCAATCGGCTTCGGTGGTTCTTTCATGCGCGTCAGTTCATCCGCCTCCGTTGCGCCTTTCGGCAGATAGCCCCGTGATTGCGCAAACCCGAATAGCACTTGGAGCGCTTTGCGCGTGTTATTCTTCGAGCGTGCCGAGAGCGGCTTATCTTTCAGGCTTCCTTCCGTCCCTTTGAGTGTTCGCAAGTAATCCTGAATTTCCGAGGCCAGGATCATGCTGATTGGAGTTTGAAAAGCATTGGCAAAACGATTCAGACGAAACTGCAAGTCGCGCCGGTAGACCTCCGAAAGTCCTTCCGCCTCCTTGGCTTCAATCAGTTCCTTTACAACATCCGCCACCTTGATCGACGGGCATTTACTCGAATGCTGCTTGGCAAAGAATTTAGCCGCCTCGACCAGCGAGCTTCCGCCCAGAATCTTGGCAGCTTCAACAAACTGCATCACCGCAATTTCCAGCGGCGTACCGATTGGCTTCAGCATTTCCACAGCCCGAACATAAGCCGTACGATCTTCGCTCGTCAGCGTGAGCACATTCATTTCGCCTTCGGCAATCTTTGTGGCGGTGGTTTCCGCCTCGAGTTTCGCTTTGTTCAAATCCGCAAAACATTTCCGCTGCCGTTTCCCGCCGAAGTAATAAGCAACCGTGAACCCGTCACATCCATTGGTAGGCGTGAAGTAGATTTTGACCCTAACATTGCCGCGCTTAACCGTAATGGGGAACTTCGTTTTACTCATGGGGAGATTCTGTCAGTAAACTGTCATGAATAAAATCAAAATACGCTATTTTAATCACATTTTAGTTATAATTATGTCGGGCTGAAAGCCCGTTATGTGATAGCCCGGGCTGAAGCGAGTCGGACGAGCGGCGGCCCGGGTTGAGATTTGAACAAGAAATCCCAAGGCCTGTAAGGCCGTAACGAATTTGTGACCACATCTGTGTTCCGCCCCTACAGGGCGGCAAAAGTCGTACTGCTGTAACCCGGGGCTCCGCGCGTTGCGCTTCACCCCGGGCTATCACATCACGGGCTTTCAGCCCTTGGTCGACGGGCGGTCGGTCCAGTAACGACTGCCGATCAATGCTTGCGCCGCAAACATGGCTTTACATTTCAAGGCGCTCCGGCAGGATTGCCAAAATTACTACACGGCGCCCTCGCGGTGCCGGTTCACCGGACAAACAACATGAAACACCCCTCAATTACACTGGGCCTTTGCACAATCATCATTGCCACCGCTATCACGGGCTGCGTTGGACTTCAAATCGGCGGCGGTAACAAGCAGCCGGTGACCAATGCCACCATCGGCCAGCAACTGATCGATCTGAAGATGGCGCGTGATACCGGGGCTATCAACGAAACGGAATATCAAAACCAGAAGGCGCGTTTGCTCGGGCATAAGTAGGCCCATTCACCCTTCGGTCGAGACTTTCGATCAGTATTCAAAAATCGTCGTGACCAATCTCTCCATGAAAATGAGGCTTTCGCTGGTTTGTTTCCTTCTCGTTACGGCGTCGTTTTGTACACGGGCGGCCGAGCTGCCATTGCAAGTCGTGCACGCTTTCAAGCGAAATGCGGTTCACCCGCAGTTGCTCGCAACGAATAGCGCGGGAACCATCTATGGTATCAGCTCGACACATCCCGCTTTCTTCAAGGTTGTGGCAGGACAGATTCAAACGGTTTGCACGCTGCCGGAAGACGGCTTCTATCGTGATTTGGTTTCCGCAGCAGACGGCAATTTCTACACCTCCTTCACCCCGAACTACAGTTACGAAACGAACGTCTTGTATCGCATCACCCCGGCCGGAGATCTCACGCAAGTTTTAGAAACGAGCATATGGAACTTCAGCCATGGACGTTCCATTGCCGTGGGTAACGATGGTAACTTTTATTTCGCGGACACGTATTATTCTACCAACGGATATTATTTAACGGGTATTTTTAAAATGGCGGCGAACGGCGATACGAGCATTCTCATCGATCATGTAAGCAATTTGGCTGATTTCATCGCGGGCACTGATGGCAATCTTTATGGAACAACTTCCAGCGCGCGGTTCTATCCCGTGGGTGACTCGCCAACCTATGGCACTGTCTTCAAACTCACACCAGGCGGCGAATTGACTACACTGGCCACATTTACGCAAACGAATGCCGTGGACCCAAACGATATCGTTCAGGCTGCGGATGGCACGCTTTACGGAACTGCGGGTGAGATGACCACCTATCAATTTGGATCTTACACCACCAGCGGCACGGTGCTTTTCAATGTGTCGACGAATGGCACGTTCAAAACCTACCCTTGTCCGTCGACGATCCTGGGGGCAGAACCACGATCTCTGGTGACGGCCGCCGCTGGAACAGGCGTCTACTTCACGTCCCACACAAGCAATTATTTCTCGTCGGTACTGTATCGAATGGCAGTGGATGGTGATTTCAATCAGATCGCCGAATTGAACACGCCCGTCAGCTCGGTCATTACCAGCAGCAATGGTGTGTATGCGGCGTTGTCCCAGGCCGGCGCATCTCACGCTGGACGCATCGCTGCGATCAATGAGGCGGGCTCAACGAAGATATTGGCTTCATTCCGCTACGTAGATACTGAAGCTCCAACGAAACTCATTGGATCAGCCGACGGAAATGTCTACGGACTGACTTCGCTCGGAGGCCAACATGGAACTGGTGCGTTGTTTCGACAAGGTACAAACGGAAGTTTCGCAGTGGTTTCAGCGCTTCCATTGAGCGGGTATCTCTATGGAAACCCTTCTTTTTTCGAAGCAAAGGATCGTAAGTTATATGGCATCCTGGGATCTCGTTTCTTTGCGACCACGTCCTCCGGCACGATCCGGCAGTTTGGCAGCCCGGCTCCCTATAGATCATTGGTCCAGGCGGAGAATGGACGCTTCTATGCCACGGCACCTATCGGCTTCGGGAAGATTTACGAGGTAAAAACGAATGGAACGTTAACCACAATCTTCTCCTTCAACGGAACGAATGGACAAAATCCTATTTCCATCATCGATGGCGGCGACAACACTTTCTATGGCATCACGTCCAGTAGTGTTGGAACGAACTGGTGGGATTCCAAGCCAACCGCGTTTAAATTCCAGAACGGAAAACTGTCTGTCCTGCATAAGTTCAACAGCGAGGAAGGTTATTCCCCGGAAAACCTGTTGAAAGCGCGCGACGGAAATCTTTATGGCACCATTGCGGACCCAATCGTTCTTCCACCGCCAACGAATCCGCCGCCGAGCGGCGCGATCTTTGGCATGTCGCCGACAGGCACGATCGTACGACTCGCGCAATTCTATGCGACAAATGGAACTCCAAATCGCTTGATCGAAGGTTCTGACGGAAATTTATACGGAACAACGGTAGCGAGCTCGGAATATCCAACGAACTCGAGCGTCGTTTTCAGAATCACGCTGCAGGGCAAGCTCACAATCCTTCATCGTTTCACAGATTCGGAAGGCCGCGGCCCCACTTCGCTGGCTCAACATATCGACGGCGCCCTGTATGGAACCTTGCACGACAAAGGCCCGAAAGGCGGAGGATCCATTTTCCGGATTAACGGTTTGTTTCCGCGCGCAGGCTCAACGTCACCGGTTATCGATGTCGACACCGTCGTTGGGTCGTTCTGAAAAAGTCTGCCGGCTAAATTCCCACACCGCACCAAGGGCGCGGATCGAACCGATGCTCTACCATGCGGACCTCGCGCTCGTTATATGCTAAATATTTGACACGTCGATTATAGTTCCTCGCTGACGGGTGTGTCTTTCATCAAAGCGAGGATGTAACACTCCGTCACCTGGAAGGAAAAATGAAGATGACGACGAATCTGTGGGTTTTGCGACGTGCCCTGGCTGTTCTGTTTTTAGGTGCGACGTTTTCCGGCAATGCGGATAACGCATCG
This sequence comes from uncultured bacterium, assembly GCA_966112985.1. Taxonomy (GTDB): domain Bacteria; phylum Verrucomicrobiota; class Verrucomicrobiia; order Limisphaerales; family JACDHS01; genus CBHWET01. The sequence continues at coordinate 8,536 of CBHWET010000010.1, read as the reverse complement.
CTAACCAGCTCGTTGACCTCGGTAAACACAATCAATCACGGTGACAGCTTTTGTGTTAAAGCAACCCCAGGTGGTGTGGCGGTGTGTTGCGGGTTTCAACGGCTCGAAGGTCAAGCGACCCCACAAGGGCTCTGGTTGCGTTCCACTGCCGACAACTCTTCTGGCGAAAGTTTCCGTGTTCTATCGACGTCGATCGGCCGAAGCATCAATTTTGGAGAAATCTGCCAAAGCGGCCCTGTTTCCACCCCGCTGTCGGGCGATGTCAGCGTCGCAAATGACGCGGTCAAATTCATCCGTTCTGGTTTGACCGAGGAATATTCAGTCAGCGTCGATGGTGTCCGTCAGGATTTCATTATCGAACAAAGGCCCGCCGGTGAAGGCGACCTGCGTTTGGAACTAAATGTGACCGGTGCAACAGCTGCACCGGTGAAAAGCAGCGTGGAACTCGTCCTCAACGACTGCGGTCGGAAACTCGCGTATCACCGCTTAACCGTAACGGATGCCTTGGGGAAAGAATTATCCGCACGTTTCGAAGTTGCGGATGAACAACACATTTCCGTCGTAGTGAATGACGAGAAGGCCGTTTATCCGGTCCGGATCGATCCGACTTTCAGCGATGCAGATTGGACCAGCATCAGCGGCGTTCCCGGCGCAGATGGAACGGTCAATGCAGCCGTCTTCGATGCTTCGGGTAATCTCTACATCGGCGGCAGCTGCAATGTCGTGGGCGACATTGTTGCGAAGCAGATTGCGATGTGGAACGGGACGACCTGGGTTTCTTTGGGTGGCATCAACGGTACCGTGAGCGCACTGGCGATCTCTGGAAATGATTTGTACGTCGGTGGACTTTTCGACCGTGTCGGCCTGAATATCGACGGCGGGATTGCGGCGACGAACCTGGCGAAATGGAACGGCTCTACATGGTCCGCGGTCGGCGGTGGAGTGAACGGCACCGTAACCTCTCTTGCTGTCTCCGGCACCGATCTTTACGTCGGAGGCAGCTTCAGTTTTGCTGGAGACGTTTTTGCCTTGCGCGTCGCCAAATGGGACGGCAACTCGTGGTCTGCATTAGGTTCAGGATTAAACAATACCGTAAACGCGCTCGCCGTTGTAGGCACGGACCTGTACGCCGGAGGCTCCTTTACCCAAAGCGGTAGCACTTCAGTCCTGCGCATTGCGAAATGGAATGGTGCCACCTGGTCTGCGGTCGGCACAGGAATGAGCGGCGCCGTGAATGCCTTCGCCGTATCGGGAACTGATCTCATTGCCGCTGGAGCTTTCACGATTCCCGCGAGCTATATCGCGAAATGGAATGGCTCGACATGGTCGGCATTTGGTTCCGGACTCGGCACGAATGCCAACGCCGTCGTCGTCTCAGGCAGTGACGTTTACGTGGGCGGTTCGTTCATCACCCCAGCCACTCGCATTGCGAAGTGGGATGGCAATGCATGGTCTGCGGTCGCTTCAGGGATGAACTCGACGGTCAACACACTGGCAACTTTCGGCAGCACAGTTGTCGCCGGCGGTTCGTTTACCTCACCAGCGATGCGGATCGCGGCGTGGAGCGGGACGAACTGGAGCAGCCTTGGCACAGGCTTGAATGGTCCAGTCAATGCCGTTGCCATCTCGGGCAACGATGTTTATCTCGGAGGTTCATTCAAGTTCATAGGCGTGTCTGGATCCGCGAACATCATTCGTTGGGACGGAGCCACGTGGTCACCCTTGGGTGGAGGACTTAGCAGTTCTGTCAGTGCGCTGGCGGTGTCCGGCGGAAATTTGTACGCCGGAGGTGCGTTCACCAGCGCTCTGAACACAGGCGACGTTCTTGTCACCGTCAATCGCGTCGCTAAATGGGACGGCACGTCATGGTCCGCACTCGACGCGGGCATGAACGGGACCGTCAATGCGCTGACTTTTTCCGGCAGCGACCTTTATGCAGGTGGAGCCTTTACCACACCAGCGGCTCGTATCGCCAAATGGAACGGCGCTTCGTGGTCCACAGTCGGCGAGGGCTTCAATAATACTGTCAGCGCTCTAACCATGTTCGGTAGCGATATCATTGCCGGAGGATCATTCACCAGTGCGACAAACTCCGGCGCCATTAGTGTATCCACCGCTCGCATTGCTCGATGGAATGGCGCCGCGTGGTCGGCGTTAGGTTCAGGATGTGACAGCACGGTGAATGCACTCGCGGCAAATGGAAGCACTCTTTACGCCGGAGGCTTCTTTAATAATGCCGGCGGTGTGGCGGTTGGCCGCATCGCACAATGGAACGGAAGTGCGTGGTCAGTTCTGGGGTCTGCCACAAACAACATTTTCGTGACAGCTCTAGCCGTGAGCGACACCAATCTTTATGTGGGGGGCACCTTCACGCAGATCGGCTCCACCGCGGCCAATAATATCGCGAAATGGGATGGCAACGATTGGACTGCGCTCGGCTCAGGCGTTGGCAACGTTTCCATTCCGTCCGTCAACGCGCTCGCGATAACGGGAGGCAAACTTTACGTCGGCGGAAACTTTATGAAAGCTGGTGGCAAAGCAGCAGGATTCGTTTCCAAAGTAATCATTGGCACCGTCATTGATCCCGGACAATTTACCTCAGTGACTTACTCCCCTGTCTCCGGATTCAGTTGCGTGTTTTCCAATGCGACGATCGGCCAATCCTACCGCGTTCAGGGCTCTCCCTCGCTGTCGCCAACGAATTGGACTGACTTAACCAATTTCACCTACACGGGACCGACGGTGATCACCAACGGCTTGAATGGTTTGACGACGAACAGATTTTTCCGTGCTGTGGCACCGTGATCGTTTTGCAATTGGAAAAACTCATCGAAGCACGAATTTAATATTCCCGTTGGTGGCGGATCGTTTACGCTTCTCCTGCTCTTCAACACGCAGTTATGAAACTGTCTGAATTCAAAAGCGTCTTAGGCCAAAACTTTGAGAGACACGTCCGTTTTGTTTTACCGACCGGCAGCAAAGTGCCACCGCATGCGCATGTGACGGAGATCGCGTGCATCGAAAAGAAATACATCGATTGCGGCGGGACATTCCGCACTAATGTCACCTGTCGTATGCAGGCATGGTTTCAAGATGACACGGACCATCGACTGACCGCGGGCAAGCTACTGTCGATCTTGCATAAGTCCGCCTCGTTCCTGCAGACCGATGACATGGACGTGGAGGTGGAATACGAAGCGCCTTTCATTGCTCATTTTCCGGTGGCGAATGTGACAGTCGAAAACGAAGCGTTGATTATCACGCTTGCAACCAAGCACACCGCGTGTCTCGCGGAAGATAAGTGCCTGCCCCCGGCCTTAAACAAAAAAGCCTCTGATTACAAAGGTCTACCTTCACTGAACGTGACGAAGTGTTGCTGATTTCTCTCCTCGTCCTATGCAAAACGAAAAACCGACTGTGTTAATCCTCTGCACAGGTAACTCCTGCCGCAGCCATTTGGCCGAGGGACTTTTACGCGCGGCCGCTGGCGACATCCTGAATGTGCAGAGCGCCGGTTCCAGGCCGGCTGGTTATGTTCACCCGCTTTCAATCCAGGTGATGAACGAGATTGGCATCGATATTTCAAATCATCGTTCAAAGCACATGGATGAATTTTTGGAACAGAATGTAGAAACAGTTATCACCGTGTGCGGCAATGCGGATCAAGCGTGTCCGATTTTTCCTGGCCAGGTGAATCGGCATCACTGGCCTTTCACTGATCCAGCGCACGCCAAGGGGTCGGAAGCTGAAGTGCTAAATGTGTTCCGGCAGGTGCGAGACGAAATCAGGCGCGTCTTTGAAGCATATGCGGAGGGTCGCAGGGATCAGATAAAGGCGTTGAGCCAGAGATCTTGTTGACGTCGTTGGATAAAGTTACCCGTCGTTCTTTGGCCCTGTTTCACTGTAGCGCATTGCGTATTGAAGCAGCTCGGCTCTGGTTTGCAGCCCGAGTTTTTTCATCAACGAGGCGCGATGGCTCCCGACCGTTTTCGCACTGAGATTCAGTTGGCGGGCAATGGTTCCGGTACTTAGGCCGCGCCCATAAAACCTTAGGATTTCGAATTCCCGATCCGTGAGCTTATCAACCGGGTCATCAGAGGTCCTGCCCGCAATGGCCTGGCTCAAAAGGGATCCAGCGACGTCACTATTCAGATAGAGCCCGCCATCCAACACTTTGCGAATGGCATCAATTAACCTTTCAGACGCTTCTATCTTCGACAAAAACCCGGAGGCGCCCGCCTGCAAACATCGCCGCGCGTACAACTGTTCGTCTGAGCCCGAGATCACCAACACCTTTGTCAGCAAACCTTGAGCTTTAATCGATTTAATCAGCTCGAAGCCACTGCCCTGTTCCAGGTTCAAGTCAATCAGCGCGATATCCGGTTTCAATCTGACGACAAGGGCCAGACCTTCTGCAGGATTCGGTGCCTCACCACACACTTGCATGTCCGGGTGCGCCTCGATAATTGTGGCAAGACCTGTTCGAAATAGTGGATGGTCATCCACGATAACGATGCTACAGACGCTCTTTTCGGTGGACATTGGCTTACGGGAATCCTCCAACGCTATAATGTAATAGTAAATATGTTTCAGGCAACATCAGCTAAGCTTGATACGCAATAGCTTCGCCCGCTGATAAGGTTTCTCGCTGTTTTCGATGGAATTGCAGAACAGGGGGTCCGCTAGGAGGAGATAAGGTTAAGGAGAACGCGTTCTCAAATCCCGAGTCTCCGCACAGACTACATGTTCGTCTAGTCCATCAAAAACACCGAGAAACCCCATAAGGCAGGACCTGAGCCTGCATTCAAGGTTATCCGATTTTGCATTCGTTCCCCACCCAGTTCAACGTGTCATTGTTTTAGATGATGAAACGATGTTGGGTTATCCCGCCATTCGTAGCTGTGGCGAAAAATTCCGCTCGTGAAATGCCCTGATAGCGCGGCCCTATTGTTCAATGTTACATGTTCACAAATCGTGAGTTCAGACTCTCAAATCTCGATCCTGATTGTTGATGACCGTCCCGACAAGCTCCTGGCGATGGAAGCGATGCTCCAACCGCTTGGTTATAACATCCATAAAGCCGATTCCGGTAAAGAAGCACTAAGACTGTTGCTCAAAGAACCGGTTCATCTCGTCATCCTTGACGTGAACATGCCAGTTCTCAATGGTTTCGAAACGGCAACGCTGATTCGCGAACGGGAACGCTTTGCAGAGTTGCCGATCATCTTTGTCAGCGAAGTCGATGCTACGGAAGTCGACATGGAACGTGGTTACGCGCTGGGTGCTGTGGATTACATTCACACGCCAGTCGCCCCTGCCATTCTGAGAGCGCGCGTGTCCAACTTCATTGCGTTGCGTTTAAGGACTCAGCAACTAGAAGAGGCGAATACAGAACTCAGTGAACTCAACGCGCGGCTTCAGAGCTTCGTCTACACTGTCGCTCACGACCTGCGCGCCCCTTTGCGCAGCATCAATAGTTTCACGGCGATTCTTCTGGAGGAGTGCGCAAAAAAACTCGCTGCCGGAGAAATGGATTTGCTTTATCGCATTGCTTTTTCAGGGTTGCGAATGAACGAACTCGTGGACGATCTGTTGCACTACAGCCGGATTTCACAGGACAAGGTAACGCTTGAAACGGTTAGTGTGCGGCGCGTAATTGCCGCAGCCATCGAAGAACTCCGCGGAGATATAACATCCAAGAAAGCAACGGTCGCCATCGAGGGAGAGATTCCAGATGTCATAGGGAATGCCGCTTTACTCTCACAAGTATTTCGCAATCTCCTCGACAACGGACTTAAATTTAGCCGCAAAGGTGTATCGCCCGTCGTGCGCGTGCACGCAATCGACGCAGGACCGCAAACGAAAATATTGATCGAGGATAATGGAATCGGCATTGCCCCTGAGTATCAGGAACGGATTTTCGGTGTGTTTGAGCGTCTGCACAATTACGAGGATTATCCAGGCACAGGGATTGGCCTCGCAATCGTCCGCAAAGCGATAGAGCGAATGGGTGGCGAACTCGGGTTGACTTCAGATTCAGATAGAGGGAGCTGCTTCTGGATTAAACTGCCTAAAGCGAGCCCCAACAGTTTGTCGTATAGCCATCTCGAGGAGCACACCTCCATAGTGTGACGGCGCCCAGATTTGTTCCGCCCAATAAACATCGGCAGTCCTGTAACTTAATCAGGTTGTCCTGAAGCGTCTTCGACAATCCCGGTCGAAATTCCTTCTTGGTGTCTTTCGCGCTTGTGGCTTTAATCTGCGGCGTGTCCGACAAGCTGCAACAGGCGATTGATGCCACGACGCGTTACTGCGCGGTCTATGGACATCCCATCAAACACTCGGCATCACCAGCCATGCAGAACGCCGGCATCGCAACCCTTGGCCTGAATTGGCGCTACCTGGCGTATGATGTTCATCCAGATCATTTGCACGCTGCAATCATCGGTGCCAAGGCGATGAAATTCGTCGGCCTGAATCTCACTGTCCCACATAAGCTTCTCGCTCTGCAGATGGTCGATGTCCTGGACGAGTCAGCGAAGATATGGGGAGCCGTGAACACAATCCGGTTTGAAACGCGCAACGAACGCGGCGAATGGGTTTCGCTTGCGCAAGTTCCAGCCGATCAGGTGAACGACATTCGAACCCAGGGTTTCAACACCGATGCCGATGCGATCACGCGCTCGATCAACGAGGATCTCGGATTGTCATTGCGCGGCGCTTCAGTGTTGTTGCTTGGCGCGGGCGGAGCCGGTCGTGCAGCGGCGTTGAAGCTTGCGTCGGAAGGTGTATCGAATCTATTTCTTTTGAATCGCACGGAAGAAAAAGCCGGTCAGGTCGCAGTCGAAATCAGCACGCGTTTCCCTGGCGTTCAAATTCACGTCACGGTTCACAACCCGAACAAAGCTGCCGAACTTGGCCGTGCTTTGCGCGCGCAGAATCCGGCAATCAACATCTTCGAAGGCTATCCAAACGCCCCTGTCGACCTGGTTCTTAACGCGACGTCTTTGGGATTGAAAGCGGAAGATCCCGCACCTATCGATCCGAAGTGGCTGCAGGTCCACAAACCGCGTTACGTTTACGACATGATTTATCGCCCGGCGGAGACGCCGCTGTTACGTTTCGCAAAATCGCTTGGTTGCAAAACTGCTAACGGTATCGGAATGCTTTTGTACCAAGGTGCAAAAGCGTTGGAGCTTTGGTCATCAAAACCGGTGCCGATTGCGGCGATGCGCGAAGCGCTTGAAAAAAATGTTTACGGAAAATAACGGCCGTTATGTTTGACCCTGAAATCTGGGCGCGCGTCCCATTCCATTTCTGGTCGGGGGTTTTCTTCGTTCTGGGAAGCATGATCGGCAGTTTCCTGAACGTTTGCATCCATCGCATGCCTCGTGGCGAAAGCATTGTGTCGCCGCCCTCACATTGCCCGTATTGCGGCTACACGATTCCGTGGTACCTGAACATGCCGTTGATCACGTGGCTTTACCTCCGCGGTAAATGCGCGAATTGTCGGGCACCAATTTCAATCCGGTATTTTCTCGTGGAGCTGTTGACCGGTGTTCTGTTCCTCGCCTGCTGGTTAAAGTTCGGCCATCAATCAGCACTTCTCGCCCTTGCTTACTGCGTCCTGCTGTCGGGTTTCGTTGCGGCTACATTCATCGACTTCGAACACTTTATCATCCCGGATGAAATAACGATCGGCGGCATTGTAGCCGGCGTGTTCATTTCGTTTTTCGTGCCTGAACTGCACGGAGAAAAATTGATCTCCAAAGGAATGCAGCAGAGTGTTCTCGGTGCATTGGTCGGTGGCGGATTGATTTACGCAGTGCTGCGCGGCGGCAAACTGCTTTTCGGCAAGCACAAACTGAAACTCGAAACGGGTAGCAGGATTGTGTTCACCGAAACCGCTCTGGTGCTGCCAACAGAAACAATTCCTTACGACGAGATTTTCTATCGCGACTCAGATGCCATCATTCTTCCCGCGCGGAATGTGGAAATGATTGATCGTTGCTACGCGGAGGCAGAGATCCGGCTGACCCCCAAGACACTCAAGGTCGGCGACCATGCATTTAACCCTGAAGAAGTGCCGCACATGGAGGCAGTTGCCGACGATCTCATCCTGCCGCGCGAAGCAATGGGATTCGGCGATGTGAAATTCATGGCGGCTATCGGCGCTTTCCTTGGATGGCAGGCCGCAATCTTTTCGCTCATGGCGAGTTCGGTTATTGGAACGGCCGTCGTTTGTGTGCTCATGATTTTGCGCCGCGTCCAGGGAAGCCGGATTCCGTACGGACCATACATTGCCGCAGCAGCAACGATCTGGGTTTTCTGTGGACGCGAACTCCTCGCGTGGTGGGTCGGGCGTTTGTAAGTATTCCCCCTTCCAGCGCTTCAGGCGAAGTCTGAAACTAGACATTGGGTTGAACAAACGGGGGTTATTTTACGTCAGCCAATTCTTGGAAAGCGTATTGATCGCGCTGGTTTAAACCGATAATCTTTAGGCGTCCCCCTTCTCGCATTACGACGTATGTTAAAA
>CBHWET010000009.1:0-43754 GCA_966112985.1 uncultured bacterium | reverse complement strand
CAAGGCTGCCTTCGAACAGACGGTCGAGCAGATGTTCGGTCATGTTTTTCGAGACAGCCTCCTCCTGAACAGCAGGGCGATAAATGAACTTTCGTTCTTCCACACGATGTTTCACGAGTCCCTTTGCTTCCATCTTTCGGAGCATGGTTGCAATGGTGGTGTAGGCGAGGTCTTTTCCTCGAGACAGGCTGTCGTGGATTTCCGGGACAGAAGCTTCAGTTTTCTCCCAGAGCAGCTTCATTATTTTTAGTTGAAGATCCCCAAGTCGATGAACTTTTCGTTTCATGTGCGACCGAGGTAATACTACCGAGGTAGTAGTGTAAAGAAAAAAAACTGCCGATGATTGCGGCAATCTGAGAGAGGGCGAGCGGGGTTTGGAACGCAACACCAGCGCAGCTCGGTTGTCTCGGAATTACGAAACGATGGTGTTCGTTTTCGTTGTGGTCATCACCTCTCGCTCGGAGAAACCCATCAAATACAGGATACCGTCCAAACCGAGCGTGTTGAGCGATTGTTTGGCGGAGGCTTTCACGATCGGCTTTGCATGAAATGCGATTCCAAGTCCGGCGATGCTCAACATCGGTAAATCGTTTGCGCCATCACCTACAGCGATCGTTTGCTCCAATGAAAAACCTTCGTGTTGTGCGATGCTCGCGAGCAGCGCGGCTTTTTTTGCACCATCGATAATCTCGCCACACACTCGACCCGTTACCAATCCGTTTTCGATTTCGAGTTCGTTGGCGAAGACGTAGTCGATGCCAAGTTTCCGCTGTAGCGCTCGGCCGAAATATTTGAACCCGCCGGAAAGAATCGCGGTTTTATAGCCAAGTCGTTTCACCGTCCCTATTAATTTTTCCGCGCCATCGGTCAACGGCAATGTCACGGCAATTTCTGCAAGCTCGGATTCCGGTAACCCTTTCAAGAGTGCGAGACGTTCGGCAAAACTTTGTTTGAAATCCAACTCGCCGCGCATGGTGCGCTCGGTGATCTCTGCGACTTTCTTCCCCACGCCGGCGCGTTTCGCAAGTTCATCGATGACTTCTGCCTGAATCAAGGTCGAATCCATGTCAAAGGCCATAAGCCGACGATTGCGGCGAAAAATGTTGTCTTCCTGATAGGCGATATCGACGTCAATTTCATCCGCAAGTTGAAGAAACTCACGGCGCAATGCAGATAGGTCCGGGACCGCGCCACGCAACGAAAATTCCACGCATGCCTGGCTGTTTTTGCGTGCGATTGAATCGAGAGCAATTCTGCCGGAGAGGCGATTGATTTTATCAATGTTGAGGTTGTGATCTGCGACAATCTTCGACAAACGACTGATCTGATGCGCAGTGATGCGACGCGCCAGCAGCGTGACGATGTGCCGCGGCTTGCCTTGCTTGCCGACCCAATCGGTATAGCTCTCGTGGCTGATTTCGAGGAACCGCACGGTGAGACCTGTCGGCGCGATTTGTTTCTCGATCGCGTCTTTGATCACTTCTGCATTCGGCGAGGTTTCCGGAATTTGGACCATCATCCCGAGAGACAGCGCGTCGTGGATAACGGATTGGGCGATATCCAGGATATTAACGTCGAAGCTGGCGAGCACCTGCGTGATCGACGCAGTAATGCCCGGTTTATCCATCCCTGTGATGTTGATCAGGATCGGTTTTTTCAAAATAGTCCTCGTAACGTGCGCGTGGAAAATTCCTGATTTTTCGTCGGCTGGCAACCACGATGTGTGGCAAGGATCGCGAAGCAACTCCGAGGATTTAAAAATCGTAGCACGCCGAGGACCAGAATAAGTACCCTTTGTATGTGGATGGGTTCAATCCTGCCAGTTAGAGCAGCGGAGTTTGTGTTTCTGTTGTATTCAGGCAGTTCGCGAAACGGCGAGTAATAGATTGAGTTCTCATATATACTGACCTCGACAAAGCAACTGTTTTACTGAGCATGAAGATCAAATCTCATTGTGCCCTCTGTTCAATTTTGCTGATGGGTATTCTGTGTGCAGCCACGATGGGACGGGCGCAGACATCGAACGTCAAAACAAACCGCATCGTTCCGCCCGTTGAGCAATGGCGAGATAAAATCCCTGCGAGCCTTCACTCCACGAAGCCCGATTACATCGTATTTGTCCCCGAAGTTTCAGGGAAAGAAGTGACCGATACGGGCAACGAACATTTTTTGGTTTTCGACGGTCCGGACAAATCATTGATGGCAATCTGGACGCAAAGCACACGGGAAGGCGAGCCAGACCAGCACATCGTTTTTTCGCAGAGCGAAGACCATGGCAAAACATGGGCAAAACCGCGGATTATTGCGGGGCCTGCGAGACCCGGTGACGGTTTGATGGCGAGTTGGGCATTTCCGATGGTGAGCAAACGCGGCCGCATTTACGTTCTTTACAGCCAACATGTCGGCAAGGTGGATACCTTTCCACACACCACCGGCCAATTGACCGGAATCTACAGCGATGACCGTGGTGCAACGTGGTCGAAGCCGCAGACCATTCCGGTTCCACGAACATCGCGAGACAATCCGGACACATCATTTCCAGCGAACTGCATCACATGGCAAAAGCCGCTACGATTGACCAAGGACGGAAAATATTTGGTCGGCCTGACACGGTGGACCAGCAAAGCCGTTAAGAAAAATCCAACACCGTCGTGGATTTCGCATGACTCGGTTGTTGAATTCATGCGGTTCGACAATCTCGATGAGAACCCGGAACCAGCGCAGTTAAAAATTTCATGGTTCGCCTTTGATAACGACGCTATCGCCGTTCCTTACCCTGACCATCCTGACACGAGTGTTTGCCAGGAGCCGTCGATTGTGAAATTGCCTGACGGCCGATTATTCTGCGTGATGCGTACGATGACCGGCAGCCCTTACTGGACGATCAGTTCTGATGACGGAAAGACGTGGAGCAGGGGGCGGCCCTTACTGCGCAAAGACGGAGGAGAACCATTGAAGCATCCGTTGTCGCCATGCCCGATATTCGATCTGGGCGGACCAGACGCAGGAAGTGGGACTTACGCGTTATTCATTCACAATCACGACGGCAATTATCAAGGATTCACGCCGCGCGACACTCAATTACATCGTCGGCCAGTTTACAAAGTGATTGGACATTTTCAACGCGGCGCAGATCAGCCGGTGTGGTTTGATGAACCCCAATTTTTCTTCGATCACGATGGTTTATTGCTTGGCCCGCCGGGAAAACTCGGTCGTCTAGACCTGGCACTCTATTCGAGCGTGACGGTAGTCAAAGGCAAAACAGTGCTTTGGTATCCCGATCGAAAATTTTTCCTTCTGGGAAAAGTGATTGGCAAATAACGAATCTTTGGTTTCTCTGTCGAGATCCACTCGGTGATAAGGAATTTTTGACGCCCTTTTTGAAACGAGAAATGCGTCAAAAAACTTTTTGGCGGCTCAAACTTAACAAAAAGGACCCCAAAAAATTTTTTGGCCGATATTTTGAAACAAAAAGGGCGTCGAAAAATTTCCTGACGTATTTCTTGAATCAAAAACACCGTAAAAAAACTTTTTGACGCAGTTTTTGAAACCGGAAACCCGTCGCAAAACTTTTTGACGGGTTTATTGAAACGAAATTGGCGTCGAAAAATTTTTTATCATATTTCGCGAAACGAAAAATACGCCAAAAAATTTTTTGGCGGTGTTTTGGTTGTAAAACGGTGCCTTTCAGGAGAGTTTATGGGCTGTAAACCCTCCGTCTGTATCAAAATGGAGCGAAAAAAACCCGTTCTGGATTGAAAAATGGGAGTTTTGAGAGGCCCCCAGGATATGATTTCCTACCTCCTGTTGTGCAAAACTTGCGCTTGGGGTGGCAAGCAACTACAATCCGTCGGAAATTGGTCCTCAAAGCGGCAATTTAGACAGAATTTTCAAAAAACCGTTTGACAGCGTGGGGGAACTTTTCTACGTTCCCGCGAAGTCAATCGGGCCGTGAAACAATAAAGGATTCATTAGCCCTAAACTTTTTCTCGGAAAAAGCTTTGGGTAATGGATTTTTGTCGTTTTTTACAGGTTTTTAAAAGCCTCGCGAAAATGACTGAATTTGGACTCTGCCCAAGTAGCTCAGTTGGCAGAGCACGTCCTTGGTAAGGACGAGGTCATCGGTTCAATCCCGATCTTGGGCTCCAGATTTGACGATTTAAGTAAAAGTAAAACGTAAACAAATAAATACGCAGGAGAGATAGCACATGGCAAAAGAATCATTTCAAAGAACTAAACCGCACGTAAACGTCGGCACCATCGGCCACGTTGACCATGGCAAATCCACCTTGACCGCGGCGATCGTTGAAGTGCAGTCCCGCAAAGGTTTGGCCAAGCCAATCAGCTATGCGGATATCACCAAAGGCGGTACGGTTCGTGACGATACGAAGACTGTTACGATCGCTGTCTCGCACGTCGAATACGAAAGCGCCAAGCGCCACTACGCTCACGTCGATTGCCCAGGCCATGCTGACTATGTCAAAAACATGATTACCGGTGCGGCTCAGATGGACGGAGCTATTCTCGTCGTCAGCGCAGCGGACGGTCCGATGCCTCAGACCCGTGAGCACATCCTGCTCGCTCGTCAGGTCGGTGTGCCTGCTATCGTCGTTTTCCTCAACAAGGTTGACCTCGTTGACGATCCGGAATTGCTCGACCTCGTTGAAATGGAAATTCGTGACTTGCTCAGCAAGTACCAATTCCCTGGCGACAAGACCCCGATCATCCGTGGTTCTGCTACCGCAGCTTTGTCCGCGAAACCTGAAGGCGAAAAAGCCATCCAGGAGTTGATGGACGCGATCGACAGCTTCATCCCTGATCCGGTTCGCGAAGTCGACAAGCCTTTCTTGATGTGCGTCGAAGACGTGTTCAACATTGAAGGTCGTGGTACTGTTGTGACCGGCCGTGTGGAACGTGGTGAACTCTTGAAGATGTCTGAAGTCGAAATCGTCGGCTTGAAAGACACGCGCAAGACCACTGCTACCGACATCGAAATGTTCCGCAAGCTCCTCGATAAAGCGAGCGCTGGCGATAACGTTGGTGTCCTGCTCCGTGGCACGAAGAAGGAAGAAGTCGAACGTGGCATGGTTCTCGCCAAGCCGGGCTCGATCACTCCACACACGAAGTTCAAAGCTGAAGTGTACGTGTTGTCGAAGGATGAAGGTGGCCGTCATACGCCGTTCTTCACCAAGTATCGTCCTCAGTTCTACTTCCGCACCTCTGACGTCACGGGCACAGTTATGTTGCCGGCTGGCGTGGAAATGGTGATGCCGGGCGATAACGTCTCGGTGGAAATCGAATTGATCGCGCCGATCGCTATGGAAAAAGGTCAACGTTTCGCTATCCGCGAAGGTGGCCGTACCATTGGCGCCGGTCGTGTGAGCGACGTTGTCGCTTAATTTGAGTTCAATCTCGCGGAGCGGGGGACTTTAAAGCCCCTCGCTCCCTTTTTGGTCTTTAGAAATAGCAGGTAAAACCTGCGTGGGTAATGAGGGGAAATCTCGACGGCATACGGCGGTAGCTCAATTGGTAGAGTTGCAGTCTCCAAAACTGTCGGTTGGGGGTTCGAGTCCCTCCCGCCGTGCCAACGAATCGGGTGAGGGGAGTTGGTTGGTGGAGCCGGAGAGGTGGCAGAGTGGTCTATTGCGGCGGTCTTGAAAACCGCTGTGCGCGAAAGCGTACCGGGGGTTCGAATCCCTCCCTCTCCGCCAAAATATAAATTTTAGATAACGTGAAACAACTGTTGCCAATTTTAATCGTGCTGGTCGTCGCATTCATTGCGTTCGTCCTGCTCTGGCGCAAAGGCGCATTCCTGAAGCTTTCTGCCTACGTTGATGAAACGAAGGAAGAGTTGCGTAAATGCACCTGGCCTACCTGGGAGGAGCTTTGGGATTCAACCAAATTAGTTATGGTTGCAATCGCGTTATTGGGTGCATTCACCGTTTTGGCTGACGTGGTATTCGCGTTCGTCATCCAACACATCGTTTAATCAGGACTTTCATGCAACCACAGTGGTTTGTAATCCATACGTTGTCGGGCCAGGAGCATAAGGTCAAAGAGTCCATTGAAAAACGGATGAAGGCTGAAGAGATGGGCGAGTACATCAAAGAAGTGCTCGTACCTGTCGAAAAGGTTGTAGACGTTCGCGGCGGCAAAAAAACCGTCACGACACGCAAGCTCCATCCGGGCTATGTCTACATCCAGATGATTTTGCTGGATGACAACAAGCGCGTTCTCGAAGCGCCCTGGTATTTCATCCAGGACACGCCGGGCAAAATTGGTTTTGTCGGCGGCGAACGTCCGGTCCCGGTCACTGAAGACGAAATGGCGACGATTAAAGCGCAGATTTCGGAATCTGAAGATACCGAGAAGCCAAAGATGCAGTTCAATGTTGGGGAAACCGTTAAGATTAACGACGGTCCATTCTTGAACTTCAGCGGCGTGATCGAAGAAATCGATCCGGACAAGGGCAAGCTCAAAGTGACAGTGAACATTTTCGGGCGCAATACGCCGGTCGAACTGGAGTATTGGCAGGTGGAGAAGGCTTAAAGAAGCGTGAAGCGTAAAACGTTGCCTCACGTTTCACGAATCACGAATCACGAGTCACGTTTAAAAAAGAATAGAAATTTCGTTATGGCAAAAAAAGTAACAGGACAGATTAAATTGCAGATCCCTGCCGGACAAGCGAACCCGGCGCCGCCAGTCGGCCCCGCGCTCGGTCAGCACGGTGTAAACATCATGGGTTTCTGCAAAGAATTCAACGCCGCCACCAAAGATCAGGCCGGCATGATTATCCCCGTGGTTATCACGGTATATCAGGATAAATCTTTCACCTTCATCACCAAGTCGCCACCGGCATCGGTTCTCTTGAAGAAAGCCGCGAACATCGCTTCCGGTTCCAAGGTTCCGAACAAGGACAAGGTTGGCAAAGTGACCCGCAAACAAGTCATGGACATCGTCAAGATCAAGATCAAAGACTTGAACACGGCGAATGAAGAATCAGCTTTCCGCATGGTTTGCGGAACCGCCCGTAACATGGGCATCGAAGTAGTAGACAAATAAACATTAATAGCGGGAGAGCATCAAAAACTCGTTCGCACCGCACAAAAGAAAATGAAAAAAGAAGGAAGTAAACGTTATCGCAAGGGGCTCGAAATGGTGGATAAGAACAAAACTTATCCATTGAAGAATGCAGTCGAAGTCCTCGCAAAATTTCCGAAGGCGAAGTTTGTTGAAACTGTCGACATCGCTTTCAAACTCGGTGTTGATCCGAAGCAATCCGACCAGATGGTTCGTGGCACCGTTCCACTTCCACACGGCAGCGGTAAAACCGTTCGCGTGTTGGTCTTTGCTAAACCTGGTCCTTCCGCTGACGCCGCGAAGTCCGCAGGCGCTGAATATGTCGGTTTCGACGACATGATCAAGAAGTGCGTTGAAGGCTGGTCAGATTTCGACGTCGCGATTGCTACGCCGGAAGCGATGTTGGAAGTTCGTAAGCTCGGTAAGGTTCTCGGACCTCGCGGTTTGATGCCAAACCCCAAGACCGGCACAGTAACTGACGACACCGCCAAGGCTGTCAAAGAAGTCAAAGCTGGTCGTGTTGAATTCAAAATCGACAAGGCTGGTAACGTTCACGTTCCAGTTGGTAAGGCAAACTTCAAAGCTGACCAGATCGAAGAAAACGCTCGCGCGGTCATCGACTCTGTTGCCAAGGCAAAGCCGTCGGCCGCAAAAGGAACGTTCATTCAGAGCTGCACGATCTCAACCACAATGAGTCCGCCCGTGCGCATCGATGTGCGTGAGTTCGTAGCGTCTGTTTAATCATTAAAAGGAGAAATTTACCATGCGTGCCGAAAAGCAATTTATTAGTAAGGAATACGCCGGTCGCCTCAACGCGTCGCCGTTCTTCATCGTTGTGGACTATACCGGCTTGAAAGTCGGACCCGTGACGGAACTGCGCAAGCGTTTGGTCAAGGCTGGTGCTGAGATTCACGTCGTCAAGAACTCCATTTTCAAGATCGCTGCTAAAGAAGCCGGTGTTGAAGTTGGTTCTTTGGCCGGACAGTTGGCGGTTGTCACCGGACAACGCGATGTCTCGGCGGCGGCGAAGGTTATCAAGACGTTTAGTTCGGAATTCGAAAAACCGAAGGTACGGTTTGCGTTTTTGAACAATCAACGGTTGGAAGCGGCTGACCTCAGTGCGTTGGCGGATCTTCCATCGATCGAAGTTCTCCGTGGCAAACTGCTCGGAGTGTTGCAGGCGCCGGCGACGAAGCTCGCTGTGTTGCTCAATACCCCGGCAAGCCAGCTCGCACGTGTTTTGAAGGCGAAAGCCGACAAAGACGGAGGCGCACAAGCTTAATTTTGCAATGGGGAATTGCCCTGAAGTTGCAATTCCCTGGTTGTGTGGAAGATTTCTTCTCCATTTTTAAGCCAATGGGGAGGGAAATAAACAAAAACAAAGTAAATCGTCGGCTTGCTGGCTGGTGAGCTTAAACCATTCGTGGCTGCGAATGACGACGAAACTAGAAAGGTAACATGGCTGATATCGCTGCAATCGTAGATCAACTGAGCAAATTGACGGTTATTGAAACCGCTGAACTCGTTAAACAATTGGAATCCACCTGGGGTGTAACCGCTGCCGCTCCGGTAGCTGTTGCTGCTGCTGGTGGTGGTGGTG
This sequence comes from uncultured bacterium, assembly GCA_966112985.1. Lineage (GTDB taxonomy): Bacteria > Verrucomicrobiota > Verrucomicrobiia > Limisphaerales > JACDHS01 > CBHWET01. The sequence goes on along the minus strand of CBHWET010000009.1, from coordinate 35,074 downwards.
GCGGAGCTGCTGCTCCTGCTGCTGCTGCCAAGGACACGTTTGACGTGATTCTTGCTTCAGTTCCAGCTGACAAAAAGATCGCGGTCATCAAAGTTGTCCGTGAAGTCAAAGCTGGCTTGGGCCTGGCAGAAGCCAAGGCTCTTGTCGAAGGCGCTCCGAAGCCGTTGTTGGAAGGTGCTAACAAAGCCGATTCCGACGCTGCCAAGAAGAAGCTCGAAGAAGCTGGCGCTAAAGTCGAAGTTAAATAACTTTGTGCTTTGGTGGGGACGCTTCGAAAGGAGCGTCTCCACTCTTTTGAATTTGCATCGCATTTGAGGGGAAATGCGGTGAGGTAAGTGGGGGATAACATCGGAGCCAAGGAAAACGCGGAATTGTCGGAATTTATTTTTTAACAACCGAAATTTGAAAAACGGCGAGCTTTCTGCTGAACGCAGAGCGCTTGCCTTCTGTCGTTTGTAGTTCAACAACGGTCTGACGTGTAACCGTCAGCCAAATCTGAGGTAAACAATGCCATCGAAAGTCACTGAAAGAGTAAACTTCGGGAAAATTAAGGAGGTCATCGCGCCACCCAACTTGATTGAATTGCAGGTCAATTCCTATAAGGAATTTCTGCAACTCGATGTACCGCAATCCAAGCGGAAGAACACCGGGCTGCAAGCTGTGTTCACGGAAGTTTTCCCCATCGAAAGTTATGATGGCAAAAACAAGCTCGATTTCCACAGCTACGAAATCGGCGAGCCGAAGAATGACTGGCTCGAATGCTTGCGCGAAGGCATCACCTTTGGTGCTCCTTTGCATGTCACATTTTTGTTGAAGGAAGAGAAGGGGACGAAGGAAGAAAAAGTGTTCATGGGCGAACTGCCGCTCATGACGCCTCAGGGTTCATTCGTCATCAATGGTGCTGAACGCGTGATCGTCAGCCAGTTGCATCGCTCGCCTGGTATTGCGTTTGAATCAACGCAGCATCCAAACGGCAAAACGTTGCATTCTTTCCGAATCATCCCTGATCGTGGTTCGTGGTACGAAGCACAATTCGACACGAGCGACATGCTTTACGTTTACCTCGATCGTAAGAAACGCCGTCGTAAATTTTTAACGACGACTTTCTTCCGCGCTTTGAGCTTCCTGGATCATCCAGAAACGAAGTCCAAAGATGCTGACACGACAAAAGGCACCGATGAAGAAGTGCTGAAGCTTTTCTACGATATCGAAGACCTGAGCGTTAAAGAAGCTGACAAGCTCGAAGACATTCAGAACAAGGTTCTGGTCGAAGATGCTGTTGACGCTGACAAGAATATCGTTGTTGCCCGCGCATTCGAACCGTTGTCCAAAGCCGTTGTTAAGCAGATTGCCGAACTCGGAATCAACAAGATCCGCGTCGTTGATACAACGATTGATGAAGGCATTGTCATCAAGTGCTTGAAGAAGGATCCGACGAAGAATCAGGACGAGGCGTTGAAGGACATCTATCGTCGTCTGCGCCCTGGAGATCCACCAACGGCCGCGAACGCGAAAGCGCTTATTAAACGCTTGTTCTTCGATCCGAAGCGTTATGACCTCGGTCGCGTTGGTCGTTATAAGATCAACCAGAAGTTGAATCTCAAGAACGGTGGCGATTCTCGCATTTTGACCAAAGAAGATTTGGTTGAAGCAACGAAGTATTTGCTCCGCCTGAAAAAGGGTGAAGGCACGCTGGACGATATCGATCACTTGGGTAGCCGCCGTATCCGTACTGTTGGCGAATTGTTGGCCAATCAGTGCCGGGTCGGCCTCGCCCGTACCGAACGTCTCGTCAAAGAACGCATGACTTTGTTCGATCAAAGCATGGAATCGATGGTGCCTCAGAAGCTCATCAATCCTAAAGCTTTGTCGGCTGTTATCCGCGACTTCTTCGGCCGCAGCCAGTTGTCGCAGTTCATGGATCAGATCAATCCGCTCGCCGAGTTGACCCACAAACGCCGTTTGTCGGCTCTCGGACCTGGTGGTTTGTCCCGTGACCGTGCTGGTTTCGAAGTCCGTGACGTGCATCCGTCGCACTACGGTCGTATTTGTCCAATTGAAACACCTGAAGGCCCGAACATCGGTCTTATTGCATCGCTCGCGACCTTCGCGCGCATCAATGATTTCGGTTTCCTCGAAACGCCTTATCGCAAAGTAGTGAAAGGTCGCGTCACGAATGAGATCGAGTATCTCACGGCTGACCGCGAAGAAGCGTTCACTGTTGCGCAGGCGAATGCGCCTATCGACGACAAAGGTAACTTCCAGACGGATAAAGTTCCTTGCCGTTGCAAAGGTGACTTCATCGACGTTGAGCCGACGAAGGTCGATTACATGGACGTTTCGCCGAAGCAGCTCGTGTCTGTTGCTGCGTCGCTGATTCCGTTCCTTGAACACGACGACGCTAACCGCGCGTTGATGGGTTCTAACATGCAACGCCAGGCTGTTCCGCTGCTCGTGACTGAAGCTCCGCTCGTCGCGACTGGTTTGGAAGAGCGCGTTGCTCGCGACTCCCGCGCCGTTTTGGTTGCGGAAGAAGCTGGCAAAGTCGCTTCAGTCATCGGCAATCAGATCATCATCACAGATGACGGCAAATTGCCTGAAGGCAAGAAGCGCATCAAAAACGATCCTGCAAATGGCGTTCACGTCTATCAGGTCCGTAAGTTCATGCGTTCCAATGCCGCGACTTGCATCAATCAAAAGATCCTCGTCGCTAAGGGTGATCATGTGAAGAAGGGCCAAGTCATTGCTGACGGTCCTTGCACACAAGGTGGCGAACTCGCTCTCGGCCGCAACGTGCTCTGCGCGTTCATGCCCTGGAACGGTTATAACTTCGAGGACGCGATTCTGATCAGCGAACGCATCGTCAAGGAAGACATCTATACCTCGATTCACATCGATGAATTCGAAGTTGGTGCTCGTGACACGAAGCTCGGTCCTGAAGAAATCACACGCGATATCCCGAACCTCGGCGAAGAAGCGTTGAAGAATCTCGGACCAGACGGCGTGATCCGCATCGGTGCGGAAGTGAAGCCTGGCGACATTCTCGTCGGCAAAATCACTCCGAAATCTGAAACCGAACTGGCTCCTGAAGAACGTTTGCTCCGCGCAATCTTCGGTGAAAAGGCTGCTGACGTTAAAGACACGTCGCTGAAGGTTCCATCTGGAACTTACGGCATCGTCATGGACGTCAAGGTCTCTTCCAAGAAAGAGCGCGACATGGAGAAGGAAGTTAAGACCGTTGATCGCGAAGGCAAGAAGCAGGCGAAGGCTGTGCAGGAAGAGCACAAGGCGAAGCTTGAAGAATTGCGCGAACAATTGACGGAAGCTCTGAGCAACATCCTGCTCGGTGAAAAGATTCCGCTCGACGTTGTGAACAGCGAAACCGGCGAAATCATCATCCCGGCCAATCGCAAGATCACGAAGACCTTGCTGCGTAAACTGGCGACAGTTTATGACCGCATCGAAATCGATCCATCGCCGATCCGTAACAAGATTAACGAAATCATCGGACAGTTTAAGAAGAAGTTTGATGATCTCCAGATGCAGTACGACGAAGAGTCGGAGCGCATTGAAGCTGGCGATGAAATCGACAGCGGTGTCATCAAGCAGGTTAAAGTTTATATCGCTTCGAAGCGTAAATTGTCAGTTGGTGACAAGATGGCTGGTCGTCACGGTAACAAGGGTGTTGTCGCGAAGATCGTTCCTGAAGAAGACATGCCGTTCCTCGCGGACGGAACTCCGGTGGATATCGTTTTGAATCCGCTGGGTGTGCCGAGCCGTATGAATGTCGGTCAGGTCTTGGAAACGCACTTGGGCTGGGCGGCGAAGCTGCTCGGTATGCGTTTCGCAACGCCTGTGTTCGACGGTATCAAGGAAAAGGAAATCCGTGGATACCTCAAGGATGCGAAACTGCCTGAACACGCGAAAACGTCGTTGTTCGACGGTCGCACAGGCGAACAGTTCGACCAGGAAATTGTCGTGGGCTACATCTACATGATGAAACTGGGCCACTTGGTTGCTGATAAGATTCACGCGCGTGCCGTCGGACCATACTCGCTTGTCACCCAGCAGCCGCTCGGTGGTAAGGCGCAATACGGCGGTCAGCGTTTCGGTGAAATGGAAGTGTGGGCGATGGAAGCTTATGGCGCGGCCTATACGCTCCAGGAATTACTCACCGTCAAATCTGACGACGTGCAGGGCCGCACGCGCATCTACGAAAGCATCGTCAAGGGTGACAATGCGCTCGAAGCCGGCGTGCCGGAATCGTTCAACGTTCTTGTCAAAGAAATGCAGTCTCTGGGCATGGACGTCAAAGTTGGTTACGCAGCTGGCGATGGTGAAATGCAACAACAACCGCAAGACCTCGCTAACCTCGGCTAACAACAAACAGATATTAATTTGGCGGGCGCGGTTAGCGCCGCGTCCGCCAGTAAGAAATTTTGAACATGAACACGAAAGAAACCGCCCGCGAGTTACTCGGTTTGGATAAAGTCAACCAGGTCGAGCACGTCGCCATTTCAGTCGCGTCGCCAGAAAACGTTCGCGCCTGGTCGAAGGGTGAAGTCAAGAACCCTGAGACAATCAATTATCGTACGTTCAAGCCTGAAAAGGGTGGCTTGTTCTGCGAACGAATCTTCGGTCCAGTGAAGGACTGGGAATGCTCCTGCGGAAAATATAAACGCATCAAGCATCGTGGCGTGGTCTGCGATCGTTGCGGTGTCGAAGTGACACTCGCCCGCGTTCGCCGCGAACGCATGGGTCACATCGAACTCGCCGTGCCAGTATCGCACATTTGGTTCTTCAAATGCATGCCGTCCCGCCTCGGCCTGGTTCTAGACATGACCGCTCGCAATCTCGAGCGCGTTATCTATTACGAAGATTACATGGTGATCGATCCGGGTTCGACGCCATTGAAGTTGCACCAATTGTTGAGCGAACACGAATATCGTGAAGCGCGTGAAACCTACGGAGCCGATGCGTTCGTCGCCAAGATGGGCGCGGAAGCTGTTCGTGAAGGTCTCGCAAATGTTGATTTGCAGAAGCAGATCGACGCCTTGCAGATCGCGATGACGGAAACGAAGAGCAAACAGATTCGTAAGAAGATGGCCAAGCGCATCAAGCTGCTCGGCGCATTTCTCGCGAACAAGGTCCGTCCGGAATGGATGATCCTGACCGTGTTGCCTGTGATTCCTCCGGACCTGCGTCCGTTGGTTCCTCTCGAAGGCGGCCGCTTTGCAACGTCTGACTTGAACGATTTGTATCGTCGCGTCATTAACCGCAACAACCGTCTGAAGAACTTGCTCGGCCTCAAGACACCGGAAGTGATTATTCGTAACGAAAAACGCATGTTGCAGGAAGCTGTCGATGCGTTGTTCGACAACGGTCGTCACGGTCGTGCCGTCACCGGCGCCGGTAATCGTTCATTGAAGTCTCTATCGGACATGCTCAAGGGCAAGAGCGGACGTTTCCGCCAGAACTTGCTCGGTAAACGCGTCGATTACTCTGGTCGTTCGGTGATCGTCATCGGTCCTGAACTGAAATTGAATCAATGCGGTCTTCCGAAGAAGATGGCTCTCGTCTTGTTCGAACCGTTCATTATCCGCCGCCTGAAAGAACTCGGTTACGTTCATACCGTTCGTTCGGCGAAGAAGATGATCGAACGCCAGTCGCCGGAAGTGTGGGACATTTTGGAAGAAGTGACCAAAGGTCACCCCGTCTTGCTGAACCGCGCTCCGACGCTCCACCGTTTGTCGATCCAGGCTTTCGAGCCTGTGTTGATCGAAGGCGAAGCGATTCGCATTCATCCTCTCGTTTGTACCGCTTACAACGCGGACTTCGACGGTGACCAGATGGCCGTGCACGTTCCGCTGTCTGTGGAAGCACAGATGGAAGCGCGCTTGCTGATGATGGCTCCGCTGAACATTTTCAGCCCGTCGAGCGGCAAGCCGATCATGACGCCGACGCAGGACATTACGCTCGGTTGCTATTACCTGACGGCAGAACCTCGCGCTCATCACAAGAAAGAGTCGCACCACATGCCGCTCTTCAACAGCAAGAGCGAAGTGTTGTTCGCATTTCATGATGGCGAATTGAAGACGCATTCTCGTGTTCGTCTGGCGAACCCGAATCGCGGCACCAAGACGCCTTATGGCAATGCTGATTTGAAGGTGATCGAAACGACGGTTGGTCGTGTGATCTTCTCCGAAATCTGGCCTGAAGAGATGGGTTTCCCGAACATCGTTGTCGGCAAATCCCAGCTCGGAACGATGATTTGGAACTGCTACAAGTTCTGCGGTCACGAAAAGACGGTCGCTACGCTCGATCGTTTGAAAGAAATCGGCTTCCGCGAAGCGACTCGTGCCGGTGTCTCCATCGGTATTGACGACATGATCATTCCCAAGGAAAAGGATCAGGAAATCGCGAACGCTCAGAAACAGATTGCTGAAGTCGAGAAGCAGTATCGCAAGGGTATTATTACTCCTGGCGAACGCTACAATAAGATTGTCGACATCTGGACGCACGCTACGGATCAAATCGCTGGCGTTATGCTCAAGACGCTCGAACACAACCAGAGCAAGAAGGAATACAATCCGATTTCTCTGATGGTGGACTCTGGCGCTCGTGGTAACAAACAGCAGGTTCGTCAGCTTGCTGGTCTCCGCGGTCTGATGGCTAAGCCGAGCGGCGATATTATTGAAAAGCCGATTCTCGCGAACTTCCGCGAAGGTCTGAGCGTGTTGGAATACTTCATTTCAACTCACGGTGCTCGTAAAGGTCTCGCCGATACAGCGCTTAAGACTGCTGACTCCGGTTACATGACGCGTAAGCTCGTTGACGTTTCTCAGGACGTAATCATCCGTGAGGAAGATTGCGGTACGACGAACGGCATCTGGGTTGGTGCGATTTATGAAGGCGAAGACGAAGTTGTGAAGCTCAGCGAACGTCTCGTCGGTCGTATCTCTGCGGAAGATATTCTCGATCCGCACGATTCGAAACACATCCTCGCGAAGTCGAACGAAGAAATCGACGAAACGAAGGCGAAGACGATCGATAACGCTGGCGTTGAAAAGGTGAAGATTCGTTCCGTGCTGACCTGCGAAAGCAAGTTCGGTATCTGCATGAACTGCTACGGGCGCAACCTCGCGACCGGCTTACGCGTTAAGCTCGGTGAAGCTGTCGGCATCGTTGCCGCGCAGTCGATCGGTGAACCTGGAACGCAGCTCACAATGCGTACGTTCCACATCGGTGGTACTGCTGCAGCCGTGTTCAAACAGCCGCAGATCAAATCGAAATTCGACGCCACCATTCGTTACAACGATCTCCGTATCGTTCAACTCGAAGACGGCAACAACATCGTTCTTAACAAGAACGGTTCTGTGTCATTGCTCGACGACAACGGCCGCGAAATCGAAACGCACAACGTTGTTATCGGTTCCGTTATCTCGGTGCCTGATCACGGCAAAGTCAAGAAGGGCGACACCTTCGTCCAGTGGGATCCTTACAACGTGCCGATTCTCTCTGAAAAGGCCGGTAAGATTAAATTCCAGGACATTATCGAAGGCGTGACCATGAAGCACGAAGTCGATGAAACGACGGGTCAGGAAGCTATGGTCGTTATCGAACACAAAGAAGATTTGCATCCGCAGATCGTTGTGCTCGACGACAAGAACGAACAAATCGCCAGCTACGCGATTCCGTCCGGCGCTCACATCGTTGTGGAAGAAGGCGACAAGATCTTCGCAGGTACACTGCTCGCGAAGACGCCTCGTAAGACTTCCAAGACGAAGGACATCACCGGTGGCCTCCCGCGTGTTGCTGAACTGTTCGAAGCCCGCCGTCCGAAGGACGCGTCGGAAATCTCCAAGATCGACGGTATCGTTGATTTCGGACCGACGGTTCGCGGTAAGCGCACGATTCTGATCAAGGATCCGCAAACCGGCGTGGAAGAGGAACATCTCATCCCGATCGGCAAGCACGTCATCGTCTTCAAGGGCGACTTCGTGAAGAAAGGTCAGCAGTTGACCGAAGGTCCAGTTGATCCGCACGAAATTCTTGATGTCTGCGGACCTCAGGAACTGCAGGAACATTTGGTCAACGAAGTGCAGGAAGTTTATCGCTTGCAGGGTGTGACTATTAACGACAAGCACATCGAAATCATTATCCGCCAGATGCTCCGCAAGGTGCGCATCACGGAACCGGGCGATACCCAGTTCCTGTGGGGTGAACAGATCGATAAGATCGATTTCGAGAACGAAAATGAACGCGTGGAAGCCAAAGGTGGTAAGCCGGCTGAAGCCCAACCAGTGTTGCTTGGCATCACGAAGGCGTCGCTGGAAACCGAAAGCTTCCTCAGTGCTGCGTCCTTCCAGGACACAACGCGCGTTCTCACTGAAGCCGCAACGATGGGTAAATACGATTACCTCCGTGGCTTCAAAGAAAACGTTATCATGGGTCACATCATCCCGGCGGGCACTGGTTTCGATTACCATCGCAAGTTGGAGATCAAGCCGCTCGTCGAGCCGTTGCCGGTTGAAGAATTGCCTCCGGCGCCAGAAGCTCAACCTCTCGCAGGTTAATCTTCGGTAAAGTTTTATTCGCAAGAGCGACTCGAAAGAGTCGCTCTTTTTTTTGTACGCAGTGGGATGTGTCGGGAAATGTGTGAGCAACCTTATTGTTGTCGTGCCCGATAGTAGCGGCGTGGAAGCGTCGCTGCGTTAGTGTCAATGAACTGCCACGGAGAGTTGGTGCTGGAGTTCGTATAAAGCGGTTGCCACGTCGCCAGATTGGTGGACCCATCTACGACGTAAGTGTTTCCGGCGACTCCGTAGAAGGACATTTTGAACTGCCCATTGGTTAAGCGTTGCGGACTCGAGAACAAAATCGGCAGGTTGATCGTTACAACCGCAGATGTTGATGCGCCTCCTAGATTGTCGGTCGCCACACTTTTCAACGCAAAGGTTCCTGCCGGAACGTTGCTCCACGCGATCGAATAGGGCGCGTTCGTCACCGTTCCCAATTTGTTTGTGGCGACGAAGAATTCGACCTTCGCGATCGATCCATCTGCATCAGTCGCAGTCGCGAGTAACGTAATATTCGTGCCGGGGAGGAAGGTTGCGCCGTTTGTCGGCGATACGAGGCTGACCGTGGGCAGGCTATTCGAAATTCCGCCACTGACCTGGACGTTGTCGAAAACGGCATTGTTGAAGTTCGTGTTGTTATGGGCGGTGACAGCCAATCCCATATACACCGTGTTACTCATTGAAATTGCGACGCTTCCAATCGTTGCCCAATTTATGCCATCACCGGATGAATAGGCGGTAAACGTGTTGCCTGTGCGATTCAGCTTTACCCAATACGTTCCGAAAACGAAGGCTCCGGCGATGTGGTCGCTTGTTCCGCCCGTGCTCGAGCGCCGCTGAAAGGCAACTCCGTTGGTGTATGAGAGCAGGGCAAAGGCATGAGTTGAATTTGCGGCGAGACTTTCGCGGATCATGACGCCTGCTTTGGCCCACGGATCTGTATTTTGAAGCGACACGACACGCGCAACAATTTGTCCATCGCCGAACAGTGGCTGATAGACATATTGAAATGCATCGGCGGCATTCCAAATATCATCGCCACTTCCGTTGATCGTGAAAGTGGTCTTGTTCAAACTGCCGAATCCTGTAAATCCGACGCTGCCGACATCCAGTGAGTTCCATGGCGCGGGTAAGCCACCGTTATTAATCCATTGGCTCAAGGCGGCAACGGCATTGGTATCGACAAGGTTCTTGGCGAGCGGTGGCATTCGCGTGCCGACGCTGACGCTATTCATTCTTTGATAAATAATCGAATGCAGCAGGTCTTTCGGAGTCATCGCGCGTCCGCCGCTGATCCCAATATTATTTAACACCGGGCCATTAATGATGCCCTGGTTCGCCAATGGCGTATCAAAGCGTGCATCCCACATGGCAAAGGCTCCGCCGGGTCGATGGCACTGCGAACAATTGCCATCCAGATACGAGCGAACACGTAATTCGAGGGACGCAGACGTGTTTGTGACGGCGACCAGCTTGTCATAATTCGGTATCGAGGCTTCTGCCACTGTGGGTGTGAACAAACCGATATGATTCCACGCCCGTATCTGGTTATCCGTTACACTTGTGGCTGGATAATTAAAGTCGCCGTTGATCTGCCTCGTTTTGACGCCCAACACATACCCGGCCGCCGGTGTGTGACACTGAATGCAATCCTGTGGGCCGGGATAAAACCAAGTTTGTGTCCGTGTTCCACCAGCCGTTTGAATGACGATGTTTTCAGACAAGGAATTCGTGATCAGGTCAGCGTCGGTGTTATTGGTCCTCCATTTGTAACTGAAGAAATACGCGGTGCCGTTGGTATCACGGACGACGAATCGCGTTTCCAGACGGCGCAGAACGTTTTGGTTCGTATCATTCACCGGCAGATCAAAGTGTTTCACGAACACTGTTCCACTCGGGAACGTCCATTCACCATTTGTGGTGAAGTTGATAAATTTGTTTGTCGGCACTGAAATCCAACGCTGCTTTACCGCAGCATCCGACCACAGCGGCGAATTAACAGAGTAGGGGATCAGTGTGTTTGTTGCTCCGAGGGTCGCGAGGTTCGTGAACGCCCCTGTTTGCGAAAGTAGTGGGGGAATCGGTTTGCTCGCGGTGCCGTTTGGATGTGCGAATCTGTAGATTTTCCCGCCGAGGCTTCCCATTTGGCACATCAGAATCTCATTGTTTTGATCGAGGCCGAACGAGGAGATGCTGGTGTAATCGGATCCCGTATTTGGCCCGGCTCCCGCGGGAAAGCTGCACATGAAAACCGCCTTTTTCGGCGAACTGGTTTCGTCGAGGTAATAGATTTTCCGCTGCGGGTTATCCGCGAACAGATATCTTCCGCCAAGTTCGGTCGCAAACTGACTGCCGCGATAAACATATCCACCGATAATAGCGGCGATACTGTTGTTGTGGTCGTAATCAAAGATGGGTCGTTTGTTAATCCCGATGTATGGCTGCGTAAGATCACCATCGATTCCTTCGATACGGTCCCATTGAAAATTTAAAGGTGCAGAATCGCCGGGTTCGATGACGTCGATTTCCTCGCGCGTAACATTCCCAACGTCGCCGATGAAAATCCTTCCCGTGACGGGGTCAATCGTCATGCGGTGCGGACTGCGAAGGCCGATCGCGTAGAATTCTTCCAGCACATTGGTTGAAGCAGAGAATGGATTGCTGTTTGGAATATAGTAGTTCGCGGTGGTCCCATTCACCGGTTGTTTGACAATTGCGTGACTTGTTGCGCCACCCTTTTTATCTACATCGATCCGCAGCACCCCGGATAAAAGACAGCGATCAATTCGCTGTGCATTCAAGGAGTGTTCCTCGTCGTCGCCAACGGTGATGTAAAGAAATCCATTTGTTGGATGAAAAAACATCCCGCTCCCTTTGTGCCACACGCTGTCGCAGTTCTGATCGATCAGAACCAATTCAGAGCCGGCGTTGGCGATGCCATTCGTATCCACTGTGAATCGCGCGAGGCGATTGCGGTTTGGCAGGAAAGTGACCGTGCGATTGTTCATGTCACCCTGAACCGTTCCGGGAGTAACCCACGTATACCAGAGATACATGAAGCGATTCGTGGCAAAGCCGGGATGAAAGGCGAGGCCGAGCAATCCAGAATCATCCCATCCCTGGCACTGATTATGGATATCAAGAACCAAGGTCTTCGTCGCGGCGGCGGGATCGTTCTGAAATGTCCACACGCGGCCTTCTCGCTCCCAGACGCACAAAAGATTTGTTCCAGGAACAGGCGCAATTCCGACTGCGTTCGTGAATGTCAAATTGGTGAACGCAACGACAACGGTCCAATTCGTTGAAATGTTCGGCGCGGCTTCGGGTAATTGTCCGTTTAAAAAAGGCGCTACCGTGGGCCGCGACGTCAGCCCGTACGGCTGGGCATTGGCGAGCTCGGTTAAAGTTAAGAGAACCCCTAGACCAATGTAAAATGCCTTGTGCACAAGTGGCACAAGAGTGTTAAGCGGACGTCAAAATCACAATCGGGTCTCACGATGGTGACATTCTCGGAATGGAACCCAGTTAGACGGCGGGATTTAGATCGCCACGCTTCAGAAATTTTTTGGTGCGTCTCATAGTGATTGGCACAGTGTCGGCACGGACGGATGGGAAAAATGCACGCCGAAAGGGGTTCGTCTGGCACTTGGATAGATCACTTGGAATTCCCGGTTTTGCCGTCATAGATCGGTTTTCAGAGGCCGGAAATTCCCGCAATATCATCATGCATCCGTTTTAATCCGTTCAACTTGCCGGAATTACGGTCATGGCGTGATTTCGAACGGTTAAAAATTCCGATTTGCGCGCAAAGCTTATTTCGGAACAGTTCGAAGAACGGGAACTTCGGTCATGGGCTAAATTACAAGCGTCAAAAAGAGGGCAATGAGCGCAATGCGTCTGTTTTGGACGCTTAAAAATCCGGGAATTAAGGCCATGTCACCATTTTGAACAGTTCGGTAGTGACCCATTACGCGTATGAGCCTCTTTTTAACGGTTCAAAACACGTCCATTACGCGTATTGCCTCTCTTTTGAGCCCAAAATGACGACATTTTCCGTAATACCCGACTTTTGAAGCGTCGGAAAGAGCCTCATACGCGTAATACCCGCCTATCGAAGCGTCCAAAACAGAGTTTTACGCGTATTACCCTGTTCCCAAGCGTCCGGGAACACGGCATGACCTTAATTCCGGAATTTTTAAGCGTTCAAAATCGAACCATTACGCGTAATGGCTTGTTGCAGGAGCTTAAATTTCAATGACTTGCGCAAATTTCGAATTAAAAATCGATAAAACGCGAGCTCCCACTTTAGATGCGTAATCCGTACAGGTGAACAAGGCTTTACAGTTTCCACGGGTTCCACGATATAGGCGCGCCGAAAATCCTCTCGACAGCCCCATCCCGGGACCAAACAATCCCATCCATGACCACGATTTCTCGCCGCTTGTTTCTGAAAAGCTGCGTTGTTGCTGGATGCAGTGTCGCTGTTCCTGGAACGGCTGCGGGGGAAGAATTGCTCTTCGACGGCAAGTCCTTGAAAGGCTGGCACAAACCGCCCAAAAAAATATCACACGGGAGTGGAGGGCTGTGGACTGTTGAAGATGGGGTGCTCACCTGCGAACAGGATCCGCCAGGCTCTGGAAATGGTGGGATGTTGTTAACGGATCGCAAGTTTAGTGACTTCGAACTGACGTTGGAACTTCGTCCCGATTGGGGACCGGACACGGGTGTTTTCTTTCGATGCACGGAAGAAGGGCACGGCTTTCAGATGTACGTGGATTATCACGAAGGTGGAAACGTTGGCCACTTGCGTGGGGAGATGCCCGGTGCGTTCGCGATCAAACCTTTCCAGATACATTCGAAGAACGGTCTAGATAGCCCACCGACAGGTTTTACGACGTCAACCGATCCAAGGGCGGCAAAATGGCCGAAGAATGTATACCAATACACCTGTACGCCGGATGAATGGTTGAAGGCGTGGAGACTCAACGATTGGAATAAAGCGCGAATTCGTTGCGTCGGAAAATATCCGCAGATCACGACCTGGATCAACGATTTGAAAGTGTGTCATTTTGATGGCGAGAAGTGTCCTTTGCCTGAATACGACAAAGACAAAGTATTTGGGTTGCTCGGAAGGGAGGGGGCGATTGGCCTGCAAGTGCACGGAGGCAAGGCAGCCTGGCCAAAAGGAAAGAAGGCACGTTGGCGGAACATACGGATCAAAACCGTTTGAGAAGGGTATGGGGGTTGCTTAAGAGAGGCATTCGGTTCTGCGAAAGCAGCAACCCCACAACCGATGAGAAAATGGATTCTGCGTTTGGCCGTCATCTTCGCCCTGTTGATGGTGATAGGGCTCGTTGCGGCATTTTTTTCCCTCAATTCAATCGTCAAAGCTGGCGTCGAAAAGATCGGTCCTCGTATAACGCAGACGGATGTGTGGCTGCATAGCGTTAACATCTCGCCCTTTTCCGGCACAGGCGAACTCAACGGATTGGTCGTGGCGAACCCGCCGGGCTTCCAGACAACATCGGTCATTAGCGTGGGGACTGCGAAGGTCGCGGTTAACGTGAAGTCGATTTTTTCCGATGTCGTCGTTGTCGATTCAATCGTCCTTGAAGCGCCAGAAGTCACGTTCGAAGGAAACCTTACCGGCAGCAATCTTTCCAAGCTCCTGGACAACATCACCGCCTCGGAGAAGAGCAGCGAGGCAACTCCGACGGCCAACGATAAGCCAGCGGAAGGGGGAAAAAAATTTCACGTGAAGGACATCCTTATCCGCAACATCAGGGTCAACGCGAGCATCACTGGCATGGGCGGCAATTCGATCTGGCGAACGGTACCTGAAATTCATATTACCGAGATCGGAACGGATAACATGGGGGTTACTTCGGCTCAATTGACGAAGCGGTTGGTTCACGAAATCTTCGTCGCCACAACAAAATCGCTGCCGAATCTCGGCGGAACAGTTGGTTCCGAGATAAAGAACTTTGGTAAAGAAGCTGGTTCGCAGGTTAAGAAAGCGGCGAAAGGTTTCAAAAACTTCTTCAAGAAGAAATAGCGCACGGGCGACGTCAAGGACCGTTGTCAGCAAGGTGGGACGTCAGGCATTCTCCTGTGTTAAACAATGTTTCCCACTGATTGATCGAGGGGCGTTTCGAGCGAACTTTCCGCAGGAGGCTTTTATGAAATGCGAAGTGTGCGGAAACGATTACGACAAGCCACTGGAGATTCTCGTTGGGGACGAATCACGGTTCTTCGATTGTTTTGAATGTGCGATTCATGCGCTCGCACCAGACTGCGAACATTGTGGATGCAAGATCATCGGGCACGGCGTGCAGGCATCGGAATCTTTCTTCTGCTGCGCGCATTGCGCGCACGAGCACGGCGCAATGGCCATCCGGGATCGCGTCTAATCACATCGCCGTCCATCCCCCGTCGACCGTCAGCACGGAACCGGTGACGTAAGACGCTTCATCCGAAGCCAGAAACACCGCAGCGCCTGCGACCTCCTGGGGTTCACCAACGCGTCCGAGGAAGGTTTTACTGATTTGCCTTTGATGCATTTCTGATCCGGGCGGAGGAGAAATGCGCGTCCGAATTGCCCCCGGGCAAATCGCATTGCAACGAACGTTCTGTGGGCCGAAGTCATACGCGACACTGCGCGTGAAACCGATTAGCGCGTGTTTGATCGAGGTATATGCTGCGGAGGTGCGGCCGCCGACTAATCCCTGAATTGAAGAAATGTTGATGATCGAACCGTTTCTCTGATTCGCCATATACCGCAGCACTTCGGAAGTGAAGAACTGCGTTCCCATCATAGAAACTCGAAAACATTTTTCCCATTCGTCGTGAGAGGCTTCAACCGAATCATGCCACTGCGCAATGTAGGCGGCGTTATTGCATAGGATATCGATGCGGCCGTTCGCTTTGGCGGCGTTTCTCACGGCATAGGCAACGTCATCCTGTTTCGAAACGTCACACTTCTGAAAGAATGCTTTCCCACCCTTGCTCGAAATTTCCTGAACGACAGTGCTGCCGGCAGTCTCATCTATGTCAGCGATGAAAACTGTCGCGCCATTTTTCGCGAAACCTTCCGCGATGGCTTTGCCGATTCCGTGGCTGCCACCGGTGACGATGGCGATTTTGTTGGCGAGTCGAAGCATGTGGAGAGTCAAATGTGCTTCGGATTAATCGTCAATCTTGATGACTCATCGCGGGCTGGGCAGGGAGCGAGTTCGTCCGTAAACTATGACGATGATGTTGATCAGAACGCGAGTAGCGCCCAGCCAGATCCATGGAATGGGATTGTTCGCCGAGAGGTTGATTCCAAGCGGCACGCCGATATGGCGTTTTCAGCCTGGCTTCGATCACGACTTCTCTCCACAGCAATTTTCTGCCTTACCTCCTTTGGCCCGCGAACACACGCGATGGTTTTGTTTCGTGAGCAAAAAGGATGGACACGTGATCCTCAGTGGCGATCACGCCTGTTTCATCAATCATTCAGCCGATCCGAACACTGGCGCACCGGCTGATGCAACCGAACCTGTCACGACCGTTGCATTGCGTGACATTGCCGCGGGTGAGGAAATAACGTGCAACTATTTCGATTATGACGCTGATACGCCGTGGAAGCTCGGCCTGGTTGCTCGTGATGCACCGTTGGGCGCAAGACCATGAAGTCGTCGAAAAAAAGTGCAGGAATACTTATGTTTCGACGAACGCCGGAATTAGAGGTTTTGCTCGTTCATCCGGGTGGCCCGTTCTGGGCGAAGAAGGATAAAGGAGCGTGGTCTATACCGAAGGGCGAGTTTCAGGATGAAGCCCCGCTCGATGCTGCGATTCGTGAAGTGAAGGAAGAGCTTGGGCTTACATTGTCCGGTCATTTCATTGAGCTAACTCCCGTTAAGCAGCCGGGTGGAAAGTGGGTTTATGCGTGGGCGCTGGAAGGACAGTGTGACACGGCGAACATCACCAGCAATACCTTCACGATGGAATGGCCACCGCGTTCGGGGCGTGTCCAAAAGTTCCCCGAAGTCGACAGGGCCGAATGGTTTGGCATTGAAGAGGCTAAGAAAAAAATATTGGGAGGCCAATTGCCATTGCTGGAGCAGTTAAGAGTCATATTGGGTTAGAATTCCGGCGTAATCGCGAACGAGAACACCATTTGCTTTGGCTCGCGGCGTGGATTAAATTCCGCGCCCATGTCTGACAACGAAAATACAACCAAGCTGGCGGTTGGCGCCAAGGTAGTGGTCAGCATTCACGACCTAGCTTTCGGCGGAGAAGGCGTTGCCCGCCTGGACGATTTCGTCATTTTCGTTCCCTTTGTTGCTGTTGGTGAAGAAGTAGAAGTCGAAATCGTTGAGGTCAAAAAAAACTTTGCTCGTGCGAAGTTGATCGCTGTGTTGAAGCCTTCCGCGGACCGCGTTGCTCCACAATGCAAATTCTTTGGCGAATGTGGTGGATGCCAGTACCAGCATATCGATTACTCGACTCAGTTGCGATTCAAGCACAAGCAGATCGCGGATTTATTCCAACGAATCGGCGGCTTTCCACAGGCGTTGATCGATCCTGTCGTTCCATGTCCGAACCCATACGGCTATCGCAACCGCATTATGGTTCGAAGCCAGTGGAATAAACCTGAACAGCGGCTGAACATTGGTTTTCTACGCCATGACAACCGATTGGTTGTTGACCTGCAGGAATGTAAGATCGCCGAACCGGCATTGAATGAGCAGATTCAATATGTTCGCAAGAATCCACCGCCGAAAGGTGGGCTGAAAGTTGTCCTCCGGATTGCGCCCGAGGGTTGGGACGTGCCGCGCGATTCCTTTTTCCAGAATAATTTCTTCTTGTTGCCGAAGCTTGTTGAAGCAGTGCGGAATCGGTTTGCGGACAGCGGTAACAAATTCCTGATTGATGCGTATTGCGGAGTTGGTTTCTTTAGCATTGAACTTGCGGATCTGGCGGAACGGTTTGTCGGCGTGGAGATCGACGCTATGGCGATCAAATCAGCCCGCAAGAATGCAGCCGCTCGCAACCTGACGAATGGAGAGTATGTATCGGGCGATACCAGCCAACTTTTGCCGCAGCTGCTACAGCAATTTGATGCGACTAAAACGACGGTCGTGCTCGATCCGCCGCGCGTTGGTTGTTCGCCCGAGAGCATGAATCTGCTTCGCACCGTTCGTCCATCACAGATCATTTATGTGTCTTGTCATCCGGCCACCCTGGCGCGGGACTTGAACATTCTGTGCGTTGACGGTGTCTTTGAATTGGCGAAGATTGTGCCGCTGGACATGTTCCCCCAGACGCAGCACGTTGAGTGTGTCGCTGATTTGCGGCTCAAGAAGTAGGAGCTTGATTGAAATAGTGGCATCGGCTCAACTCACGTGACGCAACGGGTTCCGTGTTTCAGACATAGCTTTGCATATTGATTTGATGACAACCGAACAGACCGAATCGATCTCTTTTAAAAAATTTTCCAATTCCGTTCTTCCGTGGATTGTCTTGGGCGGCGCATTGCTGCTCTATTTGTTGACCTTAAATCATTTTGTTTCTCTATCTACGATTTCAGTGGTTGCTAAAGTAGCGGGTTGGGACTGGCAGCCACCAATTGGTGCACCGCTCTATTATTTAACGACTTTGCCAGTGAAGTGGTTGCCGGCGGCATGGCAGCCGATGGCCCTGAATGTTTTTTCTGCCGTATGCGCATCGTTCACGCTGGCATTGCTTGCCAGATCGGTGGCTTTACTGCCTCACGATCGCACCAAGGATCAAAGAGCGCGTGAACATGATGAGTTTTCATTGCTAAGCATTCGGTGGGCGTGGATTCCGCCCGTCGTAGCGGTTCTGTTGTGTGGGTTTCAGCTTACTTTTTGGGAGAATGCAACCGTCGCCTCCGGTGAAATGTTGGATCTTTTGGTTTTCGCGTACGTCATCCGCTGTTTGCTGGAGTTCCGACTGACTGAGCGGGAAAGCTGGCTCTGGAAGTTTGCCGTTGTTTATGGACTCGGTATGGCGAACAACTGGGCGATGGTGGGATATTTCCCATTATTCCTGCTCGCAGTGGTTTGGATCCGAGGTTTCAGCTTCTTCAATGTTCGATTTATTCTGCGGTTGCTTGCGTTCGGGTGCGTTGGGTTGTTGCTTTATCTTCTTTTGCCTTTGGTTGCGACGATCGTTCATGCCGAGAAAAGTTTTTGGGAAACGTTGAAATTGTATCTCGCGCATCAGAAGAATTTCACCATCAATAATCCGTTCATCGGCGGTCTGAAGTTCGATTTCCTGACGATGGCGCTCACCTCATTGCTGCCAATGCTGGTTGTCGGGACGCGGTGGACATCCGATTATGCGGACGTCAGTCCGATGGGCACTACGCTTACGAATTTGATGTTTCGGGTGCTGCACCTGGCACTTCTTGTGTTTTGTGTATGGGTTTTCTTCGATTACAAATTTAGCCCCCGTGTATTGGGCCGCGGCTTTATCCAATTTACGACGTTTTACTACCTGAGTGCTCTCAGTGTTGGTTATTTGTGCGGCTATGTTTTACTTGTGTTCGGACGGTCACCAGAGCGTGCGTGGGGTAAATCTCGATCACCATTGCAAAAATTCGCCAAGACAATCGCTTTTGTGGTGGCGGTGGCCGCCATTGGTATTCCAGCCTGGCTGTTTTACAGGAACTTGCCTGCGATTCGTCAGGCCAACGGCGCCACGGTTAAGAGCTTTGCCCAACGAATGGCGAACAATCTCCCGAAGGATGCTGTAATCCTTGCTGACGAGCAGACGCGGCTTTATCTGATGCAGGCACTTGATGCGGTGGATGGTGCTGCAAGCAGTTACGTGCCAGTGAATACTGCACTGCTCGCCAACCCCAAGTACCATCAGTTTTTGCGTGGTCGTTATCCTGGGCTTAAGGATGCTTTCATAGAAACCAAGGACGAGAAGGTCGCAATCAATGCCGCGGGACTAATCCGCGTCGTCGAAAGTCTCCATAAAGCTCGACCGGTTTATTATCTACACCCCAGTTTTGGATATTTCTTTGAGCGTTTCTATCCGCGTCAGCATGGCCTGGCATTTGAATTGAAGAAGTATCAACCCGGTGAATTACAGCGTCCGAAACTGATGGATGCTGATATCGATGCTAATGAAAAATTTTGGAGTGATATTCCTGCGGACTCCTTTAAAGCTTTGGCAAAAATGGCAGATCGGAATCCTGATGCTGCTGTTCTGTGCACATTATATTCAGCGGCATTGAATACCTGGGGGGTTGAGTTGCAGCGCAATCATGTTTTAAAACCGGCTGAGGAGAAATTTTATCTCGCGTGGAAACTAGAGCCAAACAACGTCATTGCTCAGATCAACGGCCGGTATAATGGATCGCTCCAGAAGGGTGACACGCAACCCCTTCAGGCGGACCAGACCGTGATTAAAGAGTTAAATTATAACCGTGGTATCGTTGGTGCGATTTCGTACTTCGGTCCTGTTGATGAGCCAGGCGCCTGTCTGGTCCTCGGACAGGTGTTTCGCAATGGCATGAACTGGCTGCAGGCGGCTCAACAGTTTATGCGTGTCGTTGAGTTGCTGCCCGATGACATTGGCGCTCGTCTGGCATTGGCGCAGGTGCTCGCTGATCTGCATCAGCCCGATCTCGCTTTGAAGCACATTGCTGAACTTCGAAAACTGGGTGCACTCGAAAAACAGCCCGAAAGCGCATTGGAGTTGCTCGATGTCGAATCGAAGGCCTTGCTTGCGAAGAATCAGTTCGAAGCCGCTGAAAATCTTTTGATGGAAGCGCTTGAACAAAATTTGGCGGATCAGAATCGGCAGAAGCTTGTAGTCCAATTCTATGTGGCCGCTGCCAATGCCATTAAAGCTCAGGACCCAGCTCAGGCTGAGAAACGATTTCAAAAAGCGATTGGCATGATCGATCAGATTTATGCGACGTCTCCCGATATTGATGTCTTACTTAACAAAGTTGCGATCTTGTTGCAGATGGGAAAAAACGATCGGGCAATTCAAGTGCTTGATGGTATTCTCGCAAACGATCCTACGAACGGCACAGCGCTGATCAATCGTGCAATTCTGCAGTTACAAGCTGGACGGATTGACGCGGCGAAGAGTGACTACGAAGCCGCAGAAAAAACAGGATCGACGGACATTCGATATAGAAGTTTCTATGGACTCGCTGAAATTTGCGAACGAACGAAAGATACCGCAGGTGCCATTAAGAATTATAAAGCCTATCTTGAGATTGCTCCGGCGAACACGCTTGAGTATCAACGCGTCGTAGAGCGGCTAAAGGACCTTCAAGCTGGCAAGAAAACTTAATCATGCGGGTTGCGCACGTCATCACAAGGTTGATTGTAGGTGGCGCGCAGGAGAACACAATCGCTTCGGTTCTTGGTCTTCACGCACGAGGTGTTCAGGTCAATTTGATTTCTGGTCCAACGAGCGGGCCCGAAGGTTCCCTTGAATCAGCCTTCGCGGACAAACCTGAACTATTGAGCATCTCACCCCATTTGGTGCGGCCTGTGCATCCTGTGCATGACTGGATGGCTTTGCGGGATCTCGAACGGGACTTTCGCAGGCAGACGCCAGACATTGTGCATACGCACAGCGGAAAGGCGGGCGTTCTGGGGCGCATCGCGGCAAGCCGCGCGGGCGTTCCGGTTATTATTCACACGATTCACGGTCCATCTTTCGGCTCGTTTCAAGGCCCGCTGGCGAATTTCGCATTTCGATCGGCTGAGAGATACGCCGCAAAATTCACGACACATTTCATTACGGTTGCCAATGCGATGAGTGATCAATACCTCACCGCTGGAATCGGCAGGCCAGAGGATTACACGCGCGTGCTCAGTGGGTTTGATCTCGCGCCATTTGTTGAGGCAAAGAATGATCCGGAGCTGCGTCGCCGACTTGGCATAGGGACCAACGATTTTGTCATCGGAAAAATCGGGCGGCTATTTCAGCTGAAAGGACACGACGATTTATTTGATATTGCGACCGACCTCATTCGGTGTCGTCCCCAGATCAAATTCCTTTTTGTTGGCGGCGGTGAATGGTTGGATAAGTTTCGGCAGAAGGCGCGAGCACTTGGACTTGAAGATCATTTTATTCTCACCGGCCTTGTTCCGCCTGACGAAGTAGCGCGTTACGTCGGTATCATGGACGCTCTTGTTCATCTTTCGCGCCGTGAAGGTTTGCCGCGTGCGCTTCCACAAGCGTTGGCTGCTGCAAAGCCAGTGATCGCCTATGATTGCGATGGAGCCAAAGAGGTTTGCCTGGATAACAAAACTGGCTTTCTCGTTCCGGTGGGAAACTACCCGTTACTGACACAAGCGATTCTTAGGCTCGCTGACGACGTAGAACTTCGGCGGCGGTTTGGTCTGAACGGCCAACAATTCGTTACGCAAAACTTTTCTGTGGAGAAAATGGTGGAAGATATTCATCGTGTTTACATGACCTTAGTCGAGCGACGTAATCCGCGGTCGTGATAGCTTTTCCCATCAACGTCTATGTCGGGTGTCTTGTGGCGGCCTTCGCCACTACGTTCGTCAGCTTGCCAATATGGCGAACGATATGTATTCACTTGGGCCTCATTGATGACCCCGGCCATCGTAAGATTCACGACCGTCCCATTACGCTTGCCGGGGGCCTTGCGGTTTTTTCTGGGTTGTTGCTGCCAATTCTAGCCGGCCTGTTGGCCATTCAAGTTGGCTGGTTGGATAGCCATTCGACAGGTTTGCTTGGCTATGGCATCGAGAAACGGGCACCTCAATTAGCGGGTATTCTTTTCGGAGCTTTCGGAATGGTTGTGCTCGGACTATGCGATGACAAATGGGAGCTGACGCCAGCGATAAAGTTTGGAGGTCAGGTGGCGATCGCTTTGATTGTCGCCGCGTCTGGCGTACGCATCACCCTCTTTCTACACAGCATTGCAGTTAGCTATCTAATCACCGTGCTATGGATCGTGACGCTGACGAACGCATTCAATTTCATGGATAACATGAACGGGTTGTGTGCCGGAATTGGTGCGATTGGAGCACTCTATTTCGGCCTGCTTGCAGGGTCGGCGGGACAGTATCTTGTGGCTCTTATCGCGTTTTTAGCCACGGGTGCGCTAGCCGGGTTTTTGCCTCATAATTTTCCGAAAGCCACCGCCTTCTTAGGAGATTCCGGCAGTCACCTGGTTGGATTCCTTTTGGCCGTGCTCGCGATTCTGCCGCATTTCTTCACGACACATAATCGCAATGTCGCCGCAGTCTTCACTCCTTTGCTGGTGCTTGCTGTGCCTCTGCTGGACCTCGTTTCAGTGGTCGTTATCCGTTGGCGACTGGGAAAACCATTTTATGTCGGGGACACGAATCATTTGTCACATCGCCTTGTGCGGCGGGGGCACTCCAAGACCACTGCAGTTTTGATTATCTGGGCAGCGGCTGTTTTTTTCGGTGCGATGGCGTTTCTGTTGCGCGGGTAAGTAGTTCTTAGCGCGGTCCGTCAACGATCTGGCAGAGCAGGGGAACAATCTCTATACCGGTCTTTTTCTTGTATTCCGCTGCCATGAAATCCGAGAATACTTCGACAGCATTGCGTTTGATCAGATTGATCGTTGCCCCGCCAAATCCACCACCGGTCAAACGTGCGCCAAGAGTCGCAGGGTGTTCTCGGGCGAGTTCGACGAGAATATCCAGGTGTTCGGTGCTGTTTTTAAAGTAATCGCGCGAACTTTCGTGGCTTTGGAACATGTATTGCCCAAATTGCGCAAAATCATCCGACCGCAAGGCAGCGGCGCCGGCAATAACACGTTGAATCTCGCCAACAACATGATAGGCACACTGATATTCACGTTCCGTCAATTTGCCTTTATTCGCGTTGAGCATCTTCAAATCAACGGCGCGCAATGCTTTCACGCCAATTTTCCTCGCGGCACTCTCGCACATTTCGCGAAGCTCGTTGTATTCACCGCCCACGAGTGAATGCTTCATGCCGGAATTGCAAATGACGATTGCGATGTCACCAATCATCGGCACGTGATCAACGCTGATCGTCTGGCAATCGATCTCAATCGCGTGAAAGGATTTTCCGAACAGGGATGAAATTTGATCAAGAATGCCGCACTTCACGCCGACAAATTCGTTTTCGGCGCGCTGACACAATTTTGCGATGATCGTTTTTTGTTCGCGAGAGAGTTCAGGCAATTCTCCCGCTTTGTCGCGTTGCGGGGGATTAGTGGATCCGCTGGCGCTGATGTTGTAGGGATACAACTGTCGAACGGTCATGGCTGTTGCGACCTCAAGTGCCGCTGAACTGCTCATTCCAGCGCCCATCGGCAATGTCCCATGGATGGCGGCATTAAAACCTCCAATATGCACCTGCTTTTGACGCAATTCTTCGAGCACGCCCTTTACATAATCCGCCCAGGGCGTCTGGGGGTTCTTTTTGAATTCGCTGATTGAAAACTTTTCGCGTTCAGGAAAAGCAGACGAAACGAGTTCGATTTTCCCGTCCGTTCGTGGTGACGACGCAATAAGGATGTATTTATCAACAGCCAGCGACATGACGAGGCCGTCGTTGTAGTCGGTATGATTTCCAAGAAGCTCGAGGCGGCCCGGTGCTTTGACGACATGCGTCGGCGCATGGCCGAATTTTTCTTTGAAGAGCTGCTTAACTTCTTGAGCAGGATCTACTTTTCCCATGAGCCACAAATGCCACAACTTTCGTAATCAGTCATCGCCAAAAAACGCATCGCGTTTTCCATTATGCAGCGAGGTCGTCAGAACCACTCTTTTCGACCGTCGACATAAGTGCGGACAAATTCTTCGTCGGACTTGGAAAGGTAAAGGATGCCTTCGACGACTCCGATTACATGGATAACGGTGATCGCCGGCCATAACAGACCGCAGGTCACAATACCAAGGAAGAAACTGGCGAGCGTCGACGCCAACATGATGATGCCGGCAGAATTGTAGCCGAGGAGGAATTTGTGTACACCGAATGAGCCGAATAGAATTCCACAGATGCCTGCTGGAACTTTCATCGATGCTCGATCAGAGACGGTCGACGGTGGACGTAAGGGCGGAGGTGCGACTGGAGGAATTGAAGCCGCGAGCTCTGGAAACGTCGCGAGAGCCTTCCAGTCGGTTGCGCCTTCGGGTTTAACCAGCGTGTTTGCATTGGCGCGTCCTTCAATCAGCCATTGGCGAACCTGTTCGAGGCTGATAGGGCCGTACTGCCGCCCGTCTGCTCCAATGATGTAGTACATATGTTAGAACTTATCGAACCGCCCGGTCTTCCATCGCTGAATCAGGTCAGGATGAGAAAGAACATACGCCAGAAAGCAAAGAGCCAGGATGACGCTGATGATCGACAAGACCAAGCCTGCGATTGCCATCGATTTACCTCTTTCCTGTGTTTTCCCGATTTGGACGAGGCCGATCGACGAGAAGACGATGCCGAGGATGTTGAACGGAACTCCGTAACAGCACCAACAAAACAGAACAGAGATGATTCCCATAATCATGCCCCACATCGCCATGGAATTCGTCTTCGAGGCAGGGGCTGGCATTGTGAGCGGCGCGGTTGGAGCGGCTATAGGAATTGAAGTAGCGAATTCCGGAAATGATGCGAGTGGGCGCCATTCCGTGGTGCCTTCGGCCTGCAGCATACTCTGCGCATTAAGCCGGCCCTCATTGAGCCATTGCCGGATTTGATCTCCAGTGACGGGTCCGTACTGCTGCTGGTCTGCTCCGATGATCTTATACATAGGTTTCGAAGTGGCCCGATTCTGAACGCTTCATGCAAATTTCCAACAACAAAACTCCTGCTGCTAGCCGAGGTTCCGACAGATTCCGAACATCACCGCCGTGATCCCAAATAGTACCCAGAAAAGTGGACGCTTAAAAATTGCGTCGAGATTGACATAACCGAAGCGCCTGGCGGCGACTGCTGCCAGCCAGTAACACCAAAGAGGAAGCGTAATCATATAGAGGGCATTCAATTCGAACGCTGCCGCAACGTTACCGTGTAGAAGTTGGTGCGTCGCCCTCAAGCCGCCACACGAAGGGCATTGCCATCCAGTATAGGAATAAAGAAGACACCGTGGATAAAACCGGTGTTCCGATGGTGGAAAAAAATACAAGACAACGAGAGACGCCAGCGTTGCGCAAATGCCAAGGATCCAAAGCGCACGACCCACGCTTCGGCGTGGCTGCCTGGTGCAGTCGTCCACATACGGTGGAACTGTGTTTGCAGTATCCGTGGCCACGATCGCTACTTTAGCTCAGCTTTAGCTTTCGTCACAGCCGCAACAAATGCCGCCGCTTGTTCTGACAGAGTTTTCCAATCTCGTTTGTCGAGGATGGATTTGCTGACGAGACTGCTGCCGACGCCGACCGCGACGCAGCCTGCTTTGATGAAATCTCCGCATGTCGCAACCGTGACACCGCCAGTTGGTACAATACTCAACTGTGGCAGAGGACCTCGGACGGTTTTGATGTACGAAGCGCCGAGTTGGTCGGCGGGAAACAATTTAATGAAGTCGCTGCCCGCTTCGTGTGCGGTCAGCATTTCAGTCGGCGTATAAGAACCTGTCATCACAGGGATGCTGTAACGGTGGCAGATCGTGATGACGTCGAGACGTAACGTCGGCGTCACCACGAATCGCGCGCCGGCTTCCATGGCGAGCCGGGCGGTGATATCGTCCAAAACAGTGCCGACTCCCATCAACAGTTTGCTGCCGAATTTCTGCGTCGTGTCACGAATCACCTGCAACGCATTGGGCGTGGTCATCGTCACTTCGATGGTCGTCACACCGCCCTCGATCAGAGCCTGCGTGGCATCGACGAGTTGTGCAGAGTTATCAGCGCGAATGATGGCGACAATGCCCGGGTCGGTAAGGCGCCGCATGATTTCAGATTTCATAAATTAGCGTTGAACACGGCCGGAACCGTCACCGGCCAAAAGGTTTTTTACTTCCGAAAGAGAACAGATGTTGAAGTCACCCGGGATTGAGTGCTTCAGGCAACTTGCGGCCGCTGCGAATTCCACGGCATCCTGCGGCGATTGTTTTTGGACGAGGCCGTAGATCAATCCAGCCGCGAAAGAATCGCCGGCACCGACGCGATCCACGATGTCGATTTCATAGCGACGACTGAAGTGCGCCTTTTTGTCAGCCGCTGTGTAAAGCATTCCCGACCACCCATTGCGCGACGCTGAGAAACTTTCGCGCAGTGTAATGGCGACTCCTTTGAATTTAAATCGTTCGACGAGTTTCTCTGCCACTTCGATGTAGCGCTTGTGATCGAGTTTGCCTTCGGAAATTTCCGTACCTGCGGCTTTTACTCCGAAAACTTTTTCGGCGTCCTCCTCGTTCGCAATGCAGTAGTCCACGTTAGCCATTAAGCCTGACATAACTTCCTGCGCCTTCGCGGTTGACCACAATTTCTTTCGATAATTCAAATCACAGCTGACGGTCAAACCCATGTTCCTTGCGGCCTTGGCGCCTTCTGCTGCCGCTCGCGCTGCTGAGTCAGAGAGGGCAGGGGTGATGCCAGTGAAATGAAACCAGGATGCGCCTTTTAAGATTTCGTTCCAGTTGAGGCTTGCCGGATCAATTGTTGAAATGGCGCTGCCGGCACGGTCATAAATAACATTCGAAGCACGTTGCGAGGCGCCAGTCTCGAGAAAGTAAATGCCGATACGATCGCCGCCGCGAAGAATTTGCTTCGTGTCGACGCCCAGTCCGCGCAGTTGGTTGATGCACGCTTGTGCGATGTCGTTATTTGGCAGGCGAGTGACGAATCCAGCTTCGACTCCAAACTGCGCCAGAGAAACCGCCACATTTGCCTCACCTCCGCCGAAAGTCATTTCCAGGTGGTTTGCTTGCAGGAAACGGAGTCTCTGCGGCGTGGCGAGCCGCATCATGATTTCGCCGAAGGTAATCACTCTACTCATAGATTCGGGCGCGAGTTTTGAGTGTTTTGCTGGCGACGTCCAGAGAACTTTTTAAGGTGTTGCCGACGATTGTTGCAGGGACCGACACCAAAAAACGTTAACCGTGCGCGGGCTTCCGCTTTACGACCTGGACTTTTCATTTGACGCAGGCTGCGTCCTTATGTCATGCCCAGTCCCGCCGCATGAAACGATATTCTTTCTTAGCTCTTTTTGTTTTCGTCCTCGGTTGCTCCACTTTTCATCGCGAAGCCGTTGCGCCTCGCAATCAATGGTCTGAGAAGCAGGCGAACCAGTGGTATGAAAAAAAGCCATGGCTCGTGGGTTGTAATTTCATCCCAAGCACCGCAATCAATGAATTGGAAATGTGGCAGACGGAAACGTGGGATCCGAAAACAATCGATCGTGAACTGGGATGGGCGCAGGACCTCGGATTCACCAGCGTCCGCGTCTTTCTGCATGACATTCCATGGCGCGCTGAAGGTCCGGCATTTTTGAAACGCATCGATCAATTTTTAGGAATTGCTCACAAGCATCATATTGGTGTCATGTTCGTGCTGTTCGATAGTTGTTGGGATCCATTCCCGAAACCAGGTCCGCAACGAGCGCCGCGTCCGCACGTGCACAACTCAGGCTGGGTGCAATGTCCTGGGAAAGAAGTTTTGATGGATGCATCGCGTCACGACGAATTGAAACCATACGTGCAGGAAATCATCGGACGTTTTCGCAATGATTCGCGAATCGATGGCTGGGATATTTTCAACGAGCCCGACAACATGAACAATCCGGCTTACATCGCCTCAGAGGCAAAGAATAAACCGGAACTGGCTCTGATCCTTTTAAAGAAAGCTTTCGCCTGGGCACGCGAAATGAATCCGTCGCAGCCGATTACATCTGCCGTGTGGCTCGGGCATTGGGAAAATCCGGCAAAGCTCAGCGCGATGGAGAAATTCCAGCTCGAAGAATCTGATGTGATCACGTTTCACAACTACGAACCGCTCAATGGCGCAAAGCAATGCGTGGAAAGTTTGCGGCGATATCATCGGCCGATCATTTGCAATGAGTACATGGCGCGTCCGGTCGGGAGCACCTTTGATCCAGTGCTCGGCTATTTCAAGTCGCAGCACGTCGGTGGATATAACTGGGGTTTTGTTTCCGGGAAGTCGCAGACAATTTATCCGTGGGATTCATGGAAGAAAACCTATACGAGCGAACCGCCGCTGTGGTTCCACGATATTTTTCGTCAGGACGGCACCGCCTATAAACCCGAGGAAGTGAGCTACATCAAATCGCTGACCGGCAAGACCGATCGACGGGTGGAGCGGCGATCGCATGAATTGTCATTGGCGGAGTAATCACAGAACAGGTCGCCGACATGTCCCAAATTATTTCACACAAGCAAGCTTCTACATGAGGCGGGCGGCAACCTGAGCATTTGATCGCGCAACCCGCTAAAATAGAATGGGACGAGTCGGCGACTCGTCCCTACCGAAATAGAAAGGCGGAGCCGCCTTTCGACGACTCCGCCCATTGCCCATAGCCCCGCGCCTCTCGCCTATGGTTTACGCATGCATAACCACGCTCACACTCGAGGTGCGACCGCTTTCGCCACCGCTGTTCACGGCAGAGATTTGAATCTCCACCGTCGCGTTGGCGGGCAAACCTTCGATCGTGAAATCGAGGTCCGCCGGTGAACCCGCGAGAACGAAGTCCTCGTCGACGCCCACCACTTTCTTATACACGTGGTAATAAACCGCGCGTGCCGCTGCCGTCCATTTCAACGCCATCGCCGTTGGACCAATCAACGTTGCTGTCGGCGCCTCCGGGGTATCAGGCGTTTCATCCGCACCCGGGATGTTCAGGCCGAAGCGCAACCAGCGCGGATCGAGTGGGTCTAAACGCAAGGTCAACTCCTTCACGACATTCGCGATGCACCGTTTCATGTCGACGAACTTGCCATCGCGCACGATCACGGCTGTTTCCACTGCCATGTCCTGTGCTGCGAACGCATTCTGGGCTGCAGTCAATGCATCCAGAAGCGCCTGCGCACGGGCCGCGGTCACGTTCATCCCTGCCACTTCCAGCGTAGGGTTGTTCGTGAAGAACTGCGCCGTGGCCACGAGCATCGCGATGACGTCCTCGACACTATCCGGCAGCGCCAGCGAGTTTTTGTAGCCTAACGCCGTCCAGCTATCTGAATACTCATAGCCGAACACCACTTTGAGAATGTCGCGGACTACACGAATGTAATTGCGTCCATTATTAATGGCGTCGACCAGGGCCGAGCGGCGAGTGGTCTTCGTTTGTTTCGTTTGTTCATGATTGCCGCAGGCCATGATCAGATCGGTCATTTTCTGCGCAATCTCCGTTGATGTGGTCACGTTCATGCCGATTTCGTCGGCAAGATCAGTGAGACCACCTTTAATCAAACCGCCAGCGGTCAACGCGGACGGAATGCTTTGTATTACTTTTTGTTTCATTTTTATTTTTCCTTTCTTTGTTTATTTGAGCGATCGGCCATCAGCTATCAGCCTTCAGCTGTTCCATTCTGGATTCTGAATTCTGTCTTCTCGCTCTTTGCATTACTTCCCGGTGCGGATCAGAACGTAAAAAACAGTTTTACGATCTGACTTCGCGCGGACACCATGTCCGCAGGATTCATTTTCTGTCGCGGCGGTCTCCGACCGTCGCACTTCAAAAGCCCCATCCGTTCCGCAATGCGTTTTTGACTACCAACTGCGCCACAGGCCAAACAACTTTGAACTTTGAACATTCAACTTTGAACCGGCGCGTAGCGCGCGACACAAAGCACATCGCTGTCGGCCACAGACATCAAAAGTGTGTCTGTCAGACCCGCGACTGGTTGAGGTTTCTAAGTTCAACCCGTCTTCGTGTGTTTCACTCAACGACTGGCGTTAAGTTCGACGTGAATGAGAATAAAGGAGGCACTCGGAAGTTTCCCTTCCGAATGGTTTTAGAAATTTTCGATTGGAAGTACCCGATTTTCAGCTACTTACGAAAATAGGTCGAAAAAAAGTGCGTCCGAGCTCCGGAATTCGGGTCTGCTGTCCTGTACGAAACACAGAAATCGTCTTTTGAAGGTTCTGTTTGGTGCTTAGAGGAACAGACGATTGTTGTTACTCATACAGGGCTTTTCATGTCATAGGTTTTGACAACTTTGTAACGGTGTTTCGATTATCGCCTGAATTCTTTCCCATCCATCGTGGTTTTCGCCACGTTTAAAGCCCACGACTAAGGATCAATTATCATCGATGTAAACGGAGTCGAGTGGTGCATCTCGAACCGTTGCGTGCAATACGAGTTCGAATACGAAATCCGCAATCAATGGGTGCCCGCCACAGACCCACGCGTCATCGCCTACCAACGCGAATGGGCGGCGGACAACGGCATCAAGGCACGCCAAATTGCAGAATAATAGCGCGTCACAGCCGTTCTCAAAATAATTCTCGCCACCATCACTTGAGGCCATTTCAGAGCTGCCACGGCTTTTTGGCTATCAGGCATTGCCGCGTCACTAAACTTTGTAAATCCTTTGCACCTCTGCGTCCTTTTAGAGGGGCGTTCGTCTTTATCAGTGTATGCAAAACATTACTGACATCGATATCAACCGAACCGAAACTATCAAAACCGCCGTCCGCGAAAGCTACGGCGCCATCGCCAAAAAGGGAGGGAGTTGCTGCGGCCCTGAATGCTGCGGGGGAACCGCTGCCACGGATGTGGCCAAACTTGGGTATTCTAAAGCCGATGCTGGCTCCGTGCCCGATGGATCAAATTTAGGACTGGGATGCGGTAACCCGCTGGCAATTGCTTCATTGAAACCCGGGAACGTGGTGCTCGACCTGGGAAGCGGCGCCGGGTTCGATTGTTTCCTCGCGGCAAAAGCTGTAGGTCCTACCGGCAAGGTGATTGGCGTCGATATGACTCCAGACATGCTTTCCAAAGCACGAAAGAACGCCACGGCCGGTGGATATCAAAACGTGGAGTTCCGGCTCGGCGAAATCGAGAAGCTACCTGTAGCCGACTCTTCCGTTGACGTGATCATTTCTAATTGTGTGATCAATCTATCCACGGACAAATGCAGCGTTTTCCGAGAAGTGTTCCGAGTTCTAAAACCCGGTGGGAAACTGGCCATTTCCGATATCGTCGCGCTGAAGCCTTTGCCGAAGGAGATCGCGAGCGACCTCGCGCTCTTTTCCGGCTGCATGGCCGGCGCTACCTTGATCGAAGAGATCCGATCATTTCTGACAGAACCGCGTTTCACCGGCGTCGTCATTACGCTTCGTGCCAGCAGCCGCGAATTCATTCAAGAATGGGCACCAGGGCGCGGCGTTGAAAACTATGTCACTTCAGCTACGATCGAAGCTCGGAAGCGATAGTCATGAACAGTGCTCTTACCACAGCCTGGAACGATGTAGCCTCGAAACTTCGGGGTTACATCCTCACTCGCGTGAGCGACCACGCCGCAGTCGAAGACATACTTCAGGACGTCTTTTTAAAAGCACACACGCGCGAACACCAACTCCGTTCGGTCCAGAAGGTTGAAAGTTGGCTGTTCTTAATAGCGCGCAATGCCATCGTTGACTATTACCGCAAGAAAAAGCCTTCCGAGGAACTTCCAGAAGATTTGATCAGCGAAACCGAAGAGCCGCCGCTTGCGAATGCCGAGGCACTGCGCGAAGCGTTCAAGCAGATGGTTTTCAATTTGCCGGAACCTTACCGCGAAGCCGTGGTCCTCACAGAATTTCAAGGTCTTACGCAAAAGCAAATGGCGGAACGGCTTGGTATATCCATTTCGGGAGCGAAATCACGTGTGCAGCGTGGCCGGGACAAATTGAAGGACGCACTCTTGGAATGCTGCCGGTTTGAGTTCGACCGACGCGGAAAAGTGATTGAATGCGAGCCCAAGCAGGACGCCTGCTGTAAAAGCTGCGAATAACGGCTTTGCAAAAGAAAAGGCCTGCTTCAACGCAACCAAACATTGAAGCGGGCCGGTCTTATTCTCCAAATAACGGCGTGACCATACGCGCAACGCTCGTTGCAGGCAATCGATGCAAAACTGCTCTTACTTGTTCGATTTCATCTGGTCGCGCCGACCGTCGCACTTCAAAAAACGCACCCGTTCTGCAATACTTGTGGCTTTCGTTTCACTACTCACCACTCACTACTTCACTACACACGAAGCAAATCGCTGTCGGTTAAAAGCATCAAAACGTGCTTTTCAAACCCGCGAATGGTTTTAAGAATTTTCAATTCGAAGTTGCCTGTTTTGAGCTGCTTAAAATCAGTAGAAAAAAAGTGAAAAACAGCTCCGTAACGGTGATGTTCGACGTCACCGACGGGCTGGAAAGGCGAGAATTTTCAGCCCCGAGCGGATTGGGTAAACGCCGCGGCTGGTCGGACTTGATAACACCAGTTGCGCGCCCCGTTATATGTTAAGTTGAGAGATGCTGATATCGCTGCATATAAACTTGCTTTCGGTCGGTGGAACAAGCTGACTGAAATTTATGGCAATTATGCTTCGCGCTGTTTCTGGAGGAATTTTAGGAATTGGCGCCGCCTTGTTTTTCGTATCTCTTTTTGTGGGTCATGCCTTTTATTCGAGCGACGGAAGTGGAGATGGGGGCTCTAAGCCGCTGGTTTGGCTTGTACAATTGTGCTTTTTGTGTTTCTGCTTTCTAACCAGTTTCTCCGTTCAACGAAGCCGGTCACTGCTGTCGCTAGGTGGCATCGTGCATGGTGGTAACTTTTGCTATTCTGTTCGTGCTACGGAGCACCGCGGTTACTTCGTCCTTTCTTTGCTTTTAGCTACACTGTGGTTTTTAATGTGGCGTAACTTGAAGCCTAACACGATGCACTCTGAGCCATCTGACTCTGAACTGGCCAAGTGAATTCTTTGCCGCTTCGGCCGAACGGCAGCAGGCATCGGCTAATAAATTGCCCAACCGATAATTCGTTTTTTATACGGCCCTAAAATGTCCTCCTAAGACCGCAGCCGCACGCTCTGTGATCTTTGCTCCAGTAGCGCCCCATTGTTCTACTAGTTCACGCGGCTCCATCGGGATGGCTTCGCCGGAGAAACGGCCGAGGAAGGAATGGACGTCGATGAAGCTGGAGACGCGCAGGCGGACGATGCAGCCGGGGCCGTGTTTCTCCACGCGGCCGGCCTGGGTGTTGATGTCGAACTCGCGGAGGAGGTGCGCGATCTTTTTTGTGAAATAGATTTTCACTTCGACGATTTCGTCGCCGGTGTAGATGTCGAGGGCGCCGTCGAGATACTTCTCCACTTTGAATTCTTTCGGACGTTCGAAGGTTTCGCCGGTGAGGCGGATGTTTTCCATGCGGGCGGGTGAAAAACGGCGGACTTTCTTCGTCCATGAATCCCAGCAGAAGATGACCCAGCCGATATCCAGTTCGTGAACGTGCAACGGATTGAGCGTGCGGTATTTTTTTCCCTTCCCAGGTGTGTCATAGAGAACTTTCACCTGGATGTGCTCGACGGCGGCGCGGTGGAAAAAGTCGACGAGACCGAGATCGAAGCGTGGCTTGAAGATGCCGCCGAACGAAATGCGTTCATCCATCTTCACGATGTCGACGTCGCCACTTTCATGCAGGACTCCAGAGATGCGTTTGAAGAGCGTCGTGAGCGCAGCTTTTTGTTGTTCGGTGCAATAACGGCGCACGCCTTTCAACGCTCGCATCAAGGTGTAACAAAGCGTCTTCGCAATCGGCATCAGCGGGACAAACTCGACAGGATGTTCGAAGGCATGGCCGCGCGGAGTCGTATGCACCGGCAGGAGCAGGCCATCGCGCATGTGTTCGATATAGGCGCCAATGGCGCGTTCGGAGATGGCGCAGACTTCGCCGAGTTCGGTGGCGGTGGCGAACTCCCCCTGCCCCAGTTCGTTGAGGGCGCGGCAGATCTTCGCGACGCGGCCAATCGACCGCATTTGGTCGCCGAACATCTTTGGTGATTTGGTTTTGGTGGTGGATTTCTTTTTCCGCTTGGAATGGCCGTGGTTTTTCATTGGTTGTCGAATACCCGAGATTGCGGCGGTGTTTGTAGGGCACGAGTTCGAAATTGCAAAGGGGAATTAACCGCGGAGACGCGAAGGCGCGGAGAGATGAACAATAAAAGACGGGTGGGTCACCATTCTTCGGTGGACGAGCCTCGGAGAGGCGTAAGAAAGTAGCCCACGGCGTTAGCCGTGGGAATATACGTTTTCGCAGATCGTAAGCTCCGTAGGAGCGAGAAAAAAATCAGTTTGGCTGGTCTGTCTGTCGCCGCTACGCGGCTTGGCGTCTATAAACTTGGAATCCCACGGCTGGCGCCGTGGGCTACTTTCTTTTGCTGCTCCGCAGCTGTCTGTCCGGACGCAGGCGCCGGGTATTTATGTGCAGACCTTCTCGGTCTGTTCCTTTCTCATTAAATTCCGATTTTCTGACGCTCGGATGCCTGCAAGACGGGTCATTCGCGAAAAGCAAAAAACGGCGGAGCTGGAAAAAGGAAATTACGGTTGTACCTC
>CBHWET010000008.1:0-43812 GCA_966112985.1 uncultured bacterium | reverse complement strand
AGCGAAACCTGAGCTGGCAAAGTTTGTGTAGGAATTGGTTCCGGCCCATTTGCGGATCTGGTATCCGGCCGCTCCATCGATCTCCTGCCACTTCACGACAATGCCACGCGAGCCAAGCGTCGCGGTAAACCCACGCGGAGGGGCGAGCATTGCTTCGATCGACGGCGCCGCCGAAACGATAGGAGAAATGAGGTAATCACCATTCGTCTGCGAGGCAACCAGCTTGTAATAGTAGGTTCTCCCGTTCTCCAGGTGGTCGTGCGTGAACGTGAAATTCGTCTTCACATCAGCGACCACTTCGAACTGTTCATTCGTCGCGAACGCCGACAGCAACTTGATGCTCGTGCCATCGGTATAGGAAGGAGCCCAGTTAACCGCGTTCCAGGAAATCTGCGCTGCGCCGTTCAAAGGCTGCGCGGACAAAGTCAACGCAGCCCCGGACGGGAAGAAGGGCGCTGGTATCGCGTAATTGGAAGTCGAGCCGCTGATATAATCCTGTTGGAAAACATCGAGCGAAGGGTTGATTCCGACGAGGCGATAGAGATAGGAGTGCCCATTAATCACGTTTGTGTCCGAGTACCACAATCCGCTGCCGTCGGCTTCATAATTGAAATCGTCACACGGAAAAGCAGCCGTTGCAGCACCGCCGACTTCTTTTTTCAAAACGATGAAGCGCCAGTCCTGATACGCCGACTGCGAATCGAGAGCATCCTGTCGTGTATCTCCCCACCACGAGACTATGAGTTTGTTGTCCGCAGGCACGATTTTCAGCGGCTTCGGCACTACGGCGGAAGGACCGCCAGTCACGGTGAGGATCAGGTTTGTCGCTCCGGCCGACAACTCCGCACCCGTATCGATAACTCGTAAGATTTTTATGTCATAATTACCCGACCGTATTTCATCGCCGGTCAGCCAGATTTCAGCAACGCCATCGTCATCCGGCCATACCGTCATGTTTGTTAGGCCACATATCAAAACGCCGTTTTGATTAGTTGCGATTTGCACTACGTATGACCACGCATCGGACCGCCACTTAATGTAAATGCTGCCGTTAACTGCGTTCGTTGCAAGAAGCGTCAATTCCGGTAAAGTTCCAAATACGCCGCCGGGCTGCCCGAACTGGCAGGCCGACATAGGGCCTTCGCCGGAATCGTCGATCGTTGACACTGAAAATGCATACAACCGGTGCGACCTGAGGTTCTTTACTTCGTAGGTTGAGTTAAGCGTCCAGCCGACGAATTGCCACTGGAGGTCGGTGCAGTTTGTCTGTCCCGATGGCAGAAGAGCTTTTCGTATGACGTATACGTATGGGACGTTCGTATTGGCCTCCCACGTCAGCACGACAGAATTGGGTGAAGTGAAATTAGTAATGCCAGTCGGAGCAGGCGGTGAGTCGCTCTCACCAGGCTCGTTGGAGACAACTTGGGAGAACTCGCTCGCCCCAGCGCTATTAATTGCCTGAACTTTGTACCAATATGGTTTGCGAGGCGTCAGGATGCTGTCCGTGTGCTTGTTTGTTTCGCCAGCGACTCGGATCTGGTTTTCGATTCCGATCAGCTTTACAAACCCGTTCGTTGCGGAAGCCTCGCTTCGGTACAGATGATACGCCGTAACATTGGTCTGAATCAGCCATGTCAACTGGATCTGTCGGCTTTTACTGATAGACGTCAGCCCTGTGGGCATTTGCGGCGGAGCTTCGGGAGTCACACGAACTGGATCTGAGTCGCGCTCTTCACCATTTATCGTCATCGAAACCTTGTAATAATAGGTCCGTTCAGAAGAGAACTATCAACGTAAGACTGGCGATTTAAAGGCTGCTGCGAAACATTTGCTATCCAACCATACTGGCCGTTGGCCTGGTCTGACCTTTTAATTTGGTATTGATTAACACCGGGATAGAAGTCCCAGTTAAGAATAGCGGATTGATCGGCCGGACGGACGGATAAATTCTGGACTACATCGTTCGCGACAGCTGCCGCATAAGCATTCATGTCGAATGTCGCCGCGATTTCGACATCTTTGACGTTCCCAAGTCTGATTGGTGTATTGAAAATGCGTGAGGGGATCCAGCCTTGGATCACCGAGCCCCATTTGTAGACGATTTCAGGTTTGAAATCTGACCCGAAGATTCCGTACGTATCAACACCCCAACCCCAAAGACGATGGTTTGCGTCGACCGCAAACGCCGAACCATAACTGGCACTGACGGATACGACATTGGTTAACCCCTCGATCGTGTGGTAGCCCGGAAAGATGACGCCCGGCCAGTACCAGGTTCTTACATTGCCACCAGTCTCGAAGTATCCGCCTGTGCTACCCAACCGCCCCCATTGAACCACTTTGCCCGTATCAAGCAGCGCGAGGCGACAATCAAAGCTGGCGGCGATTTGTGTGACACCTTCCAGCTGTGGTATGCGCACAGCCGAAAAACCGTCGTCGGTCCATTCGTAAACATGACCGTTCTTTGTTAACGCGATACCATAGCCTCCCCAAGAGGCCTCCGTGGCGGCTATTTGTGTCACACGCTCATCAATTGCGACGCGGACGGGACCGCTCGTCGGCCCGTGGGACGAATCATCCCAGAAACCCCAGCGATATACGTCTCCGTCTGCGGATAGCGCAGCACAAAAAGTCGTGGCCGCTGCAACCTGTACAATGTTTTTCAAACCCGGGATTTGGACCGGCGTATTCATTCCTGAAAACACGTTCCGGCTGTTCAATCGCCCAGCGCGGCCGATGTCCCAGTCGCTCATTGAATATGTCACCCCGGAATAAGTTTTGGTTTTGACTTCAGGGAGCGGACTGACTGACCAGCCGCCCGGGTTCCAGAAAACATTGTCGTGATCGTCGACGGACGATGCGCCCCATCCCCAAACCGTACCGTCGGTTTTTGCGACTAATGAATAGAATCCATCGCTTGCGATGCTGACGCCGTCTGATATTCCGTTCACCCGACTAACGAAGGGCTGTTCACGGGTGGCAGACCAAGGAATTAGATTGGTGTTAACTTCGTCAGGAGATTGCTCCAGTCCGTCGCCGATCTGTCCAGCGGTTCCGATACCCCAGACCCAAACGCTGCCATCTGCCGTTAACGCGAGCCGGTTTCCCCAAGGCGCCGCAAGCTTTGTTGTTCCAGCCAACGTCACAACATTGCGTAGTGTTCCATTCACAATGGGCAGATTCGTCCCCCCTTGTGCCAATGAAATCGCGTCGAAATTGAGAGCCACCGGGGCAGGTACCTTCGTGTAAAAAGATTTATCAAACGCGTCAACACTGATGGCGCCGAAAGACGAACGATATGAAAACCAGCTACGTGGGTCCGGGTTTATCGTGAACTGATCATTGAGTTGCGTAGGTACCATCGAAGGTTGGCCTCCGCCCGACATCCCATAAGAATAATTTCCCCACCACAGTAACATTGACTGCGGTTTTACATTCACCGACACAATAGCGGCATTGAATGACATGCTCGATCCATCGAAGGCACGCACTTTCAATAACGGAACATCTCCATGGGCGTTATCCGGCGGGGTCCAGGTAACGGTCACGGTGGGTCCAATAATTCTTCGTGTGCCGTTAGTAAGCTCCTGCTGAAGTTGGTCGTTTGTGAGGTCTATTGTTAGCTCATTCGTGCCGGTACGTTCAGTCCACCTCACCGTGCCACCGAGAATCTCTGTCACCAGAAAGCGGAGCGGGACGCGTTCGTAGTCGTACGCATCGGCAGCGCCTTGAATTTTCGGAGATCCGAAAGTAAACGGCATTCGAGTATAGGCTTGCACCAGCGGTCGAATGTAGTTGAGGACTGGAGGATAGTTGAAGGACTCGTTAACGACCGGGGCCGAAACTGCCACGTCAATCGGGGCGGCATCAGAGGTATACACCTCATTTTTAGCGCGAACCCAGTAGGTATACGTCTTCGTAGCGGTATTGGGCAGAGGTGCGACTTCTGTATCGTGATAGTAGCAAAGTTTCGTTGTCGCAATTTTGGAAAAGGCTGTGTCATTCGTGCCGCGGCGATATACTTCGTACTCCAAAGCCGTGGGCACGACCTTCCATTGCAACATAGCACCAGCGAAAACATTGGTACCTGTGACCACAGGCCGAACCAATGGTCGCAGCTCCACAAGCTGGAGTCCGTTAATTGCTGCGTTTTTGTACTTCCAGTACAACAGGATATGCCCATTCAGTGTATCAACGTTCGTGACGGCATAATTTGCGTTGGCAATAAAGCGCGATAGCCTGGACCCTTGCGGAGGAACCGTTATGGCGTGACCGCCCTTAAACACCAGTCCATTGGTCTTAACGACGGCGAGAGGATTGATTACAATCGTTTGTGGGCGCGACGCCTCAAGCGGAACATCGTTACTGCTGAAATTGGGGCTGCAATATAAATACAAACGGTAATGCTTGCCCGGCAAATTCTGAATATCGATCTCGGCACGGGCGTAATACCGGTCAACATCCGTGTATCCGCATACTTCGTGATCAATGCGTTCATTAAACCTTGTGTCCTGACTGCAGAACGCGAAATCGGAGAACATCGCGTTCGTCGAAATGGTGTTCGGAAGCCCTGGTAGGCTACCCGAATTGTCGAAACCAGCAGCGTTGACAGCAAATTGTTGATAGTCAGGGCTCGACCACGGCGATTCTTCAATCGCGGCCATCTGTACGGTCTGGCCAATCGTGACACAGATTTCGTTTGTACATTCGGCTGGTCGAGGCCGTGGGGGAGGTCGGAAAGGCGGATGTACAACTGGCTTTTCGGGCTCCGGCCACCTTGGAGGTCCCGAAGGTCCGCCCCCTGGCGGATTAGGCGGAGGCCAATAGTCTGGGGGATAGTCGTCGGGACCGACTACCACGCCGATGACGTCCGGGTCGTCAGTCGTAACTAGCGAATCCTGCGGTGTGCCGACACCAGGTGATATCAAGCTTTGTAGGATGGCGCACGGATACGCATGTTCTTCACAACTCAGCTCGCCCTGTGTTTCGTTTATCAGATTTGTTTCCCAACAACTTCCGTGAAATGTCAGGTTGATTGGCGTGTATGCCGCAATCAGCCACGCGTTAGGAATTATTGAACCAGAGGCATCGGCCAATCCATGGTAATCACCTGCCGCCGGAATGACCGTCCAAAGATCAGAACCGTCAATGCCAGCAGCAGCCGGCCCACGCGGGCCCACGCTTTTATTCGTGGTTGTAAAATCAATATTAATCAGCTGGCTTCGATCGTTCGTCGTTCCAACGACGTCATATGGTGGCAAGTCAGACAAGGGCTGGTCATTGACTAGTGGATTAGTGCCAAAAAGGTATTCGTGCAAATTATCTCGCTCATCACCATCGGGATCTTCCCCTGCGGACCCAACGAGTGGGTCAAGCCAGTTCCCACCTTGAGCAAAGTCGCGGCCAAATCGCACTTCCCATCCATCCGGCAAGTTATCTCCATCCGAATCCGGATTATGTATGTTTAACCCCCTCCTCAGCTCTTCAAGATCGGAAACTCCATCGCCATCACTGTCCAGATCGGCAACGGAATGGTATTTGTCTACGACTTCCTCCGTCGTCATTGGATAGTTAAATGTTTCGATACAATCATAACTGCCATTGGCCAACGATTCGTTTAACCGGCCACCGATCCATATACGCCAAGGATTGGAAGGCAAATTGGTGCCGGGCCAGGAGCCCAGTTCTGTTGAGTTGGTAACACCGGCGATAGCCCCGTCGATGTACAATGCTATGTTGGTCTCGGAATAGCTAAGGGCGATATGGTGCCAGGCGTTTGTTTTGTCGGTAATTCTTCTTAACCAATTTATATTCGTAGTAAGCCACTGCATTTTCTGTGAGTCATTCGTTGCTCGGGCCGTGCAAAACGTGATAGCTGTTCCGTTTCCATTTACTTCGAGGCCCCAGTATGCGCCGGGCAATTCGTTGGTTTCGGAGTTGCCTGTTTGACTTAAATTCAGCAGTGAATAACGCAGCTGGTTCGTCCCGGCGACAACGGCATTTGACGACTGCCAATTTGGCTGGAACCACATACTCAAACTGCCGCGGTTGGGCGTCAGATTAGGTCTGGTTGGGCTCTTAAAACGGTTGTATGAAAGGCC
The DNA here is from genome assembly GCA_966112985.1 of uncultured bacterium. Classification (GTDB taxonomy): domain Bacteria; phylum Verrucomicrobiota; class Verrucomicrobiia; order Limisphaerales; family JACDHS01; genus CBHWET01. The sequence goes on along the minus strand of CBHWET010000008.1, from coordinate 37,711 downwards.
GATTTGATCAGGGGAAGGATTGCGTGGAATCTGCAGATCAGCAGCGTAATTGTCCCAACTCCCGATAGATTGCCAGACGTTAACAGTAGAGGTAGGCTCCTGCCCGTCCTCTGTTCGACCAAACATCACCGCGTTGGTAACGGGTGGGAATTTCCATGCAGTCAACATGCGTCGAACCACGCTCGCATTTGACAGAGGATCCGTTGCGTCTTGCAGCTCTTCAGCGTCGCTACGCCCGTCGCCATCTGTGTCAGGCTTCACAGGATTGGTCCCCAGAGTCTGCTCGAGGCTGTCTACGAGGCTATCTCCGTCACTGTCGAAGTCGACGGTCACGCGAACAAGGTCCGATTGAGCACAGGCGGAAGCATTATCGAAAGTGACGTCCACCCTGATTTCATCTCCGTTTGTCGAACTCTGATCGATTCCTTCTACGTATAGAATTGCGACCGGGTGCAGGCGATCGATGCCAAAGTTAGTGGGACTATAGTCAATGCCCGGCACCACATAATCAGTGTCCACGGTTCGCGGCACTGTGCCGTCTTTCTTCCAGAGGCGGAGACGCCCTGGCGCAGCCAAATAACTGCCTCCAGTTCCATTATTTGTAAGAGACGTTGGACTCGACGCTGAATAATTGAAACGCACTTTGGTGCCAGACACATCCTCGAGCGACAAATGCAAAATCAATGGAACAAAATTAACGTGGAGGTTCGTAGCACCGCTGCCATAGCCATTGAATCCATCCGCAAAATCCGGAACATTATTTCCATTAGCGTCTCCATTGTTAACTACGATAAGTTTCCCTGTGCTCAGTACAGAATCTTCGATCTCTTCCTCATGGCCGGTTCTATCGGGTGTGCCAAACGCGTTATTGTTATCGGAGTCAATGTCCAAATCTACAAAAACGGCGTTGGACAAACTGAGGTCTACAGCGGTGCTTGCAGCGGCACCTGCAATATTCGAAACGGTTACCAAGTAGGTCCCAACATCAAGCTGCGATGCATTTGTTATAAGGAGAGAAGCGGCCGTAGCGCCAACAACATGTGTGTTGTTGGTAAGGCTAATTCCATTTTTCTTCCACTGATATATCAGCTGATTTCCGCCTGCGTTCACCGTAAACGTAGCGGCTGCTCCTGGACAAATCACATGCGATATCGGTTGAGTGATGATCGTCGGCGCCGTGAGGACGGAGAGGGTCGCAACCGAGCTGGTCACCGTGGCCAATTGGTTTGATACTGAGACACAGTAGCTTGCAATGTCTGATGGCGACGCACCAGTAATCGTGAGCGCGGCCGTTGCGGAGCCAAATACGCGGCCACTGTCCGTCACAGGCGCCCCGTTTTTTTTCCATTGGTAAACCAACGGAGCAGTGCCAGTAGCGGCGACGGAAAAAACTGCATTCGAACCCACCCCTACTACCTGGTTTGACGGTTGAACCGTAATTGAAGGCAAATCGACCACCGTGAGTGTTGCGGGAGAACTGGTGACCGAACCTGCAATGTTGGACACAACAACGCTATACACTGCATCGTCTGCATGCGATGCGCCCAGAATCGTTAAGGCACTAGCTGTTGCGCCATCGATTCGATATCCATTCGAAATAATTGTTCCGTTCTTTTTCCATTGATAGGAGATGTTTCGACCGGACGCCGTAACGGAAAAAGCCACATTTGTTCCGACTCCAATTGCCTGACTCAGCGGATGGACAGAGATTGTGGGCAATTGCACCACAACGAGCTCTGCGAGCGCGCTGTATTCGCGATCGGCCACCGTTGTAACAAGAACCGAATAGGCGCTTTGATTTGAAACGTTTGCGTTAGTGATCGCGTAAGATGATTGAGTAGCACCAGCGATGACTGCGCCGTTTTTGCGCCACTGATATGTGATGTTTGCCCCCGTCGCGCCGACACTGAATACGGCAGTCGCACCAGTAACAACCGTCAAGCTGGCGGGTTGCATTGTGATCACGTTCGTGAGGGTCTCAACTTTTACATCGTCAAACCAGACCGCCTCGTCGACCCCTACGCCAATGCCAGCCGAGCCGATCTCCACAACATCCCATGATGCGCCAGTGACACCACTGATCGTTCTGCCGAATTGTCCATCGACAAAAAAGTGCGCCGACGCGCCGTCTGCGGACTTTTCGATTGAGAATTTATGCCAGCCTGCGCTTCGGCCCGGCGCGGACGGCGAATTCAAATTAAACCAGCCGCTGTTTGTACCAAAAAGAACGCGCGCCTGATATCGTCCTGGATCAGCCACTTCGCCCGTTAAAGATCCTGAATTAACATCGAAGGGGACTGTATAATTTCCGATTGCTAAAACCTGTTCGAGAGTCCCGTTGCCGAAGCCCGTGCCGGTAAAGCTGCGTACTTCGCCAAATGAACGTGTCGTTGTCTCTCCATTATTCGCGTCATGAATCCAGAAGGTAGCGCGACTGCGGCCAGATATTTCCGATCCGATGTTATGATACATTTTCGTGAGACTATTGGTTTCGAAAGCCGTTCTGAATCCAGTTACGGGATTGACCTCATTAACTGCCAAAGCCAGAGAGGTAGCTCCTGGAACGACGAACCAGTTCGTGAGGCCACCTTCGAAGTTGTCCGCAAAAACGACTGACCCATCAACAGTTATCATTGCTGTCTCACTCGTAATGCTTCCCGCTGGATTGGAAACGGTAACCACATAGGAGCCCTCAATCGTCGGTGTCGCGTTGCTAATGATAAGATGGCCGCTGAGAGCACCGGAAATGTTGATGCCGTTTGTCAGCACGACGCCGTCCTTTTTCCATTGGTACGTAAATGGGCCCGGCCCGCCCGCAACGCCTGTCAACGTCACCGTGGTTCCCGATGCGACGGTTTGATTGGTCGGTTGTGTAATGATTGTTGGCGGATACAATACGGCCAATGAAGCAGCCGAGCTAATAGTGGCGCCAACCGGATTTGCAATCACAACCGTATAATCGCCAACATTGGGTGATTGAACGTTGGTCACCGTCAGAGATGAGCTTGTTGCACCCGGAATGTTGACGCCATTCAAGCGCCATTGATAACCCATTATATTTCCCGATGCCGATACGCTAAACGTTACGTTCGTCCCGGCGAACACCGTGAAATTGCTTGGCTGCGTTGAAATGACAGGAACTCCTACAATTTGGGGAGAAATATCGTCGAACCAAGCATCTCCTGACGTGGTGCCGGATCCGATTGAACCAATCGTTACCGAATCCCAAGTCGCAGCAGTCGCGGCAGTAATGGTGCGACCAAGGATACCGTCGACATAGAATTTGATAGTTGTCCCGTCTGAAAGCCGTTCAATTTCGAACTTGTGCCATCCGACGGCTCGAGCTGGCGCTCCGGCGTTGTTCAAATTGAGCCAGCCAGAATTTGCTCCGGCATAAACTCGCGCCTGATATTTGGTACTGTCGACGGTTTCGTTAGTCAGTGTTCCCGTTCCAGTGCCGAACGACGAATTATAACGTCCAATGGCCAGAATCTGCTGTATGCCTGCAGCTCCTCCGAATCCATTGCCAGTATAAGCGCGAACCTCACCATACTCTCTTGTTTGGGTGCTATCATATAACCAAAACGTGAGCTTCGTGTTCCCTTCAATTTCGGCATCGAGGTTTCGATACATTCTGTTGCCGCTATTGGAAACGCGGGCGCTGTTTGTGCCTCCAGCGGTGTGGTTTGTAGTTGAGTTGATTAAGTCACTCGCACCCGCTGTTGCCCAATTGCCAAGACCGGACTCGAACGTTTCGATCCAAAGCGGATAGCCAACAATTGAAACAACCGCATCAGCGCTTAACGCGGCACCGACAGCATTACTGACGACGATCGAATACACGCCTACGTTTGTTGATTGAGCGGCGGCGATCGAATAGGAGCTCGTCGTAGCACCTGGAATACTTACACCGTTTAATCTCCATTGATAGTTGAGGATAGCTGCACCACTGGCTGTGACAGTCAAAAGCGCAGCCGTACCGTTAGTGACCGTCTGACTCTGCGGTTGGCTAACGATGAGTGGGGCGCCGTTCGGATTGCCAATAGCCGTTGATCCCAATCGGTCCCACATGTCTTGTGTGTGCAGATCAGCACGCCAGAAGCTGACACCTTTATAACCGCCTGCGGTCGCTGCATTGGTCGTCGTCTTCAGGCCGTTAATGAATTCTGCGATTTCAGCGCCCGTGGTGATATTTGAGGATGACAGACTCCAGCCCTGCCCTACTGGCGAAATTGGTTTGATAGCGTTAGTCGAAGCGCCTGTTAATGAATTGTGCCAGTTTTTCCATTCAGTGTTCAATTGCATAACCATGTTGGACGCCGTCACGCCAAAAGACTTCCAATAGCACTGAGGCATCACGGCGTCGCAATTGGTCCCGAACGCCACGTACGGGAACGAGGAGTGCTGGCTAATATAAACAAATGGAGCGTAAGCAACGAATGCGTCCGGATAGGCGGAGCGAATCCCCTGGCAATATTGCGCCGCTACTGCAGCATTGTTCGTAAGGTTCTGACTTTCGTATTCGATTTCGGCATCAATAACAAAACCGTCTGCGCCAAGTCCGAGAGCATTTGTAGCAACGGCGATCTCCCCGGCGATGTTCGTTCCGTAAACGCGGCCGTAGCCAAGGATTTTCAATCCAGCGACGTGAGCGTGGTATATCAAATTTGAGTCAAACTGGTTCCAGATCGTACCACCGTCACCACACTTAACAATCAGGTACTGCATTCCCTGCACTCGCTCAAAATTCATCAGACTTTGGAGATTAGTAACCGTTTGTACGTTTTGCCCAAGGCGGTTGGTTGCGTCAGAAAGAAAATAAATCCAGTCACCTTTGCCGATATTTCTGGAGTCGATCGTAACCGTCAAAAGCGCAGAGGAACTCGTAACCGTTCCTGCAATATTGGTGGCGACTGTGGAATATGCGCCGCCCTGGATTGTTTGAACGTTGGAGATGGTATAAGAAGAATCCGTCGCGCCGGAGATATCTCCTCCGTTGAATTGCCATTGATAACTGATCGGTGAGTCGCCGCTGACAACAACGGTAAACGTCACGTTGCTGCCGGTCGCAATCTTTTGGTTCTGCGGCTGCGTGGTGATCGTGGGAGGCGTCGCTACAATGATATTTATCGCTGAGGAAACGTTGGTGGCTCCCGAATTGTCAGTCGCCGATGCCTTTAACGTATATACTCCGGGGCCAACCCCGCTCCATGTGATCTCGTAAGGACTAACGGCCGATTCACCCAGCTTTATGGAGCTGCGAAAGAACTCTACCTTGGAAACGCTGCCATCCGGATCCGACGCACTCGCTTTGAGTGTAATAGAGGACAGGGTGGAAAACACAGCATTGTTTGCTGGATTGGTTAGCACGACTGACGGCGCAGTGTTGGGACAGAGAATGAATGCGTGCTCCTGGCCATTTGTGATCCCCCACCCCACAATTTGCCCTTTGTCGTTAATCCCACGCGCTTCTCGCAAATCCCAATTAAATCCGGCTGGCAATAAATCATTCAAATCAGTCAATGTGCCGTTGTACCACAGAAATGGTCTGCTTGTTGAATTGCTCAATGTTGACGCCCCTACCACTTGATTTGAATTATTAATACTGAAAGCAAAACTGTTCACGGCTCCCGGCAATAAACCGATTCTTGTAATTTGCCCGGCACTAAAGAGAAAGGCTTGTTCCAGGCCATTGGTGACACCCCACCCTACAATTTTGCCACTGTTGTTGATACCGCGCGCGTCATTCAACACCCAACCCGAATTTGTTGAAATCATTGCATTCAGATTTGTGAGCCCACCGCCTTGCCAGATAAAAGCATGCGTAAGGGAAGCTGCGGTCCAAGACGATCCAACAACCGTGTTGGAATTGTTCACACCAAATGCATAACTATTCGTCCCGCCAAGAGTACCAACCTCCGTAGTACCGTTAGTACTATAAAAATAAGCACGTGCTCCGTTCGTCGTGTCAATATATCCAACAATCTGCCCACTATCGTTGATGCCATATGCATAACTGTTCAGGCCACCGAGTGTTCCGAGGTTCGTGAGCGATCCGTTCTTGTATAGGAAGGCCCGCATACCATTGGTAGCGGCCCCAAACCCGACAATTTGGCCAGACGAGTTGATACTTAATGCGTACTGGTTCACGCCGCCAAGACCACCTAAGTCCGTCACAGCGCCCGCACTGTACAAAAACGCATGTGCTCCATTAGTGCCTGTCCAATATCCAACGACCTGCCCGTTGTTGTTTATACCATATGCAAAACTGTTGGTACCTAGGAGAGCCCCTAGATCAGCGATGTTATAGCTCTGCGCTCTGGATGATACAGACGTCAAGGCGCAAATCGCAACAACCAGGCACACCATTCCTGCAAGCTTTTTAGTGATCATAAGATTCATAAACCGCCAACCAATGACAATGCCTGAAGAATGCGAACTAGCACCACAGCAGCAATTGAAAGACGAGCGAACCCAATAGACACGTTATTACCAACGACTAGCTATTCTAAAAGGGCGCGCTGACGATACCGAATCACATCTGCCCACGAATTCTATGAAAAGTTGGCATAGCTGGACACGATACTTGGTTGTCTGTCCGCCCTGCCCTACTTATTTATGGCCCGTAAGTCGGTCTGAAGCACGAAAGACGCGGCGGACGGTAGAGAAGAAATACCAGTCTGTAAAGAAGGGAATACTTTATTTTTACGAACGACCAACTTGAGCAGGAATATGCCAGAGCGACGAGCCTTAATGACCAACAACGAGAATGTTGGTAAGTGGCGGCAGCCAGGACATAACTAAAATCGGCTGCGGCGAACGATTTTCCAGGCTCTAAACGAACGGCGCGTTGCCACGGCAGAACTCCCGACGCTGGTGTTCAGTTTTCCCCTGTTGAATTTCACCGAGAATTGGGAGATGTAAGACAGCGACCACACGGTCTTTGAATGGACAAACCGGCCATGACTCCCGCGCCCGGCGAACGCATGTTGCGTTTCGTCGGCGATACCGTTTCGTTTTCGTTGCGTCGAACCGACAGCAACCTGATCCCCGGCTGCCGCGCGTTGTTGCGAACGAACCTCGGCAAAGCAGCTGCCACACGGGAGGAAATTATCTCGTCCTACGCGGGAAAGCGTCCCATGTCCGTCGCGTTCTGGCACGACGTCCCGATGGAACGCGAGAACGACGGGGCATGGACAATTACATTGCCGGTAACTGAAGTCGGTTACTTTCGCGCCAAAGCTTATCTCGTTGACCCGCTCGGCCGCCAGATATGGCCGGATGGACCGGACGCCGGCATTTCCGTGCATCCGGATGCCTATCGCACCGGCAACACGATCTACTGCGCGTTCACCCGCATGTTTGGCGCCTCCAAGACCGCGCGCAGCACGCGTGACGATGTTCTTGAAGGGAAGATGCGCGAACTGGATCAGCTGGGCTTCACCGTGATCCCTGCTTCGGGCAAGTTGCGAGATTTAAAGAAAGAGTTGCCGCATATCATCGGCACACTCGGTTGCAAGATTCTCCATCTTTTACCTGTTAATCCGACGCCAACGACGATGGCGCGCATGGGACGCTTCGGCAGTCCATATGCGTGTCAGGATTTGGTCGCCATTGATCCTGCCCTCGTCGACTTCGACAAACGGACGAATGCAGAAGACCAGTTTCGTGAACTTGCCTACGAGACGCATCAACGGGGCGGAAAAGTTTTCCTCGATGTCGTCATCAATCACACGGGCTGGGGATCAACTCTTTTTGAAACGCATCCGGAGTGGTTTCTTCGTGAACACGATGGCAGCTTCGCGTCACCGGGCGCATGGGGGAACATCTGGGCCGATCTCGTTGAACTGAATCCAAACTTCACCGGTCTTTGGGAACATTTCGCCGACGCCTTTCTCACCTGGTGCCGCCGCGGGGTAGATGGTTTTCGCTGCGACGCCGGATACAAGGTTCCCGTTCCGGTGTGGCAATACATCGAGGCACGTGTGCGACAGGAGTTTCCCGAGACGATTTTCTTACTGGAAGGATTGGGCGGAGCGTGGGAAGCGACGGAAAATCTCCTCACGGATGGCGGAATGCAATGGGCTTACTCCGAGTTGTTCCAGAATTACTCCGGACGCGAAGTGCAATGGTATTTGGATTATGCGCTTCGACAGAGCGAACGGGTCGGAGTTTACGTGCATTACAGCGAGACTCACGATAACGATCGGCTCGCAAAAAAGGGGCGGGCGTGGTCGTTGCTCCGCAATCGGCTTTGCGGCCTGACGAGTGTCTGCGGTGGATTTGGTTTTACATGTGGCGTTGAGTGGCTTGCCGACGAAAAGATTGAAGTGCACCAGAGCCGTGGAATGAATTGGGGTGCGAACAAGAATATCATTCCGGAACTCGCTCAATTAAACGAACTCCTCAAAGATCATCCCTGTTTCTTTGATAACGCGAAACTCGTCCGGCTCAGTCCGGCGGAATCGAGTGTTTACGGTTTGCGCCGCGATTCGTCAGAAGGCCTTGATACGGTGCTGGTGCTCGTGAATACGGACCTTGAGCGGGCCCAGCGATTCGCCTTACCGGAAGATGAGTTCAAGGCATTCGGTGCACCGAAAATCGATCTGCTGGGACAGCCGCCTTGCGACATTTCGGTCGCAGACGGCACAGTGAGTTTTATCCTCGCGCCGGGCGCCGCGCATTGCCTTGCGTCCAGCGAAAAACCGCGCGGTCTTTGTGGAGACGAATATCGCCGCGTTCGGGCCCAGGCCGCATGGGCAATCTCCGCCCTCAGCAAAATTCTACCTCCGGAAAAGATCGGTGTTTATTCATGGAGGGATCTTGCGGCGCGCGTTGCCCAAAGCCCGAAGAAATTCCTGGGTGCCATTTCCTATCTCGACGCCAACACGCCGCAAACCGATTTGATCCGTTCGCTCACCACGGCGGAGACAGGGTATTCACGTGTCGCAGTCTGGACGCTGCTCGACCAGCGGCGTATCACACCGATACCGCCCGACCATTGGCTATTGATCGAAGACACCGCCCCATTCCGTGCGACGCTGAAAATAGAAGGCGAAAAGCTGCAACAGCACGTCGAATCTATCCAGGTGAACGACAGGTTTATCGCCTGTTTCACACCGCAACCGCTCGATACCAGCACGGATGCGACGCTCGCGTTGGAGCGTTATACCGTCACAACGCCACACGTCGAGGCGCCGATTCGTTTTCTGTCGCGGCATGCCGGTTTCCCCGACCGCATCATGCGCCCGGAAAACGCCGACGGCGATTCACTTGTGCTTCTGACGAACGGCACCGGCGGAATGGCCCGCATGTGCATCGATCCTGGCCGCGTGACGTCTAAATACGATTGTGTTCTCGGTGCCAATCTTCATCCGAGTTTTCCGGTCGATCGCCATATCTTCGTCAAGCGGATGCGAGTTTGGGTGAACATTGATGGGTTCATCGTTCCGCTCGATTTGCAGAACCTCGTGTCGGTTCAGCCGGGTCCGCCCGCGGTCTGGAATTTTCTCGTCCGCGCCGGGAGCCAGCAGAAGGTGCCGATCCAACTGACGGCAGACATGCTCGAAGGACGGAATACGACCGTGTTCCGACTGCAACTCGGCCGTAATATTCCCGACAAAAGTCGCGAGGTCCGTTTGACGATTCGCTTTGATATCGAAGATCGAAACTTTCACACGGAGACGCATCGCAATGGCGGAGCGGATCATCATTTCTCTTCGAACAGCCGGGCCTTGAACGACCGTGCGGGCTTTGAATTTACACCTGCGGAAGACCGTGGGGTGCGCGTCTTCACGGACATCGGTTATTACCACCATGAGGGCGAGTGGTCGCAAAACATTCCACATCCCGTAGAACAAACGCGCGGGCAGGTCGGCGCCGGTGACGCGTTTAGCCCGGGTTGGTTTGATGTCCCGCTCTGGCGTGAAAAGCCAGTGACGATTGTTGTCTGCGCCGATTCAACAGATCCGAGTGTTGAAGTCATCGACGAACACTTTGTCAGTTGCCCGGTGCTCAACAAACGCGCCGCAGACCGCGCGGGAGTGAGCAGCGACGATTCCTTTGGCCGCCGGCTGGCGATTGCCGCGCGTAGTTTCGTCGTCCGACGGGGCGCCGGAAAAACCGTTATTGCCGGCTACCCATGGTTCCTGGACTGGGGCCGCGACACAATGATTGCCGCACGGGGGTTATTGTCCGCGGGCATGATTGGCGACGTCACGGAGTTGTTGATCAACTTCGGACGGTTCGTCGAGAACGGCACGATGCCCAATACCATACACGGCGACAATGCTTCAAACCGTGATACGTCCGATGCTCCTCTCTGGTACGGAATCGTGTGCGAAGACGCTGCGCAGCTGGTTCGCGAGAATTTATATCAGATGGCCGTTGATGACCGCCGCACGATCACCGATGTCCTTCGCGAAATCGCGATTGGTTATGCCATCGGCACGCCGAATGGCATCCGGATGGACGCAGCATCTGCACTGATTTGGAGTCCCAGCCACTTCACCTGGATGGACACAAATCATCCTGCCGGCACGCCGCGCGAAGGTTACCCGATTGAAATTCAGGTTTTATGGGTTCGGCTGTTGCGCCAGCTCGAAAAACTCGGTGTGGCACCACATCGCGAACCATGGGGTGAGTTGGCCCAACGTGCGGAACAATCCTTGCAAAAATTTTTCTGGCTCGAAGATCGCGGTTACTTTGCCGACCTTCTCGTCGCATCGCCGTGGAAGCCAGCTGCTGAAGCGACGGTCGACAATGCGTTGCGAAGTAATTACCTGCTCGCCGTGGCGTTTGGATTTGTGAGCGGCGACAAAGCTCGTCGATGCGTCGATGCGGCCGCGTCCTATTTGGTAATACCCGGGGCCTTGCGCTCCCTTGCCCCGCTTCCAGTGTCGCCTCCGCTCCCGATTTATGGAGCTAACGGGCGCCTGTTGAACAATCCATCAGAGCCTTATGCCGGGCACTACGCCGGTGACGAAGACACGCAACGGAAACCCGCGTATCACAATGGAACGGGTTGGACATGGACTTTCCCCACGTTCTGCGAAGCGCTGGCGCACGCGTGGGACTTTTCTCCGGCCGCGGTTGCCGCCGCGAGAGCCTACCTCGGCAGCATGGAGCGCTTGCTGGAAGAAGGATGCATCGGCCATATCCCGGAGATAGTTGATGGAGATGCGCCGCATACGCAACGCGGCTGCGACGCCCAGGCATGGGGCGCGACCGAGGCATTGCGTGTCTGGAAACTACTGGCAGCTAAACCGTGACCTGTTATTCAGATCGTGCCGCGAGATCCGCCAGGGAAGCCGCAATCGCATCGGTATGCAGCCGGCCATCGCCACCGGAGTACGCATTCAACATGATGGAAAACACAAGGTTCTCCCCGGCTTTGCTCGTTACGTAGCCTGAGATCGAATTCACATACCGGATCGTTCCCGTTTTGGCGTGGAGATTTTTCTCAGCCGCGGTTCCCTTGAAACGGTTGCGTAACGTGCCGTCCACACCTGCGATTGGCAGCGATTGATCAAACTCCTTTGCGAATCGGTGTTTGCTCATGTACTTCAACAATTGCAGAGAAGCTGATGGTTTCACGAGACAGCCACGCGAAAGCCCCGAGCCCTCTTCCATCAAGACCGCTCCTTTTTCGATTCCGGCTTCCGCACAAAACTTTTTCAACTCAGCCAGGCCGAGGTCGTCCGAGTTCATTTTTCGCGTTTCATCTGTGCGAACTTTTTCCGCAACCTGCAGCAACAGCAAATGCGCATACAAATTCTGCGAAGGCTTCATCATGTTCTTAACAAGTTCCGCCATGGGCCGTGATTCGGTGAAAGCAACCTCAGTAAATTTTGCCGCATCGAATGGCGCACGATCCCGGTCGATCCAGTTTAACGTTTTCACCTTCCCTGCAACTTTCACACCGCGCTTGATAAGCGCCTGGCGGAGCATCGTAACGAACCATCGTGGAGCATCGTAAACCGCGACAGCGTCATCATAGCTGTTGCCACCGACGGGCAAAGTGCCCCACACGTAAACGGTGTTGCTGTCGACCGGTCGATAGATGTCGATGCCGCGCTTGCCTTCTTTATCAACGGTCTTCGTGCGATTGTCGAAAGTCAGATAGGTCGTTTCCGGTTTCGTGAGAATTTGCAATGGATCACCAACTTTGGCAGCGGGCTTGATGATCAGGTCCACGGCATTTTCCTGCAGGGTCAGCGCCGAAGCTTCTGCGCCGTAATATTGTTGCATGTCGTCGATGCTCCACCCGACACCGAACCGTGAACCGCGGAAGAAACTTTCATCACCCACCAAGTCGCCTTTGATGCTCTTAATTCCAGCCTTCACCACCGCGTCAGCCAATTGCTCCAGGGCTTTATTGTAATCACCGTCGTTGAAGCGGTGCGAAAACGACGGGTCGCCGCGTCCATAAACAATCAAATCGCCTTTTATCGCGCCGGACTTATCAATGGGCTCTGCCGCGTAAAACGAAGTCCGGATTTTGTAATCTGCTCCGAGTCGATCCAAAGCAAGCGCGGCGGTGTACATCTTGCCGTTGGAAGCCGGCTTCAACAGTTTGTCGGCGTTCTGCTCAAATAAAACTTTGCCGGTATCGAGCGACTCCACTTTGATGCCGAGCATCGCGGACTTGAAGCGCGGGTGTGTTGCCGCTGTTTCCAACTTCGTGCGCCACTCGGCAAAGGAGGCCGGTTCGGCAGCGCGGAGCGCGACGGCAAACGAGAGAAATAACCCGAGGCACAATAATCGAATCTTCATGTGCAATGTGTGATCTGCGGGACTTTTATCCAGGACGGCGGGATTAAAAGGCAATTTTATCCCAGAAACCATATTATTCTTGCCGAAATTGCCGTCCGAAATTTTAATTTGGCCGGTCTTATGCACTTCTCCAATTGGATACTCATTGGTTTGATCTGATTACCCTTGCGGGTCTCGGATGGGGTGTTCACCGCGGTCGCAGGTATGGCATCTCAGGCGAACTCCTCTATTTGCTCCAATGGCTCGCGATCTTTTTTATTTGCGGGACATTCTACGCAAGCCCGGCGGAACGCCTCGCCAACTGGCTTCACGTCAACCAGAACGTCATGTCCGTCGTTATGTACGTGTTCATCGCCGCAATCGTTAAAAGTTGCTTCGGTCTCATCATGCGCCTGGTCGGAAATAAACTCGTGACCCGCGACTGCTTCGGAAAATGGGAATACTACCTTGGAATGCTTACGGGAATGGCTCGCATGACCTGCGTCGTTTACGTCGGCCTGGCACTGCTCTCGGCGACTTACTTCACCGAACAAAGCCTTTACTCAATGGACGCTTATCAGAAAGAGAATTTTGGAGGCATCACCTTCCCAACCCTGAGCCAGATGAAACGCGATTCGCTGACCGATTCCATGTCCGGTCGATTAGCGAATCGACACTTCGGCAGATTTTTGATTGATGCGGTGCCGCCACAGCCGCAAGCGCCGCTCCGCCTTCCGGAACAAACCGCCAGCAACGAACTGGGGATGTAGTAGTCACCGCTTCGGCCGTTCCAGGGTGAATGTGCCGTGGTCGTACTTACTGTTATAGGTCGCGAAGAAGCTCCTCGGAGAAATTTCCCCTTTGTAGTGATAAACGCCGCCGGCCAGCGTTCCTAAATCAGCCTTGCCCGAAAACGAAAACACCTCGTTGGTATTCACGCCTTCGAATAACGCCGTGTACTTGAAGCTTAGAACCTTTTTATATTTCGCGTGGAATCTCGCCTCGTATTTGCCGTCGCCGATTTTACGCAGCAGACAACGGAGCTTATCGGAATGCGAACTCGCATCACTCTTCCACGTGCCCGCCCATGGTCCTTCGATAGAATCACGCGGCACTTCCTTCGATGCCGCGCGCCAGTCCCGCTGAAACGTTGAACACCCGCTGACGAAAACACCCGCCAGCAGGCTCAGGAATAATTTAACGAGCGAATTCTTCACGGAGAATCTTCGCCGCCGCCACTTCGTTGCAGATCTTCTGATACGCTTCGTCAATGTCGACCTTCGCACCGGAGCCCGGCGCAAAGCCGCAGTCCGGATTTAACGTAATACGCGCTGGATCGAGAAATTCCGCCGCCTGCCGCACGCGCGCCGCGATGGTCTCAGGCGAATCAATCTGCCCCGGAGCCACACTCACACAACCGAGACCGATTTCGATGTCTTCACGCAATTTCTTGAATACCGCCATGTCGCCGACACCCGGCGCTGTGAATTCCATCGTCAAATGATGGACTTTCAATCGGTTCAATTGCTCGAGAATCGGATCGTAGCCGCCCTGGAATTGCGCTTCACCGCGAACACGAGCACCAGCGCGACGGCAGAGATGCACCGCCAATTTCACGCCAGTCGTTCCTTCAACAACCTGGTTAACCATATCGACCGAGAAATCTGCCGCGGCATCCGGATTCGGATATTTCGCGCGAACTTCCGGATCAACAAACAGGCAAAGATGCGGGTCATCGATCTGAACGATGTCGGCACCGGCTTTTTTGATCAATTCCAGCTCGCGACGCAGCACCGGCACGCAATCACGAACAAAATCTTCCACCTTCGGATACGCCTTCTTCGATTTTTCAGGATGCCACATGCGTTCACCGAGCAACGCTGGCGAGGGAATCGTGGCCTTGATCTGGCGTGAGCTGTTTTTCTTCGCGAACTCTATTTCTTTCGCAATAAACCCCGGGCATTTCGCCGAAAGCTTGTCGGTGACAATGGTCCATGGACGACCGTCTTCCGGGTTGTAGCCCAGCTCGAATCCATGGGCCAGCTCGGCAATGACCCCAATGTACGACTTGCGGCGCCATTCGCCGTCCGTCAACACATCTAGCCCGGCATGCTCCTGCAACGCGATGATGTAACGAATGGCGGCATCCATCTCGTATTCGTAGCGATCCGCCGGCAATTGCGGATTGCCGTTGATCAGGTCGAGAACAAATTTAGAACGCGGAATCGATCCGACGACCGACGTTGGGAACAAAAGTTTACTCATTGATCACCTTTCCAATATTTTTGTGCGAGTTCGAAGTCCTGTTGCGTATCTACTTCCAGGTATTCACCGGGGGAATCCGAATGGGTGAATTTCACGCCGTGCTCGATCATTTCCTGGTAGAGAAGAATCAAATAAGACTTCTCGAAGACCGACGCTTCGCGAAACGGTTTGCCGGCATAAAGGTTTTTGCAGCGCTGGAAATGTTCTTTCAGCTTTTGCGCGCCTTCTTTGGAAAACTTTGCAAGACCCGTGAATTCGCCGTACGCATCATCCGGGAGAATGCCGCGATGAACCTTCGTCACGATTCCATTGGAAACAATTACCTTTTCCGCGTCATCGGGCGGATGCATCGTGCGATGCTCGTAACGCTTGCGCCAGCAGGTATCCACCGACAGCACGGCGTCGCCGGACGTGGCAATCAAATCCTTCACCAGCTTGCTCGTGTAAAGAACATCGGCATAAGTGCAGATGAACGGCTGGTCCATCAGGTCTTCCGCATACATCAGCGAGAGAAGGATATTATTGTTCTCCCAGTTGTCGTTGTGACGAAAAGTGAATTGCGGATATTGCGCGCGGACCTTGTCGATTTGATAACCGCCAATGAAACAAACTTCCTTGATGCCCGCGGACAACAACGCGGCGAGGTCCCAATCCAGCAGACGTTTCCCCTGAACTTCAGCAAAACACTTCGGACTATCTGCGGTGAGGGGCATTAAACGTCTTCCGCGGCCCGCAGCAATGATGATGGCTCTCATTTGGTGAGCGAAAATTCAATCATGCGCCACCGCAGAACGAAAGAAATTTTCTCCGTTTCAAACCGATTTTCGATCTATGCTTCAGCACATGAAAAAGTTCGTCGCACTCCTCGCCTGCTTTTGGTCCGTTTGCGGTTTTGCCGATACTTTCGAATCCAACTTTGCGCCGCTCGGAAAGCTGATCGTAACCGCCCTGCCTTCCGCACCTTTCCCGCATCCGCAGCGCGCCATCGGCTATCACTATAAAGAAAAATTCTTCCCGGCCGAAAAACATTACAACAACAGTACGGTTGCCGTGTTCGTTCCCCGGGGCTTCGACGCCAAACGAAAAACCGACTATATCGTCCACTTCCACGGCTGGGACAACGACGTTACGAACGTCTTCAATTTCTATAAATTGGCCGAGCAACTCGTCGAGAGCCGGCGCAACGCCATTCTCATCGTCCCGCAAGGTCCATGGCATGCATCCGATTCATTTGGTGGAAAATTGGAGGACGCCGGAGGATTCATGCGTTTCATGACAGACATCGCTTCCATGCTTAAGGAACGCGGGATCACCTCTTCAGAACAGGTGGGAAAAATCATCCTTTCCGGCCACAGCGGCGGCTACCACGTCATCTCATCCATCGTCGTCCAGGGTGGACTGGAGAAAAAGGTGCAGGAAGTCTGGCTGTTCGATGCGCTTTACGGCCAAACGCCGAAATACATGCAATGGTTCGACAACTATCACGGCAAGATTCTCAACATTTACACCCTGAACGGCGGCACCAAAGCCGAAAGCGAACAGCTGATGGCCGACCTCAAGAAGCAAAAAACGCGGTTCGTCAGCAAAACCGAAGCGCAGATCACCCCGAAAGACCTTCATTCCAACAAACTCGTCTTCATCTACACCGACCTGAAACACAACGAAGTGGTGCACGTCCACAACACCTTTCGCGATTTCCTGAACGCCAGCTGTTTGAAAGAAATCCCCGCAAAACGCCTCGCCGCCACCAATAGACGCTAAAAAACAAAAGAGCGTCCCTCCGGAGGGACGCTCGCAATTAATTCTTATGTCTTAGATGCGAATCGAGCAGCTTAGTACGCGCGCTCGAGCGGCGGACGGACGCCGAACTTCTTCGCCAATGACAGGCACATCGAAAGGTTCTTAACACCGTTCGTGCACGTCGGGTCCGACAGCGACGCAGCCGCAACGCAAACACCCGTAAACAAACAGCGTTGCAGTTCCCAGCCTTCGTGGAGACCGAACAAAACACCGGCACAGAACGCATCGCCGGCACCAGCGGTTCCCGCGATGAACTTCGGTGGCAGTTTCAACGACGGCTGCCAGAAATCATCGCCCTGGCGCGTGCGGGCAAAGCCGCCTTCCGGAAAATGAATCACAACCACTTCGCGGACGCCTTGTTGCAACAGGGTTCCTGCCGCATGACGCAACGCCACGGTATCGAGCTTGCCATCGGCCGAACGCACTTTGAAACCCGTCGTCTTGCCGGCTTCGATCTCGTTCAGGATGCAGTAATCGACATGCTTCAACGCCGGCGAAACGATTTTCGCAAAACGATCGCTGTCTTCGCTCACGACATCCACGCTCGTTTTGATGCCTGCGGCCTGCGCGCTGGCCAACAGACGCGCCGCTTTCGTTCCGAACTTCGCATCCGGAGCATCCAGCGCATCGAGCAACAGCAAATAACCCAGGTGAAAAATCTTGGCCTTTACGCGGTTGAAATTCAGGTCCGCGCCTTCCCAAAGGGCATTGGCTCCCCGCATGTGGAAGAACGTACGACGGCCGTTTTCTTTTTCTGTCATCACATCCGTGTAGGAAGTGGGCGCCTTGCCGGTCGCGGCGATGGCCTTGGAATCGATCTTATGTTTGCGGCAATCGTCGAGGATGCGTTTACCGAGTTCGTCTTTGCCGACGAGACCGGCGCCGAACAGCGGAAAGGGCGCGCCCATTTTCGCGAGGTCGACGAGCAAATTGTAAGGCGAACCGCCGGTGCCTTCAGACTGGCTGAGGATATTGCCGAGCGATTCACGTTGTGGATAGACGTCGATCACTTTGACCTGATCGATAATCCAATTGCCGCCCGCGATTAAACCGCGTCGGCTTGAGGCTTTATTCTTCATGGGAAAACGGAACGGCGCAAAAGCGCCGATTCAATGGCTGATACAGCCAAGATATCGCGGGTGAGTCTAACAAGTTGCGAGGGAATTGCAATGGTCGTGATTCACCTCGAAACCGCGAGGGCATTACGCTGCCCAATATTATATAGGCCGCGTTTTGAACGCCATTGGACGGAAGTTTCGTGTCCCGCATGATGTGCCAGGGCGTTTTGCTTTGACACGGCAAAATGATTTGGCGAAGTGGGTCGAATTGTATCTGATGAGCGTCATATGAAGCGTGCGCTATCGTTCGTTTTCTTCACTCTCATTTTGGCGTTCATTCCCGCTCACGCCGGCGTTCCCGATCTTGTCGACCTACAGAAGGAAGTGCCGGACCTCGTGCTCGATATTCGATACGCAACAACAAACAACTTCATGAAGCAGGCGGTTTATCCCGTCGCCAAATGTTATTTGCGACGCACCTCGGCACACAAACTGACGGCGGTGCAAAAGGAATTAAAAACCAAGAGTCTTGGTTTGAAAATATTCGATGGTTATCGGCCGCTCTCCGCGCAAAGAAAACTGTGGGCGATTGTGCCCGATGAACGTTACGTCGCCAATCCAGCCAAAGGTTCACGACATAATCGTGGCGCGGCGGTCGACGTCACCCTCATCGATAAAAAAGGCAAAGAGCTGGTGATGCCCACTCCTTACGATGACTTCACGGAAAAGGCGCATCGAACCTACAAGGACCTCCCGGCAGAAGCTATTAAGAACAGGCAATTGCTCGAAGACGTCATGAAGAAACACGGCTTCACCGGCCTCGACACGGAGTGGTGGCACTTCGATGATGTCGACTGGAAGAACTACGAGATCCTCGACGTCGATTTCGATAAGCTAACCACGCATTGAGGCGCGAATCTTTTTGGCGAGCTCAGGAATTGCTTTGAAAGGATCTTCTTTGGCTTCGTACTCGATACCGAGATAGCCTTGATAACTAACGTCGCTGAGAATTTGCAGGATTCTCGCGACGTCCATTGCCTGTGGGTCTTTGCCCTGCGGATGAATCTGCGATTTGAAATGAACGTTGATGGCGTAAGGCGCGAGTTTCACCAAATCACCATAAACATCGTCCGTCGCGTGGAAATTGCCGGTGTCGAGATTTGAGCCGAGCCATTTGCTGTTCACCCCTTTAATGATTTCTAACGTGCCTTCAACGGTGGTGGTCATTCCCTGATCATTTTCGAGGCCAATATAAATTCCTTTCTTACCGGCGTATTCGGCGCATTCCTCAAGTCCCGCGATGCAGTTTTTGAGAGCTTCTTCCTTTGTCATTTCCTTGGGCTGACCACCTGAAAACATCCGCACATATGGCGCACCGATTGCGGCCGCATAGTCGATTCGTTTCTTCGCATCGACGAGTTGCTCATCAAACTTTGGTCCACGCGGCATAGCGAATCGGTTGCCGGTAGCAGTGCCGCTTATCGCAACGCCTCGCAAGAATGCATGGCTCCGCAATTTTGCGAGATACTCAGGAGTAACTTCTTTCGGAAAGTAATATTGGGTGACCTCGGCGCCATCGAAACCGTTCTCGGACGCGAAGTCGATGAAGTTGAACAGGTCGATTTTCTTTGCGGCGTCCTTGCTGTTGAAGAATTCGCGAAAGGAGTAGGCAACGACGCTCAACCGAAACCTGGCTGGGCCTGAACGTTTGATGGGTTCGATGGCTCGCAACGACTGCCCGATGAGTCCCACGCCAGCACCAGCAAGACCGGTCAAAGCAGTGTTTTTAAGAAAATTGCGCCGGGAAAGAGGTTTCATTTGGCGAGTGAAACAGCGTTTTTCGGGAAAATCAATTGCTCTCCACCCGAATAGCAACGAGTAACGTGTTTGGGGCGGCGAAGTTGTGCCCCATATATATATGCCAGGAAGATGGCGCCTTCCAAATTCTCCCCTTGATGACCGGGCACCAAATTTTCATCGTCCGAAACCGGTCCCTTATGGCCAAGGAACAGATTTCCCGAATCCGAAACTCCTGCCTGATGGCTGAGGATCAAATTGCCGCGATCGAAAACTTCCGCCATATGGATCAGTAATGATTTTGGACGCCGGAAAATGGCGTTGTATGCAGTAAGTGCCATTTTCCGGTGGTAAAAAAATGGTCCCATAGGGTCGGGTAACAATTTTCCGTCGTCCGAAAGTGCCCCATTCGCGTAAGTGGCGACTTTCTCTCGCTCCGAAGAGGCGTCATGTCGGTATGAGGCAGTTTTCCGTGACAAAATGTCACACCTTGCACTAAAGGACGACTTTCCGGCCATCCGAAACAGCGTCATACGCGTATGATGTCTTTTTTTTCGGTCCCAGAAGGCTACATATGCGTATGAGGGGGCTTTCCGACCGCGGAAAACTTGTCCTTGAGCATATGAGGCGGTTTTATATAGCGGTTTTTTATTACTTTTGTCGTATGAGGTCGGTTCCAGGCGACGGGATTTGCGTCTCATATGCGTATGGCGTTCTTGCAGGAGGTTGCTCTTAAAGTATTTAGAACGCTTAAAGCGGTTCACCGCTGAGATATGTCGTAACTGCTGAAGCAACTTTCAACTTGTGATTGTGTTTACGCGACCCGAAGAAAGGGAATTAGCGTACGATATATAACCGCGACTATATTCGACTAGGGGAGTGCGTTGACGGGTTCGGGATTTGCCCTATCAATGGTGCCTTAACCGTATGGTATCAGCTGGTCCTTACCGTGCATTCCGCGTTTGAACGGTACTTTCATTTCTGCGAAAAAAGGGCTCTCCCGATTGTGAGAAATCTCTTGGCTAAAGCCGTTTCGATGGCTCTAAACGGCCTTCAAACGGTTGTTTTGCCTCAAAATCGCCCGAAATAGGCCTAAAACCAGCCAAAACAATCTAAAAAAAGTTGTTGTCAAAAATTCCAGATTTTGACAGTGTCCGCCGCAATGCACCGTTTTGGTGCGCGGGCAAATTGTCTTTTGCCCCATGAGAAACGCATAGAAACGTAGCGAAACAACAATAAAAACATCGCAGGAGGAACTAGATGAAATTAAATAAATGGACTCTGGGGCTCGTGGCCGCTGGCCTCGTTAGCCTCTCAGCTAATGCCGAAGAAAAAATGGTCACGACTCCGCTCTTGACTGCTCTTTCTTCAACAACGATCAGCGGATATATCGACACGTCCGCTCACTGGAATCCGGGAACTGGCAATGCAAATCCAGCTCCGTATTCCTTCAATGCTGGCAAGCAAGACGGTTTCAACCTGAACAGTGTCATGTTGAGCCTCTCGAAGCCGCTCGAAGAAGGTCAATGGTCCTCAGGTTATCAGCTCGATTTGAGCTTCGGTCCTGATTCCGGCGCCGTTAACAACGCTGTCACCGGTGGTCTGTTGAGCAACTTGGGTCTGAGCGAACACATCCGCCAGGCTTACGTCGCGCTCCGCGCTCCAGTCGGTAACGGCTTGGACATCATCTTCGGTCGTTTCGACACGATTCTCGGCTACGAATCCAGCGACTCCTATAAGAACCCGAACTACACCCGTTCTTATGGTTACACGATCACCCCGACGGAACACACTGGTGTTTTATTGGCGTATCATGTCAGTGATTTGTTGAGCCTCAAGGCTGGTGTCGCTAATACCGCTAACACGAGCTTCATCAATGCTCGTAACGGTAATGCTACCGAAAGCCAAAAAGCCTACTTGGCTGGCATCACGCTCACCGCTCCCGATGCAACCGGTTTCCTCAAAGGTTCCGTGTTGAATATCGCAGCGTTGCATGGTCCGACCACGGCTGCTGGTGCTCAAGTCACGGACATC
Source organism: uncultured bacterium (assembly GCA_966112985.1). Classification (GTDB taxonomy): domain Bacteria; phylum Verrucomicrobiota; class Verrucomicrobiia; order Limisphaerales; family JACDHS01; genus CBHWET01. Next base: position 16,004 of record CBHWET010000008.1, on the reverse strand, counting down.
TCTGTCAATGGCTCGATCGCTACTCCGTTGGAAGGTCTCCGCTTGGGTGCTTCCTGGGACGAATTGTTTGACGTTGGCGCGCCCCACACCTGGGTTGCTGCTGCTTACGCTTCCTTCCGCCCGGCTCCTGAAAGCAAGCTGAGCTTCCATGCTCGTGGTGAATACTACCATGGCGCTGGCGCTCTCCTCGGTGTTGCTCCTTTGAAGGCGCACATCTGGGGTCTGACCGGCACGGTCCAGTATGACCTCTGGCAGAACGTTATCAGCCGTTTGGAAGTCCGTTGGGACCGTTCCGACAGCGGCAAGATCTTCGGTGGCACTGTTGCTGGTGCTCCGACGAAGCGCAACGACATCACTGTCGCCGCGAACGTCGTCTACAAGTTCTAATTTAGTCTAGAACCTCGAAGCCCCTTCCGAGAAATCGGGAGGGGTTTTTCATTTTCGGCGTTCTCTTCCGCGGTAATCCCCAATTGCCCACGCCCGAATGAATTTGCTTTGTTGGCGTGAATGGCTCCCTTAGGATTTCAGTCCAACTCCGACCTCAATTTATGAGAAAGTACCTTTGCTTCGTTTCGCTTTGTTTTTTCGTTCTGTGTGCATCAGCGAAACAGGAGAAGCCACTGCGGATCTTCATCCGAGCTGGTGAAAAAACACATGGTCCGGGACAGCACGATCATCCACAGTTTCTGAAAGACTGGACATTATTGCTGAATCAACGCGGCGCAAAAGCTGACGGAGCGATGACTTTTCCGACTGCGAAGCAACTGGAACAAACGGATGTTCTCGTGTTGTTTGCCGCGGAAGGAGCATCAATCGAAGGCGAACAGAGGGCGAATCTCGAAAAGTTTTTGAAACGCGGCGGCGGTCTTGTCGCCGTTCACGATGCCGTCTGCGGAAATGATCCTCAATGGTTTAAAACCATTGCCGGCGGTGCCTGGGAACATAAGTTTTCAAAGTGGTTCGAAGGCGATCTGGCGATGTATTACCAGCAAGTCAATCACCCCATAACCAAGGACGTATCCAATTTCGATTTTGACGACGAGATTTATTACGACCTGCACATGATGCCCACCGCCAAAATTCTTGCGGCTTCATACGCTCCAGACAAACGGAACACGCGCGCGGGACGAGTGCTACCTTCGGTTTATGACATCGTTCCGCAGATCTGGAGCTACGAAAATACACTCGCAGGCGGTTCGCCGTATCGTGCCTTTGTTTCCATACCCGGACACAACTACAAAACGTTTAATTTGCCGCATTATCGTGGGCTTCTCTTGCGCGGCATTGCATGGGCTGGACGGCGGGAGGTTGATTCACTCCTGACTAAAGAGGAATTGCATAGTTTACGTTACCCGGAAGGAGGCCCGATCGAGCCGGCTAAAGCTGCCAGCCTGATCCAGGCCCCCCCGAATTTCACTGTGAGCCTCGTTGCTGCTGAACCGCTGATCAATAAGCCAATCTCACTCGACTGGGACGCAAATGGCAGGCTTTGGATTGCTGAAACGCCAGAGTATCCAGCCGGTCGGAAGATCACGCAACTTGGCACGACAGCAACATGGACGGAGAAAGGTCATACCCAAACGGAAGGGGAAGCAGAGAACCGTCCAGCACGTGATCGGATTTCAATTCTCGAAGATTCGAATGGCGATGGCGTAATGGATACAAAGAAAGTTTTCTTCGATGGATTGGAGCTGGTGACGAGTTTCGTATTTCACCGCGACGGCGTGATCGTTGCACAGGCCCCTGATATTTATTGGGTCCGAGACACGAATCACGACGACAAAGCCGACGAGAAGATCACGTTGTACACCGGCTTTGGCACGCGCGACACGCATGCCGTGATCAGCAATATGCGACGTGGTATGGATGGTTGGGTATACATGACGCTCGGGTATAGCGGAGGCACTATTAAATCGGGTGACGGTAAAAAGGATTTCGGCGGTTTCAGCTCGGGTGTGTTGCGCTTTAAGCCCGATGGTAGCGCGATGGAACAGGTTTCCTCTAAAGGGGGAAATACGTGGGGCGTCGATATCGCGCCTGACGGTGAGGTGTTTTTCTCGCAGGCCAATGGCAATCATATCAATCACGTCGTCATGCCCGAGAGTGCAATCGCACGAGGCAAGGTTGGAAACGCAACCAGCTTCAAAACGATAGAGGACCATGACCGTAGTTTCCCGATACGCGACTACAGCAAGCAGGCCTACGTTCAAATCGATTACGTGGGCGGTTTCACCGCGGCCTCGGGCGCGTGCATCTACGATGGCGGCGCCTGGCCGGAAAAATACGACGGCACATTTTTTGTCACCGAACCAACGGTGAATCTTGTTCACCAGGATTTTCTTAAACCGAGTGGAGTGACATACACGGCCAGTCGTGATCCTGAACGCCTCGACAAAGAATTCATCGCGAGCACCGACCTGTGGTTCCGCCCAATCCACATGCGTGTAGGACCGGATGGCGCCTTGTATGTTCTCGATTTTTATAATCAGGCCGTTGTGCATAACGACACGCGCGGGCCGAAGCATGGTCCGAACAACGCCGCAGTGCGACCTGATCGCGACCATTACTTCGGCCGCGTGTGGAGAGTGCAGCATAACAGTCCCAAGAAGTTTGATATGCCAAAGCTGGCCGGCGCAAATTCACAAGAATTGCTCAAAGCATTGGAGCATCCAAATGGATGGGTACGAATGACTGCGCAACGCCTTCTGCTCGAAAAATCACTCGACATTGTTCCCGACGTTTCTGACTTCTTGAAAACAACAAAGTCCGATTACGCGCGGATTCTTGCTGCCTGGACGGTGTCCGACTTTAACGTGATTTGCTGCCCGGAGTCGGAAGATCTTTCGCCAATTGTTTTGAAGAACTATCTGAAGATTGCCGCCCTGCTGCCCGGCGATGTCACCGGTGAACAGCGACTGAACTATGTTCAGCGTACGATTTTACCACGCCTCTCCCACGGTGATGAACGCGTACGCCTAAATGCCTTGATTGCTCTGGCGCCTTTCGAATCGAGTGAGGCAGAAGCAGAAAAAATCGTTTCTATTTACCCTGCATTGAAGGACCCGTGGTCACAATCAGCTGCCATCGCTATCGCGACAAAAGCGCCCCTCGGCTTTATTGGTTTGGCTCTGCGATCGACTAATCCTGAGGGACTGAACACCCTCGTCGGCGAGTTGAGCAACCAGATCGTCGCTAAGAACGATTCCGAACAGGAAGCGCAACTTCTCATCAGCAGCATGGATAAGCCCGCTTCTGCGGATCCTTTGAAAGTTGTCGTTCTGGAAAGTCTTGCGCGTTCAAAGACGTCCACAACTCCGCGTTGGTCAGAAAATCTGGAAAAGGTTTTTCAGGTCTTACTTGCCTCCGATAATCCAGCTCTCTCTGCTGCCGCGTTGCCGTTGATTTCACGATGGGACAAGAACGGTGCAATGGCTAACACTCTAAAATCGTTGGCCCAGCAACTTACTGCGAAGCTTAACGACGAATCCCAACCGGAGGATCAACGGGAGAGAATCATCACCAGTCTTGTTGCTGTACGACAAGTTGATCCCTCCATCATGGGAGCGATGACTGCGATTCTATCTTCATCCAGCTCACCATCTTTAAAGAAAAAGGTAATTGAAACCATAGGGGCAACCGGGGATGCAGAAGTGGGTAAGATATTCGCGGCAGCATTCAACAAACTGCCGCTCGATTTGCAAACGAGTGTTTTCGATCAAATGATCAAACGAGCTGATTGGTCTCTCGCATTAGTTGATGCGGTGAAAAACAGTGAACTCAATCTTGCTGCGCTTGGTCCTAATGGAGTTCATCGTTTGCGCACCCATCCCGATTCGAAAGTAGCGGCGCATGCAAACGAGGTTATTGATGCAATTCGTGGACCAGAGATTAAACAGAAAGACGAACTGATTGCTAAACTAACACCGCTGGTCACGCAGGTCGGCAATGTCGAAAATGGACACAAACAATTCGTGCAGAACTGTGCTGTCTGCCACAAATTTAATGGTGAAGGCAAAGAAGTCGCACCAGATCTGACAGGAATGGGCGCCCACGGCCCCGCCGAGCTGATCGTGCACGTTCTTGATCCCAACCGTGTCGTCGAACCCAACTTTCTCTCTTACACCGCTGAGACGAAGTCCGGCGATATTTTTGACGGCATCATCGCACGTGAAACAAAGAGCCGCATTGTGTTACGTAATGCATCTGGCGACAAAGATATCCCGCGGTCGGAAATTACTTCCATTAAGAATACCGGACGCTCCTTAATGCCTGAAGGATTTGAAGCTCTCGGCGGGGAAACGCTTCGCGACATCCTTGCTTATCTGTGTGCCAGCGAAACGAAATATCGAATCGTCGACTTGACGTCGGCATATACTGCGGACAGCACGCGCGGCATATATTCGTCGATTGAGAGTACTGCCGAAACACTTGCATTCAAAAAGTTTGGTCTAGTAAAGGTTGCCGATGTGCCTTTTGAAATCGCCAATCCGCAGAGGGTCGTCACGGGTAAGAATGTGATCGTTTTGCGTGGCGGAAGCGGTTTTGCGAAGACACTGCCTTCACATACGGAAGTTTCGAACCTGAATTTCAAAGCGACGAAGCTCCACTTTCTCGGCGGCATTGGCGGCTGGGCGTGGCCCTGGGGCGGCGATGCGCATAAGGACCTGCCCGTAGCAAAAATCCTTGTCGAATATGCCGATAAACAAGTTGAAGAGTTCGTCTTGAAAAATGGCGTCGAACTGGTTGACTACAACGGTCGTGCCGAGGTGCCGGGATCGACTATGGCGGATGGATTGGTTGATCGCGGGCAAGTCCGGTTGTTTAGTCGGGCACTGAAACACGGCGGTCTCATCCAAAAAATCTCCCTGGAAAGTTTCGACAACGTTGTAGCGCCGACATTTGTGTCGATTACTGCAGAAGTTCAGTAACTGGAAAATTGAAAAGAAAGATTGCCGTATGAATTCACGTTATTTCCTTTCGATCCTCGCAGCCGGTCTTTTGACGGCGTGCAGTGAAGACCCGAAACCCGCGCCTCAACCGGAAGCGAAGCCTCCGGTCGAGAAAAAAGCCGCTGTTAAAGAACAGAAGACCAATGACGATGTCGAGGTTGGTGAACGGCACATCGAGCAGGTGCGCCAACACAAGATTAACGTTCTCTCGATCGGCGGCGGTACTTCGCACGATTTCGGTAAATGGTTTAACGAAAACGATTCGGTGGGCATTTCTGTGATGACTGATGCGCGCGTTGATTACACTGAGAAGTTGCAAGGCTTGCCGGACGAAATTCTGAAGCACGACGTCATTTACCTTTGCGCGAATCAGGCGCTGGATTCATTGACTCGCGTATCCATCATGAGTTTTGTCGATACCGGTCATGGTATGGTGATCATCCACCCCGCCTGCTGGTATAACTGGTTGGATTGGCCAGAATACAATCGCACACTGGTGGGTGGTGGCACCACCAAGCATGACAAATATGGCGACTTCATTGTCACAGTGAACGACACGGAACATCCATTAATGCGGGATGTGCCCACTACTTTTCGTGTTACCGACGAACTGTACCATTTCGAACGCGATGAGCAGGGGACGCCAATTAAAGTGCTGGCGACGGCGAAAAACATGACGACCGGCGAGACCTATCCGGCGGTTTGGATCGTTCAACACCCCAAAGCACGTATCGTTTGCATTACCCTCGGGCATGACGGCGCGACTCATCAAAATCCTGCCTTTCACACCCTGTTGAAAAACAGCATTCAATGGGCGGCAGCCAAGTAGTTTTTAAGAGCGAAAGAAGGCAACAGTCCCGGCCAGAGCCAGCAAGGTGAAGAGGCCGATTGCAACTTGATAGATCCTGAAAAGGTGCCGCGCAATCGTACCGGGGGGTTCGACGCTTTTCTGAACCCATTCCTCGGGATTGCTTTTTAACTCTTCGGCTACTTCTGGTGTTAAACGCCACGGAAGCGCCAAATCTGTGTCGGTTCCGGAAAACTTAAAGCTGTAGTACCCCGCTTCCTTTTCCAACAACGTCTTTTTCAACAGCATCTGCAGATAGTAGATGCGATTCCGCTTCAGGATGTAATGTGCGCTCGCTGTAATCAGGATCCCGAGCACCGCAAAAACGAGCGCAACGAGTGCCCCCGTTTTGTTTGAGCGAGTGCTTAGTGCCGAGATTGTTGCGAAGAGCAGGGCGAAATCCACCCATACGAAAAACTGGAAGCGTTTCCACACTTCATCGTTAAGATATCGAAGGTGTGCGACAGATTCGCGCCATATCTGGATGCGTGCCTCGGCGGACAGTGATGAAAAATCGAGTTGGTTCATGAGCGCAATGCTTTCAACGTTGCGACGATTTCGCGCTCCAGGGTCTCGGCCGCTTTTTCACCGAACGGCGAGTTGTCGACTTCATAACCGCCCTTCGGCCATTCCGTTGCAGTCGGCATGTAGGCAAGGCGGCCATTCGTGTAGCCGGACATCGCAGTCATGGCGAACGGCGAATTCTTTTTAACATTCATCCCGATTTCACAGAATGGCTCGATGTTGCAACCAATAAGAGCAACATCGCCGAAGCAAATAAAATGCGTCCGGACGCCGACGCTTGTCTTCCCGCCAAAATCATCTGCCATCCGGAGTTGAAGATCAGCACGGCGTGACATGTAGGTCGCTTCGGTCGCCGCGGCCGCGTCATTTTGTTCGCGCGCAACACGGAGCTTGTTTTTCCAGAAATCCAGTTTCTCCGCGGCCGCTTTCTTTTCGGGCAATCCCTCTCGCAACGGCACCGCAATTTCTTTTTCCACTACCTTTACCGGTATTGCCCGAAGCGCCGGGAAGTCCGCGTCGTACATTCCAAGTGGAGCTCCAGAGGGAATCACTTCACGAAACTTCGGCACCGGTGGAATGCTTGTCAGCGTAAGAGCGACCTTCGCGACTTCATGCCCCAGCAGAACGCCAAGCTCGCGATAAACTTTTGTATCAGCGATGAATCCTTGCACCGGGCCTTGATCGCCGGCAGCGCCTTGGAGAAATAAACATTTTCCCCCCAGCGCCTGCTCAACGACGCGCTTCATTGCTCCCGGATAATCCGGCGTCACCAGTCGATTCGGTGGCCCCATGATGGTCGCGTGACAGGCAAAATTCACAATCGTCGCAACGGTTTCACCACTTATCGAATCCAGCTTAACAACGCCCACTTCATGATCACACGGGCCGTCAGGATTGACGCCGAGGAAACGTTCGCCCTTTTCGGTAGCGCATCGTCGATTGCTGTTGATGAAACATTCGCCACGACCCGAGCGCACGACAACGGGTTGCAGATTATCCAAAGCTTCCCGCGCTGCTTCGATGCACCACCGGTACAGATCTTGAAACCACGGTTCCACCATTTCGAATCCTTTTTCAATCCAGCTCTTGTAAGGCACCGGACCGGAATGGGTGTGCGTCGCTGATGCGCGAATATTTGCAATCGCAATGCCGCTCGCCTCGCTGACTGCGGTGCGAATCGCATCGGCGCGTTCATTGGTAAGAATTTGGATATCAATGTCGAGAATCAGCGCTGTCGTTTTGCCGTCAGTTACTGCAAGCGCCGTCGCCCACATATCCATATCGATTCCCTCCGCCTGTTCATGTTTCTGCGCACCCCAACCACCGTGGGCAATATTGGGTGGAGGATTGATACAGCGTCGGCCGGTGCCGGCGCGTAAAGCTTCAGAGTGATTCATGTGACCGTTGCCAACTTAGCAAAGGTGTCGTGCCGCAAAAGCAAATTTGCAGTGTCCCGCCCGATTGACTCTTAGCACCGATTCTTGGACGTTGAGGTATGTGGTATCTCGCGGTGTTCCTCGGATGCTTCCTCGTTGATCTTATTCCTGTAATCGGACCGCCTGCGTGGACTGTGATGGTCTTTTTCGTTATCAAATTCGATCTGAACATCTGGGCCGTGCTGGCCGTTGGAGTTCCGGGATCGGCTTTGGGTCGCTATCTCCTCAGTCTTTATATCCCGAAGATTTCCGACCGGATTCTGAAAAAGAAAAAGCAGGAGGACCTGGACTTTTTGGGGAAAAAGTTAGGGCAGAACAGATGGAAGAGTTGGGCCTTTGTTTTTATTTACACGCTGACGCCGCTGCCCACGACGCCGTTGTTCACCGCGGCAGGCGTCGCTCATATCAACCCCTTGCGAATCGTCCCGCCCTTCTTCATCGCGAAATGGATCAGTGATGCAATCATGGTGATCACAGGGCAACATGCCGCCAGCAGTTTAAGCGACATTGTCCACGGAACATTTTCGCCGAAGGGAATCATCACTGCGTCGATCGGGCTACTTCTTCTCGCCGCCTTATTATTTATCGACTGGCGTACATTGCTTCAACACAAGAAGCTCCACTTCCGTTTCAAAATTTGGAAATAACGATCAGGGCGTCCAGGGGTTCTGCAGGCGATGCCAGACGAAGAATGCGTAAATGCAAAGCACAATGCCCACGAAAAGCGCCCACCAGATACGCCAATCTTTCAGACCGGTGTATTTCGCTCGCTCATCCGGAGGGAGTTGCAGGAAGGATCTGTTCCAGATGATCCCACGAATTTTCTCCTCAGGTGGGGGCGCCGTAGCCAAGGAGACTATGAACATCGTCAACATACAAACAACCCACGTGCAGAGCGCGCGGTGGTTGAAGGTGTTGTAATTCCCTAACAGTTTATAATGGAAGAGCAGCCAGCTCGTAATAAATCCGACCACCATCGTAGTGACTGCGGCGACTCCATTGGCGCGCTTCCAGAGAATGCCCAGTGTGAAAACCACGGCGAACGGTGGGGCAATAAAGAAGAACACCGTCTGAATTTTCTCGAATAGTGTCGTATCAGGCTGCCGCGTAAAGCCAATCGCGATCCAGATACTCGCCAACAAAATGATCGCACCGCTCCAACGCCCGATCCGCACTTGTTGTTCTTCCGATGCCTCCCTATTGAGCAGTTTCTTATAAAGATCCAGCGTGACGATTGTTGAGGCCGAGTTGAGAACGGTTGCGACATGTCCCATCAACGCCGCCGCCATGCCGGCAAGTAAAAGACCTTTGAGACCGGTAGGAATCAATTGCTTCACCAGAACCAAGTACGCTTCATCGGGATTCGGCAAATTCGGGAACATCTTCAGCGCAATAATTCCCGGCACGATGAAGAAGAATGGCATAATAACATGTAAGAAGCCGGCGCAGATGACACCTACGCGCGCGTGCCACTCATCTTTCGCTGCAAGAACGCGCTGCACCATATGCTGGCTGGTGCAGCTGTACCATATGCCGACAGATAAAAATCCTGTGAACACGCCGGTGAAGGGAAATGGTTTATGCGTCGGAGGTTTGAACATCTGGAAATGTTCGGGATGTTCTGCGATGAATCCGCTTAAATCTCCTGCATGCCGCAACGCCAATACGGGCACAAGAAATCCGGCGAAGAGCAGAATGATAATCTGCATGAAGTCCGTCCACGCTGCCGACTTTAATCCACCGTAAATCGTATAAACACCGGTCGTAACAGCGAAGAACACGATATAAGTCACCACGGGCGAAACAGGGACGCCCGACACCGAAAACTGCGGCAGAATCTTCGCGAGGTCTTCGCCAAAAAAGCTATCCAACATGATGCCGCCCGAATACAGCGCTCCCGCATTGATCGCGGCAACGAAGCCGACGATCGACGCCACGGCAAAAATGTATCTGCATGCCGGATTGTATCTTCGTTCCAGAAACTCCGGCATCGTGTAAACACCAGTGCGCACGTAATAAGGCAGGAAAATAAAAATCAGCAGTGTGTAAATAATCCACGCGTTCCAATCACCGGCTGCGAGCACAATGCCATGTTTGAAAGCGCCACCGACGTTCGAAATGAATTGTTCGCTGCTGATGTCGGCCGCGACCATGGACGTCCCAATGACAAACCATGGAATCGTTTTGTTCCCGAGAAAGTATCCTTGTGCGGTGTTTTTGCCGCGGCGCGCCACCCAGAAACCGAGTGCGATCGACAGGCACATGTAGGCCGCAAAAATGATGAAGTCGATCAGCTTAAGGGAGACGGTGTCGTTCATAGGAACAATGGGACTCCGCAACGGTCTCGTTGGGTCATTCCAACATCTGGCGGCTGGCGAAGAATTCGCGCAAGGAAAAAGAAAAACGGCCGCATGATTGTGCGGCCGTTGTGATGATGATCGTAGCGATTACGGTGCGAAGGTAAACGGACAGGGCGATGCCTGGATGAAGTTCACGTTATTGTTCGCCGCGTCCAAAGCGTTCTTGTAGCACTCCTGCAGCGCGCGATTTGCATCTCCATCGGGCGTATAGCCATCCACTGCGAGCGCGGTGTTGGCTGCGACAACGAGATCGTTGATTGTGATGAAGTTGTTCCCAACCCCTGTGTTCCCACAACCTGGCGCATAGACAAGTGCGCTTCCGCTAACCATTCCCGCTTCGACATTCAACATCATCGCCGACAGCTGCACCGACAGCATGTAAGACATGTTGACCGCGTTTCCATTCAACAACCACGTGCGGAAGGACGCATACGTTGTCGGATTGAAGTCGCTGCCATTGGCATTCTTTAAGTTCAATGATGACAACAATGAAAGTTCGGGTGCCAGAGTGCCACCGTCATTCATCGTTTGTTGGCCGTTTTTATTGCTCCAAAAACCGAGCGTGTGCCCCCCGCCCGCGCCGAGACAAACGTTACCGAACTGGACAACATTCGTGTCTGCTCCAAGAAGTGTGACGCTAACATTCGTTGCGGTCGTTGCCAGCCAATCCGTTTCCAGTGGCATGAATTCCGAAACGCCATACGTTCCCGGCTCGAGAATAATGCTCACGGGCGTATACCGGATCAACGTTACGTCGTTGCTGATCGCCACCTTCCAGCCGGTGATCAGAACCTCATTCGTCTCACGGATGCCATTGGCATTGGCGTCGTAAAACTTCAAAACATCGAGTCGCGCCGTATCTGGTTCGCCAACGATGCCCCCGCCACCATCTTCTTCCTTAACTTTGAAGTTATCCGTCTTGGTGCTGTCGTTATCGAATGTCGCAACCGTGCTGACCCACACCTTGTAAACACCGCCGGGATTCGACGTCGAATCGTAACCAGCCGTGCTGTCACTTGCTTTGATCAGGATTGAAGTGAGCTGATAGCAGGAATCAAATTCACCGTTTGTGACGTGAACCGGCGTTGGATTTCCGCTACCCACGCTTGTGCCAAGCAACGCGCCAGCGGGTTCCGTAACCTGCACATAGTAATAACCATCGGGCAAGCCAGCGGCGCCGGGAAACGCTGGTCCTCCGTTGAGGTAGACATCGGCTTTATTCGTGTAGATGTTCAAATTTACTCCGGTGCAAGTGCTGTCAGTAGTGAAAATTGCGCCTGGTAGCGGCGCCGAAAACCCTGATTGGGCTGTGAATGCAACTAATGCTGAGAGGATGATGGGTACAATATTTCCGGTGTTCATTTGTTCTTGTTCTTTCTGGCCCTCCTTGGCCGAATAAATCTCCGAGGCGAACAAGCAAACAACAATGAGTAGAGGTGCTTAAAACGTGGAACTAAACCTGATGAATTGATGATGCTTACCCACCGTAACAGCTATTGCAGTTTGCCTCTCCCGTGAAATAAGGAGAACCATTCTGCAATACTAAGATGAAGATGTAATCTGGCAGGCGAGCCCCTCGATATAGGACGCATGACGATTATCGAAAAAAAAGACGCGCTGCTGGCGAAACTCTCGGCGATTCGGAATCCGCAGGAACGCTTTTCCTACGTGGTCGCACAGGCGCGCCAGGCTCCGCCACTCGATGTCGCCGATAAGAGCGATGCCAATCGTGTTGAAGGTTGCCTCGCTAAACTCTGGTTCGTCGCCGAATTCCGCGACGGTAAATGTTTTTTCAGGACGGATTCGGATTCAGCGATTGTCAAAGGAATCGCCGCTATGCTTTGCGACTTTTACTCCAGCTGTACCCCGGATGAAGTATTGTCCGTCGACCCAACGTTTCTGGAAAAAGCCGGCATTTCACAGCACCTCACACCAAATCGAAGGAACAGCCTGTCGCGCATCTGGGAAAAGATTCGCGGATTCGCTGAAGAGCATCGCACGCTGAAATCGAGCTGAAGTTATCGCGTGAATCTCTACGACGCACATAATCATCTTCAGGACGACCGCTTGAATCCGCATCTTGCGAGTGTCATGGCGACGATCGAGCAACAGCCGCACACGATCACAAAAATGGTCGTCAACGGTTCTTGTGAAGAGGATTGGCCCGCGGTTCTCGCTTTAGCGCAACAATACAAACAAGTTATCCCAAGTTTTGGTTATCATCCGTGGTACATCAAAGAACGTACCGCGAATTGGCAGAACAAGTTGATTGAGTTCCTCGACAAAGCCCCATCGGCCATCGGCGAAATCGGTATTGATCGATGGATCGAGAATTACGATCTCCCTGCTCAAGAGGAAGTTTTTGTGTGGCAACTCCGTCTCGCGGCGGAACGCAATCTGCCGGTGAGTATCCATTGCCTTCAGGCGTGGGGACGGCTTTTGGAGATCCTGCAACGTGAACCCCTGCCGTCGTGCGGCTTCGTTTTACATTCCTACGGCGGCCCGCAGGAAATGATCCCGTCGTTTACAAAGCTCGGCGCATACTTCTCGTTACCTGGATACTTCGCGCACGAACGAAAGCACAAGCAGCGCGAAACGTTTCGCCACGTTCCGCCTGAACGTCTCCTGATCGAAACTGACGCGCCAGACCAGTTGCTGCCTGCTGATCGGAATGCAAATCCTCTCGTCGATGCAAAGACTGGGAAAGATCTTAATCATCCCGCGAACCTCGTCGCCGTTTACTCCTTCGCTGCGGAATTGTTGGGTGAACCGCTGGAGAACGTTGCAATACGCGTCGAGGCAAACTTCCTTCGCGTCTTCTCGCCCGTCATTGCCGAGAGTTAGAGCGCCCGCTGTTGTTTTTCTTTTGACGTCTCTTGTCAGCCTGACCTGCGCGCCACTGTAGGACGATTTCTGAAAACCAGATTTTTATTGCGAAGCTGTTGACAGAATCGGGCAGGTCGGAGATAAGCCCCCTACGCACACATCAGGTAAACACCTAACAAACCTAAACAACATGAAAACACTAACAACCCTCCTACTTAGTATCGCATCCAGTCTCGTCCTTACTGCCAGCCCGTCACCGACGGGATCGGGGCAGGCCCAAATCTCTCTGAGTGTGAGTCCATCGCCCGCCATTGATGGCGAGTTGATGACGCTGCAGGCAGTCGTCTATTCACAGAACGGTGCCGTGCCGGCTCCGGCAGGCGATGTCGTTTTCTTCCGTGATTACACCGATCCAATCACGTTGCTCCCGGCTTCCGACGAAGTCGGGACTGGAACAATTACATCAAACTCAGTTGGCACCACCAGCGTTACGTTCGATACAACCGGCCTGGGTGGACAGAGCTTTAGCTTCAAGGCGCATTATCTTCCGCCGAGCCCGCCTCCTGGACAGGGTTTCGGCTCCGTCTTCTCCGGCTCCATTCCGGTTACTGTCGTTCCTGCCGTGTCCTGCACCGGTTTCACCATCGCTGCCGACCTCGCTGCGGGCAGTGGCAATCCGGTCGTTGGCCAGTCAGGCAATTGGAGTTACAAGATCAAACTCCGCGCGTGCGCTGCCGTTAACAACGTTACGGCACAAGGCGGCACCAGCGGTTGGCTGAGTCTTCTCAGCTCCGGCGCATTAGTGCCTTCCAAAGGCACCGTCGCTGTCCGCAAACAAAACAACAAAACCGCCGTTGTTCTCTGGACCGTCGGCAACATGGCCGCTGGCGAAGAAGTGGAATTGCTCGTCAATATGAACGGCACAGTGCCGAAGGGCAGCTCCGGAACCGTGCAATATATCTCAGGTCCATGGTCTGCGATCACGACCTCGACCGACGAAATCCCTGTCACCTCCAAAACCGATTACACAGACCGCGTTTCAATTTTGGTGCAGTAATCCCTGGTCCTAATCCCCCAACCAAACCACGCAGCGGGCCCGAAAGGGCCCGCTTTCTTTTTGTGCAGTAGGTAGCGTCTCGTTTCGTGGCGCGGAGGCCGCGAAGCTGCCAACTCAATTGTTTTTGCTTTCACCGACTAACTACGAGCTGGTCAGGGAAGCGGGCGGTGATCAGCCGGACTTGTATTCCTATGCTTCAGGAACTTGAGCTCTTCGCCCGCATGGGATGCAGACCAGCGACGTAAACATCCAAAATTTCGTAACGTAAAATCCGGCGGGAGCGTATAAAACGAAAATTACGTAACAAAAAAACCGTTGGGAGCGTGTAAAACGGATTTTTCGTAACGGAAAAATCGACGGGAGCGTGTAAATCGATATTTACGTAACGAAAAAGTCGTTGGGAGCGTAAAAATCGGAATTTATGTAACGTAAAAACCGATGGGAGCGCGTAAATCGAAAATTTCGTAACGTAAATTTCGTTGGGAGAATTCTGTTTTCGATCGCAACTCGACGAACTTCAGCCACTTATGTTGATTTTGAGCCGAAGAAGCGATTGACAGAGCAGTTTGCCTGCCTATTTGGAACGGGTCGGTTCATCGTTTCCGTCTAACGGGTTTTTCGTTATCCCCACTCGCACGAGAAACTCTCTTTGCTTCGGTAGTGCGGAAATTTCGGGTTGTTTTGCATCCACGGTTCTTCTGCTGTCCGCGAATTTTGGAAGGACTTTCGTTTGGATTTTTCGGTCTGGCGGTGAACTTGCGTTTTAAAAAATCGATAAATCTGAAAATTTATTTTCGCGTTTTCGACCAATAAAGACGGCCTTGTCAAGGGGAGGCCAGAATTTGGTACCAACTTCTGGCCTTATGTAGCCCACCAGTGATTTGCAAAATGGTTCTCGTTCGATTGAGCGCGAGTCGTTCAAGAGGACACACGAAGACCGGAGTGGACTTAGAAACCCCACCCAGTCGCGGGTTTGACAAACATGTTGTTTGCGACCGACAGCGATGTGCTTCGTGCGCAGAAGAAGTCAGAAGCCAGAATTCAGGAGTCAAGAATTACAGAACTCCTGGCGGCAGCTGACAGTCAGTAATCGCATTGTGGATCGGATGGGGCGGGTAAATGCGGAAGTCGGAACGCGGAACGCGGAAAGATGAAACGCTTGCCTGAAACCTGCGGACATGTTGTTCGCGCTGAAAGAGACGCAGAACTGTTTTCTGCTTTTTGATCAGCACTGGAAGCAATGCAACAGCGGCGAAAGCCAGGAGAAACAGAATTCAGGATTCAGTAACCGCGGAGTTATGAACCGCGTGAATCGTGAACCTGTAACTCAGGGCCGAAGCCACAAAACAGAAAGGTAAAAGATAAAATATATGCAAAATAAAATACCAACATCATTACCCGCGCTCCTGGCGATGGCTCGCCAGGCTTCGAACGGTGCGGGCACACACGCAGCAGGCATTCCCTTGCTGCAAAACAATAAAACTGCGATGGATGCCGAAATCCTCGCGTTGACCAACAAGATCATGGAATACGGCGCGGCGCGAAACGTATTGGCGGATTATCGCCAAAATGTTTCCGACACTGTCGATACGGCGCGCCTGTTCCTTCTCGTGGGACGTGACTCGTTCAAGCCCCAGCTGGGTTTTGACTACAACGAACGTTGGGATGTCACTGGCTTGATTGGATCGCTGGCGATCCCTCGCAATCCCGTTGAAGTGCTGTTGTTGTTGCAATCATTTCAAGGATTCCTCGTGGCGAACGAGGACCTCGAAATCGAAAGCAAAAACATCACTGCGATCCATGCAGGCGAGTTGTACACACAACTCGATGCGGCGATCACCGCGTTGAACGAACAGCAGAATGTCGTCGGGACCATTCAGGACGATCGCGACGCGAAAGGAGACATCGTTCGAAAACGAATGGCGGATGTCATCGCTGAACTGAAAATTCGTCTCGATTCGTTGGACAATCGTTGGCTGGCGTTCGGTTTGAATAAACCGGGTG
>CBHWET010000007.1:0-46967 GCA_966112985.1 uncultured bacterium | reverse complement strand
ATGGCTACGAGAAGTCGAGATCGGGCAAGCTTGTGAATCGTGATTACGACCTGACGGACATCTTTTCTGCGGGTGCAATAGTTTCAACCATTGGTGACATGTCAAAATGGGACGCTGCATTGAGTTCCGACAAGATCCTTTCAAACGCGAGCAAGCAACAAATGTGGACCGCTATGAAGCTAAACAATGGCATGGCCACCACCTACGGTTTTGCGTGGAAGCTTGAACCGTTGAACGGTCACAAAAATATTGGACACAGCGGCTCGACGTCTGGCTTCTCGGCAAGCTTTCAACGGTTCCCGGACGACAATCTAACCGTCATCGTTCTCTGCAATTCTGGTGAAAACGGAATCGCGACTACGTTGGCGAAGAAAGTCGCGCCACTGTTCTGGTCTGATTCCGTCGCGAAAAAGTAATCAGCGCGAATTAAACACTTTAATCCAACCGAACTTCGCCGTGGCACTGTCACCGCCGACGGCAAGAACTACGCGAACGCCGCGGTCCCATGGCGGAAGGTAGTCGCCTTCGAGATCCATATCTCCGCCGACGTCCTGCCACTTTGTAACGTTCCAAACGCTAAAACGAAATTTATGGCCGTCAGTCGCATTCATTCGGAAATAAATGCGATCGGATTTGGGTGCAGAGACGCTGTGGAGAATGTCGTCTTTATTTTTACGACGGCGAATGACTGACACTTTGTCCCCGCTGATTGATACGCCAAGAGCGCTGTTGGTGTCGCCAAAAGCGTACAACCCTGCACTCTGCCCCGCTTTCAGAGTCCGAACATCGATAACGGTCGTTGCTGCATAGTCACCGGTAGTCGTATGAACGCCTACAATTGAGGAAAGTAACGCATCATGGTGTTCGGGGTTCGACGACAGGGCAAGCACACCATTCTCGACCTTGGCAACAGGGTAGATCGGTTGTGGCCATTGCCAGCGTACATCCAGTTTGTTGCTCATGAAATCGTCATAGAAATCGAGTGGCATGCCTGCGCCTGAAAACTTAATCGGCGCAACGGCTTCTATGCTCGGACCTTTGTTGTCGTTAATGACAGGCCAACCATCTTTGCTCCATTTAACTTCATCGAGCAGTCCCTGGCGCGCGACATAAACGGTGTCTTTGGCGTCGTAGGCATGATAGAGCAGGAAGTCGCGGCCGCTCTTATCAGTCACGATGCTGCCGTGACCAGGACATTTGAACTTTTGGTTTCCAGCGAGAATTGGATTTGCCGGATGCTTTTCCCAAGGACCCAAAAGTTTTTTGGCCCGTGCAACGCCCAGACCGTAGGTGCAGGCGCGCCCACAGCATCCGTTACCCGAGTAGAACATGTAAAACCAATCGCCGTGTCGTTGAATAAACGGGCCTTCAACGAGGTTTCCTTCCCAAGGTGCATCGTTTCGAATCAGCTCTTTCATTTCACCGACGAGCTTGGTCCCATCTTCCGACAATTTTTGAGCCCAAATCGGAGTCGGTTGATTCCGGCTGTTGCCGTCTTCCTTCCACACCAAATAACGAACACCGTTTTCGTCAAGTATCGGCATAGGATCAATCGAACCGGGATCCTGTCCAATCATCGGTCCATGATCGGTCCAAGGCCCCTTTGGATTATCGGCGGTTGCGACCGCGATGTTCAACGGTCCGCCTTTTTTGTGACCGACGTAATAGACAAAAAACTTTCCATTGAACTCCGCGATTTCCGGCGCCCAATAATTGCCATAGGACCAGTCTGGCCGTTTCTCAAACACTGCGCCCTCCACCTGCCAATGCACCAAATCTTTTGAATGCAGCAAGGGAAACAACGGCGCCCACTCTGAAGTCGTTGCGGTCGCCCAGTAATCATCACCGACGCGAATCACCGACGGATCTGGAAAGTCGCCGTGCAGAACTGGGTTCGAATACGTGACCTCTTTTGCCTCAGATGTGAGCGCGACGAGCAGCGAGAGTGCAATGGAACCGAACGAATTTGATTTGAACATTCTCATTTGCTTTGAAAAGTGCCGGCGGTTTTAAACTTTTTAGCCTGAATCAGCTTTTGCAATAAAATGAACAGCAGCAGCAGCATGCCGATCGCGATGCGAGTCAACGCTGAGTTAAGCGTTTGGAATGTGATGATCGCCTGGATGATTCCCAGAATAAGGACTCCGATAATCGTCCCGGCGATATAACCAACACCGCCGGACAACAACGTTCCTCCGATCACCACAGCAGCGATGGCATCCAACTCCAATCCCGTTCCCGCCGTCGGGTCACCTTTGCCGTAGTAAAGAACATGTAAAACGCCGGCCAGCGTCGCGCAAAAACTGCTGATGACGTAAGCGCCAATCTTCGTTCGTGCGACAGGCAGTCCCATCAACGTGGCAGATTGCTCGTTTCCGCCTAATGCATAAATATTGCGTCCGAACTTCGTGAATTGAGCGATCGCCAGTGCGATTAGAAACACTAGGAAATATATCAATGTCGTACCAGGAATGGCCGTTGTGGAAACCGGCACTTTAAATATGGAATTAAATGTCGTGAGCTTCGTCATCAGCTGAATTGATTCTTCGTGCAGAACAAAAGCAAGACCGCGCGCCAGGAACATTCCGGCCAGCGTCACGAGGAATGAAGGCAGCATATAGTAGTGAATCAGACATCCCATCAACCCACCGAACAACATGCCGCCAACGAGCACCAACGGAACAGCAACGGCTGGATTCATGTGATGCGTTTCGACCAGCATCGCCATCGAAATGCTGGTGAGCCCGATCACTCCACCCACGGAAAGGTCAATGCCGCCTGTCAAAATCACGAACGTTAAACCAATCGCCGCAACTCCAAGGTAAGCATCGTCGGATACAAAGCCGACAAGATACGGCAACCGCAGGAAACCTTTGTAACGGAGGCTCGCAAAAAGAAACAAAAGCAGACACACGCTGGCCGTCGCCACAAAAGGAATGTTTCGTTTTATCGTGCGAAGGTTCATGCAGTCGCGGTTTTGCGGAAAATAACGCGTCGGAAGGACTCTGATTGCAGCAGGCACACAATCACGATGACCAATGCTTTCACCACAGGCGTCCACTGCGGTGGCACGCCCCGGGTCAGAATGGTCGTGGTTAATGCCTGCAAAAGAACTCCAGCAATCACTGAGCCGGCGAGAAAGAAACGACCGCCTTGCAATGCGGTGCCGCCGATCACCACTGCGAGAATGGCATCCAACTCAACGCCAATGCCGGTTGCGCTCGGGTCAGCTTCAGCGATGTTGCCGGCTGCAATCAGCCCGGCAATCCCCGCGCATACGGAGCAGGCCGAATACACGACAAATGGAACGAGTCGCGTTTGAACGCCTGCATATCTACTCGCGGTTTCGTTATCGCCAGTCGCTTCGATAAACAGCCCCGCCGCAGTTTTCTTTGTGAAAAGCGCAAACACCACGAACAAAATTAAGGTAAGAACAACCGCAAACGGCAATGCGAACACGTAACCACGACCGAGGAACTCCAAACCTGGATTTGAAAAGCGGATGTGATCGCCTCCGGTAAGAAGCTGTGCAATGCCTCGGCCGGAAACCATCAGGATCAACGTCGCAACAATTGGCGGCACTTTGAAATACCCAATCAAACCTCCGTTCCAGATACCCGCCGCCAGAGCGGCACCAAGTGAAATCAAGAGTACTACCGGAAGTGATAATCCTTTTACGATCAGAATTGCGCCAACAGCCCCCGTAATTGCCATCACGGCACCGACAGAAAGATCAACACCGCCGGTTGCGATAACGAGCGTCATCCCCAGCGAAATGATCATTACTGGCGCAGCACGATTCAGAATGTCGATGAGGCTCCCGAATAGTCGTCCATCTCTCATCTCCACATGGAAAAAACCGGGCGTGAACGCAAAATTGAAAATCAGCACCAGCGCTAAGGCCGCAAGTGGCCACTTCAGTTTGTGCCAGGTGGCAGAATTGAAAAAATTGCGCATCATTCAGCGGATGCCGCAATCGCGTGCATGATAGTTTGTTCGGAAATTTCCCCGCCGCGCAGTTCCGCAACTTTCTGACGATCGCGCAATACGACAACGCGATGACTATTGCGAACCATTTCTTCGAGGTCGGATGAAATAAACAAAATCGCCATACCTTCTTCGGTGAGTGAAGCCATGAGTTTTTCGATTTCCAATTTTGCACCGACGTCGATGCCGCGCGTAGGTTCATCCAAAATTAACAGACGCGGATTCGATGCCAGCCAGCGCGCCAGAATCACCTTTTGCTGATTGCCGCCGCTCAGCAGGCGAATCGGCTGTTCAGGCGTCGGGGTCTTGATATTCAGCGCCTTTATAAACTTATCGGCCAACTCAAGCTGCTTTGCCGGGGACACGTAACGCATCCAGCCGCGATTTGCCTGTAATGCGAGAATGATATTTTCGCGCACTGAAAGATTCGGAATGATCGCCTGAACCTTGCGGTCCTCGGGGCAAAAACCGAACTTCAAATTAATCGCCTGTCTTGGCGAAGTGATGGTTAGCGTTTTGCCGTCCAATTGCATTTCGCCTGAATCCGCACGATCGAGGCCGAACACGAGACGAGCGGCTTCCGTACGTCCTGATCCCAATAATCCTGACAGCCCGACAATTTCGCCCGCCGCAATTTCCAGATCCACAGGCTTAAGCGAACCTTTCCGACCAACCTGCTTCAGTCTGAGAAACGGCTTTCGATCCGTCACACCACCGCGTCGCTCGCCAGCTTTCATGTCGAGCTCCGACAGTTCCTTGCCCATCATCTTTGAGATCAGGTCAAGACGCGGCAATTTCGAAGCCTCGTATTCTCCAACAAATTTCCCGTTGCGCAAAACGGTGATGCGATCCGACACGGCATAAACCTGGTCAAGAAAATGTGTGACAAAAACGATTCCCAACCCGTCCGCCTTTAACTTTCGCAGAACATCAAACAGGCGGTCCACTTCCTTCTCATCGAGGCTCGAGGTCGGTTCATCGAGAATCAGAACCTTCGCATCGATATCCAGCGCGCGAGCGATCGCAACCAGTTGCTGAATCGCGATCGAGTAGTTCGACAACGTTTCGGTGACATCAATATCGATGCCAAGTTTCGCCAAGGCCTGTTCTGCGCGTTTGCGAATCGTTATCCATTTAAGAAATCCCGCCGTTGTCGATTGACGCCCGAGGCAAATATTCTCCGCGACCGACAAATACGGAATCAGATTTACTTCCTGGTAAACGGTGCTGATGCCCAGCGCTTGTGCTTCCTGTGGAGAACGAGCATCAATGCTTTTTCCATCGAGCAAAATGTCTCCGCTATCGCGGCGGTATACGCCGGTGAGAACTTTGATCAGCGTCGATTTGCCGGCGCCGTTTTCACCCATCAATGAATGAATCTCGCCGCGCCGGATTGTGAGCTGCACATCAGAAAGCGCTTTGACTCCCGGAAACCCTTTCGTGATTCCGGTGAGTTGAAGAAGCGCTGGCGCGTCAGGCATAGTTTAAGCGACGACTACTGTTTCTGCTTTTTGACTTCGTGGATATGAACAAACGTTCCTTTTTTATTCCCCACGATGATATCCGGAAGTTTGTCTCCGTTAATGTCGGCGGCAACGACCTGGGTGCCGATACCGGAATCGTTGTCGATCAAATGAGGAACAAAATCAGCGGTCTTATCCTTTCCGCGAACCAGTTCAAACCAATACAGCACCGCTGCGCCATTCGGATCGGCATCGCCATGATTGCCATGCGCCCAAAATCGTTTGCCGGTGACAATGTCTTTGAGGCCATCACCATTCATATCCACGAGATCGACTGCGTGTAATTGCGAGAATGCAATACCGTCTTTGTTCGGCTTGCCCTCGGGATCCAGAATCGTGTGTTGCACAAATTCAATTTCACCCGCTGCATTTTTTTCTTTTTTCTGCTCGAACCAGGCGAGGCCATAACCGTGCGCGGCGAGACTCGTAATCACGTCATTCAGTCCATCGCCGTTCACGTCGTAGACGTACATCTGCGAAGAACCGGGGCTCTTCGCGGGAGTGAAAGGATTCTTATGAAATTTCCAAACCGGATCGCCTTCGAGCGACTTCGGTTGTTCATACCAGCCGTCCTTTTCAAGAACGTCATTGCGCCCGTCACCGTTGACGTCGCCGATCCCCAGACCGTGCGTAAACTTATGGTAGTTCCTGTTTTCAGAAATCTTATGGAACGTGAATTTGTTTTCCGGATTCTTTGGATCCGGCACCGCGTAGCCCATGTAACCGCCCGACGAACAAACGATCTCCGGCTTTTTGTCGCCAGTCAGATCGGTAAATGTCGGCGATTCATTGTCTGTCACATCGATGGCAACATGTCGTGGCCAATGTCCTTCCTTGTTCTTCGGGTTTTCAAACCACCACGATTGCTCACCAGGAAAACCAAGGATCAAAATGTCGTCCCAGCCATCGCGATTAAAGTCGTAACTGAACGCAAAAAAGTTTTTGGAATACGTATTGTTGACACCGAGGGCACCTTCGAATCCCGGGATCGTCGTTTCAGTGCCGTCGGCGTTCTTTTTCTTAAATGACTCCGTGGCCGGATAATATTCGTGTTTCAGTTTGTAATCCGGGCCTTCGTACCAGTACGGGCCGGACACAACGTCTTTTTTGCCGTCGTGATTGAAGTCGCCGATGTTCGCTCCCTCGCTCCAAAACTGATCGATGAGGTGCAGCTTTTTGAACGAATGAGTTTTGACGTCCTTTGCCGTAGCCAGAACCGTTGCAGAAAAGAGCGCCAGTGAGATTGATAAAGTCCGGCTCATGAGACCGTTAGTCTTCTCAAATTCTGACCAACGAGGTCAAGCGCGAGGAAATCTGCGCTTGAAGGCGACGATTCCGCAAAACGGAGATTAAGGAGGGACGGTGGCACGGGAAATCGTTCGGGGTCACAAAAATAGTGGCTTCGCCTGGCCGGATTTTATTCGCGTCATCGGTTTAGCTTTAAGGGGAATAGGGAAAGAGACGCAATACCCTCATTTCAGGATGTATTCGCGACCGCGTCCGGCGGAGCGTGTTTTGACGCCTTGAAATTTTCCGATTTCACAGGGCTGCACAGAATTCGTTTCTGAAAATGTCGCCGGTGACCGTCGCAGACTCTCTGTCGTGATGTTTTACTTCCTTCGACCGTTCGCAGCTCAATTTTCAGGCTGAAAAAACGTCTGCGATGCGCCGCAACCCTATTTTCAGGATGAAATTGGCACCTGCGGAGCGTCGCAGGTCAGTTTTCAGGATGAAAACACCATCTGCGACGCGTCACAGGTTCATTTTCAGGATGAAATTGCGTCTGCGATGCGTCGCAGCTCCGTTTTCAGAGTGAAATTGCGATCTGCGATGCGCCGCAGGTCTGTTTTCAGGATGAAATCACCGTCTGCGGAGCGTCGCGGGTTCATTTTCAGGCTGAAAATGAGGCCCCGGCGCGTCGCAACTGTTTTTACATGGCTGAAAATCAGCCACTTAGAACTATTCCGGAGCCAATGGCTGATTCTGGCGACCGGAGGTCTCGGTTCCCACTTTCCCACCTGCTCACTTTCCCCCTTTCGGTTCCCGCTCATCGGCTTACCCGCTTACCTCCTGGAAATTCGTTTCGCCCCAGACCCAGGAACGTATATCTTCCCCGTCATGCCGAACCTTCAACATCAGTTGGATACTTTTCTGCGGAAGCCACCCACGTTGGGGAAAGATGTTTATATTGCTAAAGGCGCCGTCGTAGTGGGGGACGTCACGCTCGGCGATCATTCGAGCATCTGGTATAACGCCGTCGCCCGTGGGGATATCAACAAGATCGTCGTCGGCCATCACACGAATATCCAGGACAACGCCGTTCTTCACCTTGCGGATGACTTTCCCTGCATCCTTGGTAATTACGTGACCGTCGGGCACTCCGCGATCGTCCACGCCTGTAAAGTTGGCGACGAATGTTTAATCGGAATGGGCGCGATTGTTTTGGACGGGGCCGAGATTGGAGAACAATGCCTCATCGGAGCGAAGTCACTGGTGACCGGATACATGAAAGTTCCGCCGGGTTCACTCGTGCTGGGATCGCCAGGAAAAATCGTGAAGTCGCTTACGCCGGAAGAACGGGCGGACTTAAAATACTGGGCGACGAAGTATGTGGATAACGCTGCGTATTGTTTGAAGCACAACATTAACGTCGGAGCGCCACTGCAGAGCTAGCGCACGGCCTCAGCTCTTCGGAATCACCAGAAACGCCACTGCCATCAGCACACATCCAAACGCTGCGATGTGATTCCATTTAATCGGCGCTTCCAGCCAGTAGATGGAAAAGACGCTGAAAACAACGAGCGTGATCACCTCCTGCATGATCTTCAGTTGCGCGGGTGAGTAAACATTGCTGCCCCAGCGATTGGCCGGAACCATCAAGCAATACTCGAAAAACGCGATACCCCAGCTGGCAACGGTCACCACCCAGATGGAATGCCCTTTAAATTTCAAATGACCGTACCACGCGAACGTCATGAATACGTTTGAACAGATCAGCAGCAAAATCGGGAGCCAACGGCTGTGGGTCAGATCCATAACCTTTATGTGGAGTGCAGCGGTTTATGCGAGTCGGACAGGAATGTTCCGTTCAGCGAGGTACTTCTTCACATCGCCAACCGTGTAAGTGCCGAAATGGAAAATACTCGCAGCGAGGACAGCATCGGCGCGCCCTTCGACGAGCACGTCCGCCATGTGCTGCAACGTTCCCGCGCCGCCGCTGGCGACAACAGGCACGCCGACGGATTCGCTGACACGTCGCGTAATGACGAGATCGAATCCCGCTTTCGTGCCGTCGGCATCGATACTGTTCAAAACAATTTCACCCGCGCCAAGAGCGACCGCTTTCTTCGCCCATTCCACCGCATCCATTCCCGTCGCCTGACGTCCACCTTTCGCAAAAACTTCCCAACGATCGGGCGCCACTTTCTTCGCGTCAATCGAGACGACGATGCATTGACTTCCGAACTTCTCGGCTCCTCGACGAATCAATTCCGGGTTCGAAATAGCGGAGGAGTTGATGCTCGTCTTGTCGGCGCCTGCTTTCAGCATTGTGTGCATGTCTTCAACGGACTTAATGCCACCACCAACCGTCAAAGGCATGAAACATTGGTCGGCAGCACGTTCGATAACGTCGACCATCGTCGCGCGACCGTGAGCACTGGCGGTGATGTCGAAGAAAACCATTTCGTCGGCACCTTGTTCGTTGTAACGAACGGCGAGCTCAACGGGATCGCCGACGTTACGAAGTTCGCCGGCTTCGGCCTTACCGAACTGAACGCCGCGAGTGACTTTGCCGTCGTGGACGTCGAGACAGGGAATTACGCGTTTTGCGAGCATGTGATTTCGCGAGCGGACTCGCGCACGGATATTTTACGCAGAAACCCGGTAGTGCAAACGGAATTTATTGGCGGCTGTCGGCACCGCTTTGATTTACGGTCGAATTTTTTGCACCGTGGGCTAGTCTCATTCCCATGTCGTCCCATCCAGTTTCGCGGCGCAAGTTTCTCGAACAATCTTCCGCAGTCGTTGCCGTTGCAGGTTTAAGCCAGCTCTCAGGCCTCGCCCAAACCGGTGAAGAAGTGCTCGGAGCGGAAAGCGCCAAGTCACCAACGCTCTCGGATAAATCGGAAGCGCAATTGCGTGTGCTGTTACACGAAGCTGATGGTACGCCGCTCGACAAAGATCGACGCTCGACGTTGATTGCACGGGATCTTGCGAACGACACATTGCCGCAAGCCATCGCGAGTGCCGAAGGACGCGCACGCATTACGCTGGCGAAAGAGCCGATCCAAGTGGCCTGTCGCCTGAAGGTGCCGGGATTCGGCGAAGTATATTGCTACGCGGACAATAACGGCAAAGGTTACACGAAGCCGGACAACGTGGAGTTTGTTGTCGAAGCCGCGGCCACGCGCCTGCGACGGGTTCGCGAATTGATGACGACGGCGAGTCACGTTCCAAACGATCCTGAGGTACAGAAACATCTCGATGCTGCTGCTCGTCCGATTCCCAAATCGCCCGACGCAGCGCGAATCGCAGCGGCTTACGAAGCACTCGCACATGGACTTCACGCAGGCGAAAAGCTCGTCCTGAATATCGCGCGCCATCGCATTTTGAGTTTCGCCGCGCCGCGAAAAGAGTTTCTGTTCGGAGCCGCAGTTTCACACTTCTGGGAGGGCGGCGATTTCGTAAAACATTTCCTCGAGGCGTTTAATTTCGCTACGGGCAGCTGGTACACCTGGGCGCCAACTCCGGAACCGGTCGAAAAGCGAATCGATTACGCGCGCATGGACCAGGCTATGCAATGGATCCTCGAGCACAAACTTGTTCCGCGCGGCTTCGGTTACGTGTATCTCACTGCTGGAGCGATGCCTGAGTGGCTGCGCAATTGGCCCTACGAAAAACTTTTGCCGGAATACAAACGCGTCGTTTCGATGACAACGAAACGATATGACGGCCGTTTACCTTACGTGGAGGTCATTAACGAGGCGCACGATAAAGCAAACCACAATCATCTTTCGCACGAACAGATGATTGAACTCACACGCGAGGCATGTAAGTCCGCCCGCGAAGGTTCCGCGACAGTGAAACGAATGATCAACCATTGTTGCCTTTGGTCCGAAAACGCGAAGCGCAAGAATGACGATGGCACGCGCCGCTGGTCACCTTGGCGTTATCTGAAGGACTGCATAGCCGGCGGGGTCGAATTCGAAGTCATTGGCCTGCAGATGTATTATCCGCAACAGGACCTCTTCGAAATTAACCGCATGCTCGAGCGGTTCACCGTTTTTAAAAAGCCCATCTTCATCACTGAAATTGGATGCAATTCAATGGATGGCCTCGACGAAACCAGCATGGGCAAAACACGTTTGGTTCCCGGCTGGCATGGGCCGTGGAACGAAACAATGCAGGCCGATTGGCTCGAGGGGCTGTACACGCTCTGTTACAGCAAGCCGGAATTCGGCGCACTCCAGTGGTGGGATTTTGCGGACTACGGCGGACACTTTTGGCCGTCGGGTGGTTTATTGCACAAGAACTACACACCGAAGGAAAGCTTCCTGCGACTGCTCAAACTGCAAAAGCAGTGGGGTGTCGCAAAGGTGTAACTACTGAACTTTCATTTAACGCGGTGGCGTCGGTCACCGTCTATCACTCTTAGAAGATGAAAAGACTTTTGATCGGTTTATTTGTCTGCACGGCGTGTGTCGTCGCCTCCTCGATTGCACATGCCGCCGATAAAAAGACGCCTGCGAAAAAGAAAGCGATCAGCACCGAAAAACCGATTCCAAAACACGACCCTGCCGATCAACCCTTTCGGCGCGCACCAATGGCGGCTGCGACGCGAAGCATTGCCGTCCCTCTCAGCACAAATTTATATGTGGCGTTCGACGCAGATCTGCTACGCACACATGTGGCGTGGACCGGCAGTAGTTTAAACCTGTTTGGCCCGCCATATCATGACAGTTCAGACAGATTCATTTGCGACTTCGAGGGCAAAGAACTCTGGAAAACGCCGCAGATGGTGCCGTGGTTTGTAGGACGAATTTCAGGAGAAACGTCAGCGAAGGATGCTCATTTCAAAGGAATTAGCACCAAGGACATTAATGGTCGTACGATTTTGATGTACGAAATCGGCGGGGCGTCCGCAACGCGGGTGCGAATCCATGAGAGTCCTTTTCTGCGGGCCACCAGCGAAGGCACAGGTGTGGAACGCAGATTGGAAATCGGTCCCAGCGGCAAAGACCTTTTCTTTCTCGCGCACGCAGAACGAGGAACTTTTGCGGAAGGACGACCGGCTGACTCTCCAGTGATCGTGCGAGAGAAGGATCAAATTATCACAAGACTTTGGAGCGTTGGGGGAGACGCAGCGTTGATCTGCACGAACGAGGTGGTGAAGTACCCAGAAGTATTAAATACCGAAAAAAATGGGCGCGGACCACAAATGGAACGAAAAACGAATGTTGTTACCGGCACGGAGGCGCGCATCTACATCAAAATACCGGCACATCAAAAAGAGATGGCGGTTCAGCTGGCAACAATCGTTGTGACAAAAGAAGCCAAACTGCCGGTCATTGATTTGCAACTCGGCAATGGCCAAATGGCAACGCCCAACCTCAGCACTTCTACAAATCGATCAACTACTCCTACCACGCAGAAGGCAAAACATTTCGCCGCCGATATGGGCGTTTTCCCGCGTGTTGACGGCGATAAGTTTTACAAGGTGGAACATTTTCCGGTGCCGAAAGAAATCGATTTAAAACCGACAGGGATGGATTTCCTCCCGAACGGAGATTTAGCGGTTGCAACGTGGCGTGGCGATATCTACATCGTGGAAAACGCGCAAAGTGGTGTACAGAACGCGAAATTCCGGCGCTTCGCACGCGGATTGATCGAGCCAGGAGGACTGAAGGTGATCAATGGGCAAATGTACGTAACGCAAAAAGCTGAACTCACCCGGGTGTCCGACACGGACGGTGATGGAGAGGCCGATCTCTTCGAAACAATCAACGCAGATTGGGGATTCACTGGTAAATACAACGACTTCGCGTTTGGACCTGCGACCGATACGCACCGGAACTTCTTTGTTTTCATTGGCGCGAACGCTGGATCGTGGGATGTGCCTTACATGGGCTGGGCTGTAAAAATTTCACCCGAAGGTAACCGGCTCGAGCCATTTTGCAGCGGCTTGCGAGTGCCGAATGGATTTGCGTCAATTGGCGATGATATTTTCGTGACTGAAAACCAGGGCAATTGGATAGGGGCATGCAAGGTAAACCATTTACAAGCGGGGAAGTTCTACGGCTTTCCGTCTGCCACTCCAGCGCCGAAGGAACAATTCGAACATCCAAAGACCTTCACTCCCCCCGCAGTTTGGATTCCTTATAGCATGGCGAAGTCGTCGAGCGGCATCGCAACGATTGAGGATGAAAAGTTTGGCCCGTTCAAAGGACAAATGCTCGTCGGCGATTTCCAAATGGCGATTGTCACACGGGTCATGCTCGAAAAAGTTAATGGCGAATGGCAAGGAGCCGTGTGGCCATTTGCAAAAGGCTTTAACTCCGGCGTAAATCGAATTGCAATGGGCCCCGACGGGAAAGCGTACGTCGGCGGTTGTAAAGGCGCACATTGGGCGGCTGTTGGCCCTCAGAATTATTCCCTCGATCGGATCGCTTACACCGGAAAGGTTCCTTTCGAGATCAAAGAGGTGCATGCGAAGCCCGACGGGTTTGAACTTCGCTTTACTGAACCAGTCGATGCCGAAACCGCTACGAAAATCGACGGCTATGATGTCGCGCAGTTCACTTACGAATATCACGAGAAATATGGTTCAGCGGAATTCGATCACTATGGCAAACCGGACAGCACCAGTGATATTAAGGTTTTGAAAGCTGTTGTTTCAGAAGATCGGCAAACGGTCCGTTTATTTCTCGAGGGACTTAAACCGGGTTTTGTGACGATGATCCACTCGCTCGACGCGACGAGCGAGAATGGTGATGCGTTACGCCACGACACCTGCTGGTACACGTTGAACAGCATCCCGAAGTTGTAATTCAAAAGCCGCAGGCCTGCTCGAAGGCGGCCGTTTTCTTTCAACTATTTTCGGGACTGCGGTTTTCCAGTGATGCCCTGCAGCTACAGCTTCCAATAGGCGGGCAAACCCTGTTTTGTGGCGATCAGAATTTCGAGAATTGCGCGCTTCGTGCTCCGTGGAATGTCGACGAACGTGTCCGACGTATCGCGATTGTTAAGAATATCCCACAGACGCTGGTAGAGATGCTCCTTTATCTTTTCCGGCAATGCATCAAAAGCTTTTGAATATACAAGATAACTGCACGGGTATTTGAACAACCGCGTCTTCAAATCAAAGTCACGCAACGATCTTCCTTTGTTATCCTTCGGCCCAAGATTTTGGAAATCCTGGGAGAATTGCGCGTCTCCGCGAATGCTGCTCTTGAACGGAGCTTCTTCAGTGAACAACATGTATTTAAGAAATGCCTCGGCGATGTTTGTCACATAGTTGATGTGTCCGTATCGCGCCAGTTGAAGATCTGCTTCGTAGTGCAACCGCGTCAGAAAGTTGTGCATATGCGTCTGATGTTCTAAAACCATCAGCGCCACGATATCGCTGTTCGTACTCGGATAACGCGACACATCAAAGAACTTGCTCAGGTCCGAAACATTCCCCCGGAAGTTGGGATTCTGCTCCTGTTGTTCGAAGGCCTTTTTGCCAATGAGATTCCCACGATGTGTCTGATCCCCGTGTGTTCCCGTAACATACCATCCGCCCCACCTTTCTTCGATCGGCGTCCGATGGTTCACTTCTGAGATACCGCTGTTGAGTTCTACCACGCCATTGTCGTCAGTCATGAACGAGCGTAGGACGTGTCCTGGCACGCCCATGCTCTTGGCGGAAGCATGGCCTTCCAGGCATTGATCGGTGCGCGCGAATTTTGGCGGAGCATCACCGTTCTGATCCACCGTGTAAAAAACGCCACCAAGTTTTGGATCAGCCGTTGAAACCTCCAGCATGGGTGATCCCGGAATGAATCCCACATAAGCGTCATCATTGAAAAACAACGCACGAGGCGTGCCTGGAGAAATGCGCTCGCGTTGAAAAGATGTTTTTGAAAAGACCAGGACTTGCGACGACTTCGAAATCCCGAGTTCCTTCAGAACAGAATCCAGATAGCCGTGGTTGTCGTCGAATTTCAGCTTTGCTTCACCCATGGCAATGCGTTGTTGCAATTGCGATACCACGTCAATCGGTTTGCTGTTGTTATAGTTTTGTGCTCCCTCATCGAACGGCACCATGTGCGTTGAGCCCTGAAAATCACCATCGGCGGATACTGCCGCAGTGAAGGCCCATGAAACCAATATAAACACTAATCTTCGGAGCAAAACGAAAGCCCGGTTCAAACTGCGGTTCAGAAACATCTGCGAAGTATAGCGGAGGAGTTACGGACGCTTTTAAGCTGTGTCACGATTGACTGCTTACGAAAAAAGGACGGCGCCCAGGGTTGAGCGCCGCCCCGCGAAAATCGAACTAAGCTGCGGTCGTTTCGGGATACTCACGTTTGCCGATTCGGCCGGGTTCCGGTACGGGATAACGACCGTTCGCGTCGGCAACAACCGGCGGTTTGCTTTCCATGGTGTAGTTCTCGACGCCCGGTGCGTACACATGATCGCTCTCGAGCATGTCGTTCCAAGTGATTTCCTGCGCGGTATGCGCCGCCATACGGCCCATCGAAGTAGCAATGCTTGCGTAAACGCCGCGCTTCACTTCGTTGTGCTTTCTGTCTTTGCGAATCGATTCGATGAGCGCATCCCATTCGTTTTGATAAGGATTCTCACCTTTGAATTTGGATTCCCAGATCAGGTTGGCCTTGGTCATGTTTTGGCCTTTGTAAGTGGCTGAAGGCTGTCCATTGCCCCAATCACCACTGCGCGCGATGACGGCCGAACCCTTGCTGCCGTGCGCATAACTGGAATAAATGGCGTTCGCACCGTTCATGCAACGACCGTCCATAATCAGTTTAGCGCCATCCTCATAAGTATACTCGACCGAGTAGCTGTCGAAATTCTGATCAACGTAATCGCCGCGATAATGACGTCCACCCAAAGCCTGTGCTTTAACTGGCCAGGCGTTCTTCATCCAGCAGCAATGATCGACGTGATGAATGTAAAAATCACTGAAGCAACCACCGCTTGCCCAGATAAAGCTGTGGAAACGGCTGATCTGCCAGAGCAATTCGCTCGGCTTGCCCGGCCACTTTTCCGAGAATGCCGAAGCAAGTGGCCCGGGAGCCATGCGATATGCACGCATCATAATAATATCGCCGATTTCGCCATCCTGAATGCGTTGGTGTAACTCGCGAAGCGCTTTGCTGTGGCGCGACATGAGGCCGACACCGACTTTCAAATTTTTGGCAACCGATTGCTCACCCAACGCCAACATCTTTTTGGAACTCGGGCCGTCAGCGGTCAGCGGCTTCTCCATGAAAACGTTCAGGTTTTTATCGATCGCATATTGGAAATGAACCCAGCGGAATGCGAGAGGTGTTGTGAAAATCGCAACGTCGCCCGGCTTGAGGCAATCCATCGCTTTTTTGTAAGCGTCGAAGCCAATAAACTTGCGATCATCGGGAACATCAATTTTTTC
This sequence comes from uncultured bacterium, assembly GCA_966112985.1. Lineage (GTDB taxonomy): Bacteria > Verrucomicrobiota > Verrucomicrobiia > Limisphaerales > JACDHS01 > CBHWET01. The sequence continues at coordinate 30,800 of CBHWET010000007.1, read as the reverse complement.
ACCGTGATCTTTGCGCAACGCTTCATAACTGCTCTTAAGTCTCTCCGGAAAAACATCAGCCATGGCGACAAGCTTTATCGGACCATTGTCCACGGAAACGGCATTTGCCGCGGCGCCGGTCCCGCGCCCGCCACATCCGATAAGAGCGACCTGGATTGTGTTATTTTCCGCAGCGTGAACGTGTGGAATCGTGACGCTCGCCAAAGCGGATGCGGCTGCGACTTTTCCAGTGGTTTTCAAAAAGTCACGACGACTCGTGAATTGGTTTTCCGTGGATTGATTCATATGAGTATTTTTCAGACGAGGGACCAAACGAGTCAATTCAGAACATTTGCCATCCCGTAATGCCCGTAACATTGCCGGAAGCGGACGTTCGATCTATTTGGCATTCTGACGTTCGGCGATTCGTGGTGTTGGCCTGAGAACGAAGATTTTTAATTCGCCGTCGTGAATTTCGATATTTTTCAAAGTGATCGAATGGGCGGAGTTCTCTGCGACCGCACGCCCGGTCGTTTGTCCTAAGTGGTTATAAACATCGGCGACGCGCGATGCTCCAATCGGCAGTGACACGTCGAAGTCTTCCGCCCGGCGGCTTGAGGATGCAAAGCGAACGTCCCCTCGACGGGGAATGGCCGTCATCCATGCAACGACAAAGACTGCCCCATCCACCTTCTCAAACGCATGAACTTCGGCGTCGGTTTGGACAAGCCGAGTCACTCGCACAGCCGAGTCAATACATCTTACCTCGGACGAAAACAGTGAATGAAAGAACGTCAGGGTAGTTAACGCAGGCTTCGGCCGGTTTGATTCGGCTAAAACCCCAAGGTGTCGATTATTAACGTCGCCGATAATGTCCTGTTTTTCAGGCAAATCATGAATGCGATACCACGCTATGAGGGACGTATTTCCTGTCGCTGCCGCCTGGGTGATTGCGCGAGCAACGCTTATTGCCTGGAATGCTTCCGTGTGCTCGAAGGGAAATTGCGCCTGATAAATATCCGAGACGTAATCCCCTTTTCGGAAACTACTGTAACCAACCTCCGCCAGCCAAATCGGTTGTCCTTTTCCATGTCGTCGCACGACATGCGCAATCTGGTTCACATAATCAAAAATGCTTTCAAGCCGATCCCCTGACCATGTCTCGTGATAATTGTGCGCATTGACAATGTCGATGGCTTCACTGATCTGATGATCGGAAAAAAGTTGTCCGAGAAAATCAACGTTCCACGCGATTCCACCGCTGACAACCTTTGCCTGTGGATCTGTCGCCCGAACCGCGTGGCTGCCGGCTTTCAAAAGCTTTGCAAAATCCTCGACCGTTCCCGACCAGTAAGCCGGGTTGTCCGGTTCATTCCAAAGTTCCCACGTATGAATTGATCCCTTGTATCGTTGGACAAGTTGAGAAACAAAATTCGCAAAGTTCTGAGGATCTTTGGGCGGCGCGCGCCAGAAATTCGTACCCTGGTCTGAGGACGCCCACTTGGGTGTGTAACAAATGTAAGGGATTAGCCGCACACCATAATCGTTGGCCGTTCGGACGAAATCATCCCAAAAGCTCCAATCATATTTTCCACGCTCCGGTTCCATTGCATCCCACCCGAAGGCAATCCGAAGTACCGGGATGTGGTTTGTTTTCAGAAGCAGCAAGTCGTTGCGGGCTGCGGCAAGCGATCGACTTTCCTCAGGATAATCTTCGCACAAACCAATTGTGATCTGGTGAAACTGCGTGTCGGGCCGCGGCGCGGGCGACGGCTGTCGCGTCGAGCAGGCTACGAACAATAAACCGAGCCAAACAATTGGGAGCACCCGCCGATTCACCAGCCAAATTAATGCGACAGCAGAACACCGCATCGCGGGAAAACGTGGATTCCCATGTCGGTAAAAAGAAAATCCGCAGTTACAGCTTTCGCCGTGAACAGCGGATTCTCGAGAGACTTTCTGCTATACCGCAGCGGGTGCCGGTGACCCGAGTCCCGGTAATACCGGCGGCACGGGTTTCGCGATCTCAGGCACTGGGGTACCGGCAGGTGCACCTGTCGGCGGTTTAATTTCGGAGGTCGGTTTCGGCGGCGGCGTGAACTTGCCCGTCCGAACAATGTCTTCGACCTGCGTACCGTCCAGAGTTTCATACTCGAGCAATGCATTCGCGATCATCTCAAGCTTATCGCGGTGGGTATCGATAATCTCTTTCGCCGTTCGATAAGCTTCATCAATGATACGTTTCACTTCGGCATCGATGCTCTGGGCGGTGGCTTCGCTGTAATCTTTCTTCTGCAACATGTCGCGGCCAATAAAGACCTGATCGTTGTCATCGCCATATTGAACCATGCCGAGCTTATCGCTCATGCCCCAACGGCAGACCATCGATCGCGCGAGACCGGTAGCTTGTTGAATATCGCCACTCGCGCCGGTTGAAATATCACCAGACACAATTTCTTCTGCGATACGACCAGCCATCGTAACGGCGATCATATCGAGCATCTCCTTGCGGCGATGGTTCAAAACATCATCTTTCGGAAGCGACATCGTCGAACCGAGAGACTGACCGCGAGGAATAATTGTCACCTTGTGCAATGGGTGCGTGTGTTTCAGAACGACGTTGACCAGCGCATGCCCTGCTTCGTGCCATGCGGTGTACTTCTTATCCTCGTCAGACATCGCCATGCTGCGACGTTCACGTCCCCAACGCACTTTGATGCGAGCTTCTTCAAGCTCCGGCATACTGACAGCCTTTTTATTACTGCGAGCCGCAAGCAACGCTGCTTCGTTCAAAAGATTGGCGAGATCGGCACCGGAGAAACCGGGAGTGCCCCGCGCGATGATCGACAAGTCGACGGCAGGATCGAGCTTCACGTTCTTCGCGTGCACTTTGAGAATCGCCTCGCGTCCGCGGACATCCGGCAAATTAACCATGATCTGACGATCGAAACGACCGGGACGCAGCAGCGCCGGATCGAGAACATCAGGACGATTTGTCGCCGCGATGATGATAATTCCTTCCTGAGTATCAAAACCGTCCATCTCAACGAGCAACGCGTTCAACGTCTGTTCCCGTTCATCGTTACCACCCCCGAAACCGTGACCGCGGCTACGGCCGACAGCATCGATTTCGTCGATGAAGATAAGACATGGTGTATTCTTGCGCGCCTGGTCAAACATGTCGCGGACACGGCTTGCACCGACCCCGACAAACATTTCCACAAAGTCTGAGCCGCTGATGCTGAAGAACGAAGCGTCGGCTTCGCCAGCAATAGCTTTTGCAAGCAACGTTTTGCCCGTTCCCGGCGCACCAACCATCAGGATGCCTTTCGGAATGCGGCCCCCAAGTTTTTGAAACTTCTTCGGATCCTTTAGGAACTCAACGAGTTCAGAAACTTCTTCTTTGGCTTCTTCAACGCCGGCGACATCCTTGAATGTCACCTTGTTCTTATCTTTGCTCAGCATCCGAGCTTTGCTCTTGCCGAAATTCAGCGCGCCCTTGCCCGCCATCTTCAATTGGCGAATGAGGAAGAAATAAATAGCGAGGATTAACAACAAGACTGGACCAAGACCCCAAATGAGGCTGGTCAGCATCGGACTTGGTTCTTTCGCTTCGAATTTTCCGGTGTCGCTCAGGGCTTCGACCATTTTATCGGTCAACGGCGTTTCAACACGAAACGGAATTGGCGCCTTGTTTGGCAAACGTTTGCCATCGGCGTCGGACGGAAAGTATTTACCTTCGAGCAAACGCAACGATGATTGCTGGCTATAAACAATGCGTCCATCGACGATGAGATCGGGATTCTTGCGAATCATCTCCGTGACATCTTTATAGTATAGCTTCGCCGGCTCGGGCTTGAACTTGTCTTTAAAAGAGAAAAGAGCCACCGCCAATGCAAGGAAAGCGATCCACATCAACCACGTCTTCGGCTGGAACGGAAAGTCGCTCTTCTTCTCGCCCTGGTCGTCGTTCGGTTTGTTCTGTTCAGGCATGTTCGTAAAAAGTTGGCCGTAAACTAGCATGGGTGCTTATCAGCCGCAACGACCGAAACCGCTCGTCTAAAACACCAGCTCAGACGCCGGCGCGTGCTCGATGTCAGCTTAAAGCCTTCGGCAATCCGTAATCCCTCCACCCAGAAGATCTCTCCTTTCCTGGTCGTAGCCAGGACAAGCGAGCGCCGGATATCGCGTGGAACCTTCTGATTCACAAAGATATCCTGTAATTTCACCGGTGCCTTCATCCCAATCGGCCAAAACCTGTCGCCCGGCCTCCAATGTCGCAAAGTAACTTGGTCGCCGACACGATCAGCATCAAAAATCTCGCAGTCCGTTCGACGCTCGAAAGCCTGTCCTTGCATATTTTTTACGTCCCAAGTGATTTCGACTCCCCCAAAGGCAACAGTGAATGGCGGACGAGACAATGATACTTTACGAATCCGCCGCTCAAATTCGGGAATCGCCTCACAAGAACGCACACGCCCCATGTTGTCCCGCATCACGTGCAAACGATTTCCAATGGTCACCGGCTGATTGGCCGCCAATCTCAGACGTTCAATGCTCTCGAAGTCAGCCGCCGCCCCCATGTTCCGAAGCTGTAGTTCGATTGTTTTGCGCTGCACTGCAACGGCAAGTTCTGCAAAAGGGGATGGTTGGCTCGCAGCCAACCATTCGGCTGCAATCGAGGCGACCGTCCGGCCTTCCTCCCCAATAATATCGATAGCCCGTAAAATCGTGCGCGACATTGCAGGTTGGACTGCCCGCAAGACGGGGATAACCTCGTGTCGCACCCGGTTGCGCAGAAAATCCGTTTGCGCATTCGTAGCGTCTTCGCGAAAGGGAATTCGGTTTTCTTCAGCAATCGCTAGAATTTCCGTTTTGCTAAAGTTCAATAGAGGCCGGATAAGTCCCACCTTCTGATCTACCGGTGAAGGCGAACTCCATTTCATCCCGCTCAATCCCTCGCTGCCAGAGCCACGAAGCAGTCGCAGGAGAAACAATTCCACCCGGTCGTCCGCATGGTGTGCCAGCGCTATCGTCGCAACCTTCTTTCGCCTGGCGATGCTCGCAAAGAATTCATGACGAAGCTGTCGGGCGGCCATTTCGATAGAGAGCTTCTTTGTCGCCGCAAACCTTTTAACGTCTCTGGTACCTACGATGACAGGCAGATGATATTTTGCAGCAAATTGCCGGACCAGACGTTCGTCAGCATCGCTGGAGCGGCCGCGCAATTGATGATTAAAATGCGCAACCTGTAGTTTCCAACGATGCTTGTCCGCGAGTGCCTGCAGCCCCGATAGAAGAACCATCGAATCAACCCCACCCGAGACACCAACTAAGAGTCGTTGTCCGTCGCGGGCCAGGTCGCGGTCGGCGATATTCTCCTCCAATTTATCCGTCCAAAGCACAGTTCGACAGTAGCGTGAACACGGTAAAAAAGGAAAGAGCAGGACGATAACGGTTCGTGGAGCCAGCTTACCAATTGGCCCAGTGGTTACCCAGCTGAAAGACCGAATAATTCGTCGCCCACAGCTTCTCACTTCTCCACTGCACCGCGCCATCGAGAGTCGCAACGTTTCCACCGGCGGCGCGAAGCTCCTTTGGAGTTCTCCCGCCTGAAGGATAGAACGCCGTCCCGCCTGCAGGAGTCACTAAAGCGCCTCTCGATGTATGCGGGACGATTGCCCGCGTTGGATTCCAGGTATTCGGGTCCGCGAATAAAACGATGCCGGGATCTTCGGTCAACTTTTGAGGCGAAATCCATCCCACGGTGGACGGCACGGGCTTGCCGCCCATGTACAAATAACCAATGTATTGGCCGGTCGCCGATTCATAACGACCGTTCGGATCATCCGTAATCCCGGGGAAATGAACCGGAAAAAGGTTTGGACAATCAAACACCTTTCCACCGAGTTGATTGCTTATGTATCTAAAAACAGGCGTGGAAAGACTCAATACGTACCATTCGTTGTTGTCGCGAATACCGGAAAAGACTCTGTCGTTATTGTCATTGCCGTAAATGTGCGTGATCAGGCTCAACTGATGCAGGTTGCTGATACAGTTTGCTCGTCGCGCCTTTTCCTTCGCGGCACCTAAAACCGGCAGAAGCATCCCCGCCAGAATCGCGATAATCGCAATCACGACCAGCAACTCGATCAATGTAAACGCGCTTAACAAACCTGCTCGCGGTTGGAATGCCCTGCATGAGCTTTGATTTTTCGCTGCATATTTAGCATTTAAATCGAAGGCGGTATCAATTTCGAGGTTCTGGCTAATAATACATATAATCTATTTGAGCATGCTTCGCTTGTCGAACATCAAATGGACGTAGTGCTAATTTTCCACCATACTGCCAAATTCCTTAGTCTTCCTCGCAGGATGTGGCAGAACCGGAATTCCTTACCGCTTCTCTTCCATTAGCCCCACCAGATTACCATCGGGATCACGGACAAAACCTATCCACAGTTCGTGATCCGGCAATTTGGCGGCGAGTTGCGGCGCACGCTCATTCTTTGCCCCACGCCCGATGATTGCGGCGTGAGTAGCAACGATATTGCGAGCATGAAAATAGAGAACTGAGTTGTGACCCGCCGCTCCGGCTCCTTGTGGGGTCGTCAGCATAATGCGCACACCGCCAGCCGCCAAAAACGCTAAGGTCGGGCTAGGACTAAACAGAAACGTTAACCCCAACACATCATGGTAGAACGATAGGGCCACGCTGACGTCACTGACAGTGACAGCAATCTGCCGGATTTCAGAAAGATGGGTTTCGGTGTGCATAGGTCGCCTTTGCAGTTTCGAACTAGACCAACAGCGGTGCGAAACTTCATCGAGCGCTGGAGATCTCGATGTGTTCTTAGCTGAAAACGATTCCTGCCTAAAAGGAAAAAACTGTTAATTCAAAACAGCACGCTCGAAAAAACTGTTTTGGCCATCGTTGGGTAAAGCATCCATATGCCTTTTTCGTTCTGGAAGGCGATTGGCGGTTTCACAAATAACCCTGTTCGATTTTGGGTGCCGTTGCTGAAGCTGCAGCGGACCCCTTTTCTGTTTTGGACGGGATTTCCGAAGCTGCAGATCACCCATTTTCTGTTTTGGAGCTGATTTATGAAGCTGCGGCATACCCCTTTTCGATTTTTACCAGCCTCGTCATTCCGGAAAACCCGTCCGAAATCGAAAATGGCTCCTCGACGAAGCTGCGGACCACCCATTATCGATTTTTACTAGCCCCGTCATTCCGGAAAGCCAGGCCAAAATCGAAAATGGCTCCTCGGCGAAGCTGCAGACTATCCATTATCGATTTTTACCAGCGCCGTTATTCAGGAAAACCGCTCCGAAATCGAAAATAGCTCCAAAACGAAGCTGCAAGTTGCTATTTTACAACTATTTGGGAGAAACACGGCCGAAAAGGGTCGCTATTTCTTCTTTTTGTCGCTCATTGGCCAGTTCGGATCGTCCACACGAGCGATCTTCATCAGGTTGTCCGCCTTTTTAACCTGTTCGAGATGCGAACTCGCGACGTCTTTCTGTTCGGCTGTATCGGTTTTAAGGTCGTAAAGTTCGATGTCGGTCCCAGGGCGATTCCGCACCGCTTTCCAGTCACCGAAGCGCACTGCCTGAATAGAAGGACCTTCGTGCAGTTCCCAATAGAAATAATCCCGCACCGGCGCATGGCCGCCTTTCAGAAATGAAACGAGAGAGAAGCCGTCGGATTTGAACCCGGCCGGTATCTTTGCGCCAGCCAAGTCCGCTGCTGTCGGCAGAAAATCCCAGAATGCCCACGGTTCATCGGTCACGCGCTTCGGCACTACGCCGGGCCAGCGGACAAATGCCGCCTGACGAAGGCCACCTTCGTACATGCTTCGTTTGAAGCCGCGCAATTTGCCGCCCATACTTTGATCAAAGCGTTTTCCGACGGCTGAGTTTGGCGCAAACGACGAACCGTTATCTCCGGCAAAGAAAACTATGGTGTTGTCATCGATTTTCAGCTCCTTCAAAAGATCGAGTAACTGACCCACATCACGATCGAGGCGGGTGACTTGCGCTGCATAAACCTTTTGATTTTCCGTCCATCCTTCCCTGGACGCGTATTCACCGACATCATCAATCTCCTGCCGGCCATGAGGAAGTGTGAATGCGTAGAAAAGAAAAAATGGCGCGTTCTGCTGTGCGCGCACCCATTTTAATGCATCTGCCTGAATTAGATTTTGCGCGTAGGTCTTTCCGACACCTTTGCCGTCGTTGCCAGCGAGATCGAATTGTTTGTCGTCGTTGTACAGATAGGTCGGGAAGTAACTGTGGGCGTGGCGCTGGCAGTTGTATCCGAAGAAATGATCAAACCCCTTCTTCAGCGGGCTGCCCGTTGTTCCGAACATACCCATTCCCCACTTACCGACACACGCCGTCGAATAGCCGGCGTCTTTAAGAATCTGCGCGACGGTGACCGTCTGAGCAGGAAGCGGAAACTGTCCTTCACCAGCGGCAATTTCCCAGTTGGCTCGAATCGGCGAGTGGCCTGTGTGCAAACCGGTCATCAACGACGCACGGGAGGGCGCACAGACGCTGCTGCCGCAATAGCCCTGCGTATACCGGGTCCCCTCTGAAGCCATGCGATCGAGATGCGGCGTTTTGATAAGCTTCTGACCATAACAACCGAGATCGCCCATCGCGAGGTCATCGGCGAGTATGAAGATAATGTTAGGCTTTGTGGGCTTGGCCGAAAGCGTCAAAGACGTAACAAACATCGCAACGATCAGGCTTCGAATAATCGATATCATAAACAGCGCGGTTCAGGTGTAGACTCCCAACCAGACGAAGAGGTTATCAACTTTTTCGATTCGTAGCGTTTCGAAATCTGCATTTTCGGTTTTGCGCAACTCGTAGACTTTGCCTTAATCGCCGCACATGAAGAAAAAGTTTGCCGCAAAACCTATTCTCGCGGTTTCGCAACTCACCGTTCAGAGAGGAGACACCATCTTGCTGTCTGATATTTCATGGACCGTTCATCACGGTGAACATTGGGTGATTCTCGGCGCGAATGGCTCCGGCAAAACATCACTGCTGAGCACAATGACCGGTTACCTGACGCCAACAAGTGGAGACATCGATGTGTTGGGCGAACGTTTTGGGGAATCCGATTGGCGCGAGTTGCGGAAGAACATCGGGTTGGTCAGTTCTTCAATTCGGCAGATGATTGCTGAGGAAGAACCGGCTCTAGAAACCGTCGTGAGTGGCAAGTCTGCCATGATCGATCTGTGGGGCGAGGTCAAACCCTCGGAACGGAAAGAGGCTTTAAAAATCCTCAAGCAGATTGAGTGCGAGTATCTCAAGGACCGCCCATGGATGTTTTTATCCCAAGGCGAGCGTCAGCGAATTCTTATTGGCCGCGCATTGATGGCCAAGCCCGCCATTTTGATTCTCGACGAGCCTTGCGCCGGACTCGATCCAGTCGCTCGTGAACATTTTCTCCAGTTTTTGCAACGGCTCGGTTCGGGCAAGAACTCGCCAACACTGGTCCTCGTAACACATCACGTTGAAGAAATTATGCCAGCATTTACGCACGCGTTGTTATTAAAGGATGGCCAGGTATTTAAGCAGGGAAAGAAAAGCGAGATGCTCAATACGAAAACATTTTCCGCTTTATTCAATGCACGGGTCCGCGTCGAAATGCACCGCAGTCGTTACCAGATTTCCGTCGAACGCTCTCCCGCTGTGGTCATCTAGAACGACAGGCCGTTTAGGGGCGCGGCATCGTTCGTACCCATCCGTGGCCTGGAATATACTCGCGACTTCCCGATGTCATACATCCGCTGATTACGGCCGAGAGCAAGCCGGCAAGGACTGTCACCATAACGACTTTTCGCATAGCGGAAATCTGTTCATCATTGTCAGACGAGCAAGCGTGTTGCAAATTTGCGATGATGGCCGGCAGCTGAAAGCGATGGGCGACTTTAAAACATCTTTAAAAGGTTATTTGCTCCTCGATGGCGGCAAACTGGCAGGTTCTTGCTTTCATCGCACTGTCGTCCTCATCTGCGAACATAATGCCGAAGGTGCTTTCGGCCTGATTCTCAACAAGCCGACAGAAAACAACGTCGGAGACGCGTTAAGCGCAAACCTTTCGGCAACGTTAAAAGCTCAGAAACTTTTCCTCGGCGGACCGGTGCAGCCGACCGCACTCAGCTTTCTACATAGCGATACTTTTGTTCCCCACGCGAACGTCATGAGCGGGTTGAACCTCGGCCATTCGGTCGATGCTTTGCAGGAAATTGGCGAATCTTATTCGACGACGCAGCAGGTGAAAATCTTTGCGGGTTACTCCGGTTGGAGTCCCGGCCAGCTTGAGGAGGAGCTCAAACGAGGATCGTGGCTGACGCATCCTGCGTCCCTCGATATTGTCTTCTCGTCCAAGTCGCAGGATTTGTGGCGCAAGATTCTATATGGCATGGGGCCTATGTATCGGCTGCTCGCCAACACGCCCGATGATCTCTCGTGGAATTAAACTTTCTCGCCGCAGACACTTTGCCTAAGCTCGCGCGCGGTGGAGCATCTCATCAGCGAAATCGCGATTTGTATTATCGTCGCGTGGATTCTTGCTGTCGGCGCACAAGTGCTGAGGCAGCCGCTGATTCTTGCCTACCTGTTTGCCGGCGTCTTGATCGGCCCGGTCGGCGTCGGGTTTGTTAAAGATCAAACGTCGATTCAAACGATCTCCGACCTCGGGTTGATTCTGCTGCTCTTCATGATCGGTCTGGAAATTAACCTCAAGAATATGTTGAGCGCCGGACGAATCATCACCCTGACGTCGCTCGTCCAAATCGTCGGGTGCTGTTTAATCGGACTCGTCGCGTTTCGTTTTCTTGGATTCCCACTCAAATCCGGCGCGCTCGACGCCTTCTATCTTGCGCTGGCTGCGGCGCTCAGCAGTACAGTCATCATTGTCAAAATTCTTTATGAAAAACGGGAACTCGACACGTTTGCGGGGCGAATCACGCTTGGCATTCTTGTCTCACAGGACCTTTTCGCAATTTTGTTCCTCGCGATTCAACCGCAGCTAAAGGATCCATCCGTATTCCTGGCAGCGAAGTCGTTCCTGCACGTCGCCGTCCTCGTGGTAATTGCATTTGTGGCGAGCCGCTTCGTGCTGCCGCCAGTATTCCGCGCCGTTGCACGGTTGCCGGAATTGGTGTCAGTCGGTGCGCTGGCGTGGTGCTTCCTTATTGCGGGTCTAGCGCATGTCCTCGGTCTTTCGCGCGAAATGGGCGCACTGGTGGCCGGGGTAGCCATTTCAACATTCCCTTACGCGCTGGACGTGGGCGCCAAAGTGACAAGTCTCCGTGACTTTTTCGTCACATTATTCTTCGTCGCACTGGGGATGAAGATTCCGCTTCCATCTGTAGAGCTCGTGAGCGGCGGAGGTGCGATCGCGCTGCTCGTCATCGTTACGCGATTCGTTACCGTTTTTCCTCCGCTCTACACTATGGGGGCGGGTTATCGCGGCAGTTTATTACCCGCAATTCACCTGAGCCAGATTAGTGAATTGTCATTGGTGATTTTGGCCCTGGGCTTGAATTCGGGCCACATCAGCGGCCAAACGATTGGAACAATGGCCTATGCCTTTGCTTTTCTTGCCGTAACGTCCAGTTACGCAATCAGTCACAGCGAGAAACTTGTTTTCTGGTTTTATCCGAAACTAAATAAGTTCGGCCTTCGCGATTTGGACCAGGATCAGGCACCCGAGGTCAAACGACAGCCGAAAATTTTCATGCTCGGCTTTTCGTGGACGGCTAGTTCCTTGCTCGAAGAGATCACGCGCCGCGATCCAAAGATTTTGGAAGAACTCGCGATCGTTGATTTCAACCCGGTGGTCAACAAAGAGCTTCGCAACCGCGGCATCAATGCAATTTACGGCGACATCAGCCAGCGCGATACGCTGCTTCACGCCGGGATCGATAAAGCACAAATCATCATCTGCACGCTTCCAAACACGGTTTTGAAAGGTACGACAAACCTTCGTATGTTGCAGCAATTGCGCGAGTTGAACGGTACGGCGCAGATCATTGTGCATGCCGATCTGTTCTCGGACGTTCCGCAGCTCTATGCAGCGGGCGCGAGTTACGTAAGCTTGCCCCGCCTCATCGAAGCTGTGAATCTCTGCGAAGTCGTGCAAGCAGCCCGGCAACGGCTGCTGGATGAGAAAAACAACGAACTCAAACGCGAACTGAAAAACCGCCAGGAAGTCATTCCGTAAAATGAAAGCCGCCGAACAAAAAAAAGCGCTCAAAGCCTCCGTCGAAGCCGCACAAGCCGTCGGCAAACTCATGCGTCAGAATCTTCGCGCACGCAAGAAGGTCGACGCTCAGTCCCAACATGACATCAAGCTCGAGCTTGATGTTCGCTCTCAGAAGTTGATCGAGAAACGACTGGCTTCCGAGTTTCCGGACATTTCAGTTTTAGGAGAGGAAGGCGTATCCGGAATCGAAACGTCAGAGTATCGGTGGATCATCGATCCGATCGATGGAACTGTTAATTTCAGCTACACGATTCCGCACGCGTGTGTATCGATTGCTTTACAGCAGAAAAAAGGCGCACGATACGAAACCATTGTAGGCGTCGTTTACGATCCATTCTGCGATGAGCTTTGGACGGCGATCCGTGGGCAGCCCGCGTTTCTGAATGGAAAGAAAATCGAAGTCAGCAAACGCAAGAATCTTGATCAGTGTATTATCTCGATTGGGTTCGCAAAATCGAAAGAGACGATGGAGAAGACCTTGCCTTACTTTAACAAGCTTCTACCCCAAATCCGCAAAGTACGCATGATGGGAGCTGCGGCGCTGGCACTCACTTATGTCGCCAGTGGACGTTTCGATGCTTATATCGAAACGGGGATTCAACTCTGGGATATTGCTGCGGGTGGACTGATCGTCGAATGCGCAGGCGGCGAATTCTGGAACCAGGAACTGCAAACGCCGAATAAATTCAAGATCCTGGCGAACAACGGCCTGTTGCGGGGACAATTGCAGAAAATCGGGCCTCTATAATCGCGGGACCCACGATTTACGTTTCGATTCCGTAGATTTTGATCTTGTTGTAAAGCGTCTGGCGGCCAATCCCCAAGCGCTTTGCTGTTTCCAGCTTATTGCCACCCGTTTCCTTCAACATCTGGACAATCGCATTGCGCTCCATCGCTTCCATCAAAGTCAGATCCTGCACCTCAGTTTCGGCTGGCGTTGCTGCCGTCGTAATCGAGAGATCATGGACATCCACAACATTACCTTCGCACATCAACACAGCGCGTTGAATTTCGTTTTGCAACTGACGGACATTGCCCGGCCAGTCGTAACCGCGAAGCTTATCCTGTGCGGCAGGGCTATAACCTCCGAGATTGCGGCCCGCTTGCGCGGCGAAGCGACGGAGAAATGCATTTGCCAGCGGAAGAATATCTTCGCGGCGTTCACGCAGAGGAGGCAGATGAATCGAAATGGTGCTGATACGATAATAAAGATCTTCGCGAAGTTTGCCGTCTTTGATGGCGTCTTCCACTTTGCGGTTCGTCGAAGCCACGATACGGCAATCAGTCTTGTAACTCGTGCGTCCACCAACGGGGCGAACTTCCTTTTCCTGCAATACACGGAGCAGCTTGCTTTGTGTATCGATCGGCATTTCGGATAATTCGTCGAGCAACAACGTCCCGCCTTCAGCTTGCCGGAACAGGCCTTCGCGATCTGTGTTTGCCCCCGTGAATGCGCCTTTAACGGAACCGAACAGTTCGCTTTCGATGAGTTCGCGAGGTAGAGCGGCGCAATTGATTTTGATCAAGGGCCCTTTGCTGCGAGGACTGAGATTATGAATCAGATCGGCAATTACTTCTTTGCCAGTGCCGCTTTCGCCTGTAATCAGCACTGACACGTCACTTGGCGCGACGCGCTCGATCGTCCGGACAACGCCTTTCATCGCCGGGCTCTGGAAAATAGGGGACGCGCCACCGCTCATCGTTGAAAGAGCATTCCGTAATGCGCTAGCCTCGTCGTTGAGGCGCTTATGCTCGAGGGCCTTGTCGACGGAGACCAGAAGCGTCTTGTGATCGAACGGTTTATTCTGAAAATGGTAAGCTCCGCGCTTGGTGGCTTCGACCGCGGCATCGAAAGTGGCGTTGCCAGTCAGGACAATGACTTCAGTATCGGGCCATTGTTTCTTAATCGCAGGCAGAAGTTCCAGGCCGTCGCCGTCCGGTAGAACGAGATCCAGCAGCACCACGTCGGGTTGAGGTCCCGAAAATGACTCTTTGAGTTCGGCGGCGCTGGACTTTAGAAGCGGTTCGTGGCCACCCGTTTTAAGGATTTTGTTTACGAGTTCACGCACTTCGGGCGTGTCCTCAACCACCATGACTTTTGCTTTCATACCTTTTTGGAGCGCGTTTGCGCGCAGGAACCGACAAAAGTTCTGAACAACTGCAAATATTCCTTGTAACGATCGTACAGGCGTTCGGGATGGAACTGAACACTGATCATAAACGGAAGCGCCGATTTGTCCTTTAACTCCATCGCTTCGACAATTCCATCTTCACTTGTTGCCGTTGCTTTGAGCAGTCCGGCAATCTCGCCAATAGCTTGATGATGCGTGCTATTGACACTCAATTGCTGTTTACCAGTAACCTGCGCCAACAGTGAGTCTGGAGTCAATGCCACAGTATGGACTGGTTCCATTTTTTTCTCCATTTGGCGGTGGTTGATTGCACTCGGACATTCCGTGGGGATATCGACAACCAACGTCCCGCCCAGTGCTACATTTAATATCTGATGGCCGCGGCAAATTGCCAATAAGGGTTTCCGCTGTGCGAAAACCTCGTCAATGAGATGCAATTCAGCAATATCCCGCTCTGGTTCGGCCGGACCGGCCTTGTCTGCAAGTTCTTTGGGAAGATTCGGCGCGTAAAGACCCGTTTGAATATCGTCCCCACCCGTCAACATAACGCCGTCGCATCGCGCAACCATTTCTGCCAGTGCGTCTTTGGATGTTACACACGCTGCAACAACCGGGGCGCCTCCGCCAGCAACAATAGCTTCAAGATAGCGATTGGAGAGGCTAATCGAGGCATCGGCGAACTCGTAGCCCTCCTTTTGCGTACTCGGCGAGACCAGGATGAGAGGACGTTTACCCATTCTAGAATTTATGTTCGGGGAAACGGTCTAAAATGCTTTTCTTTACGCGTGTTTCTTCTTCCGGCGGAAGAAGCATCCGCTGAATGCGGCGTTGAACTGAATCGAGGAGTTCGAGCCAATCTTCGATTGGTGGCTCCTCAACGCGCTCCCATTGGTCGAAGCGGCGATAGCGCGTATAGAAGATCCACTCGCGGCCAACGTGCTGCGCGTAGCATTGAATCTTTTCGCCGTCTTCGTTGATTCGCGTCCAGCTGATTTCTGCTTTGGCAGACATGGATTTTAGAACGTAACCAAAATTAAATCGGTAAATCGACACTCGCAACGGCCATTGCTGCAATACCTTCCCCGCGGCCGATAAATCCCATCAGCTCATTGGTCGTTGCCTTGATCCCAATGCGCGATGGATTTATGCCCAGAGCCGCAGCGATATTAAATTTCATCGCTTCAACATGAGGCTTAACTTTCGGTTCCTGTGCGATCAAGGTGGCATCAACGTTGATAATCTTTCCCTGGCGAAAACCAACCTGACGCGCCGCTTCTTCGAGGAAAGTCTTGCTCGGAACGTTGCGCCAGCGCGGGTCGGTATTTGGAAAAAACACGCCAATATCGCGTTCACCCACCGCGCCCAGGACGGCGTCGCAGATCGCATGCATCAATACGTCAGCATCAGAATGACCATCGAGGCCTTTCGTATGGGCGATTTCAACGCCGCCAAGAATCAATTTGCGGCCGGGAACAAGCTGATGGACATCGTAGCCGATGCCTACATGAGTCATAAGCGAGTTATACCGACGTAATAATTTTCTACAAAAACAATTTCAGAATTTCTGACCGTTGGCGAATGCGCTCACCGTTTCCGGCGCCACATGCAGCAACACGAAATTACCTACCTCAATCCTCGCGATTGCGTTCGTGCCCGCCGTCAATTGATCAAATGGGGAAGGATTCGCTTTGAAGTAATGCACGTACCAAACATTTTCCTGCTGGTGCTTTGCCAACGATTCACGCCACGTCCGTGGAAAATAAAAATGCCTTTCACCGATCACCGGGTCGATTCCACTGTCGTCGGTCCTTTGATGAAACTTCGCTTTGAACAATGGATCATCAAGCAACACGTAAAATACTTTGCTCCCGAAATAAAATTCAAGGCTCGGCCAATAGCGATCGACATATACGACTTCCGCACCATTCGCTTTTAAGGTCGACGCGACCTCGCGCAAGCTGGAGTTCAAGAGAAGGCGCGATTCCACTTTAGGCGCGAACGGCGTAACAGCGATAAGCAGGATCGGGAAAAGGGCTCCGCTCGCAATGGTCCACCGTCTGAAATTCGCTGCGGGGATCATGGCCTTTAGAGCGACAATTGCGCGCGCGAATAACAATGCTATCCAAGGAGCCAATGGCAGTGTGTAGGTGGGCAACTTGGAGGAAATCAGCGAAAACACTGCGAGTCCAACAACAAAAATCCAACCTTCAATGCCGAGGAGTTCGGTCCATCGGCGGCCCTCGAAACCGCGTTTCCATCGCGCGACGGCGGCTCGCAGGGCCATCGGCCACCATGGCAGTAGAGCAAGGAAGGACAGACCAACATAGTAATAGATTGGTCCCTTGCGCCCTTCCACGTGTCCCGTGACACGGCCTTTCATTTCCCGCACAAAAAAGAAGTCCACCAACTGCCCGTGTTCTTGAATCATTTTTATGTACCAGACAGAACCAAGGACTAGAATACCGAGCAGAATGAAGAGTGGCCGCAACGCGCGTTTGCCGCGCTCATCTTTCAGAATCAAAAGACCGGTTGTTATGCCAAGAAGCGGGATCAACGTCGGAGTAGCTTTCGTCCACCATCCCAGCGTCCAAAATAACAAAGATAAAAACCAAAAGCGCCAATCTCCATTGCGATGCCGGCATTCGGCCCATGCAGCAACCGCAAGCGTGCACCAACCCGTCAACAGCATATCGGGTGTGAGGAATCGCGCGAGCACCCAAAATTGACCGAATGTTCCGCAGATTAAAATAGCCCACCAGGCGACGGATCTTCCGTAAAGCCGTCCTGCAGCCCACCCAAGTCCGACCAGGGTCAGGATTGCACCGAATAAAGATGGCAACCTCGCGGCCGTTTCATTCCTGCCAAAGACTTTGAATGACAAGGCCGTTGTCCAGTAAATCAGCGGCGGTTTGTCGTAATGTCCGTAGCCGGACATGATCGGCTCCCACAGGTTCGCACCGGGTTTCAGAAAGTTGAGCGCGATATTCGAGTATCGACCTTCATCCGGTTCATTGAGTCCCCGTTGTCCGATTAACCAGGTGAGAAAGAAAAGCACGCCAATTGAGAGAAGAACAAACTCTCGCGTGCTTTTGCGTGCCATGCGCGGCCGAATCTGCGCGAAACCTTTTGCTTGAGCAACAGTTTCCCGCGCGTTTGCGAATTTTGCCCCGTTCTCCAAGCCGTGTCCCAGGTGGCCGGGTTTCAGGAGCTAGATCGTCCGCCCAGTAGCTTTTCGGATCGCTTCACGATATGCCGAAGCATCCATTTCCCGCGGAATCGCATGGCAGATTTTTTCGAAGCCGGGAAAATTCCAGAGATTCGGGAAGTCGCGGCATTGTTGTGGTTTCACAGACTGCACCGCACATGATTCACCCTCGAGAAAGATGCATTCGCCATTCTCTTTGTCTTTTAACGCAAGTCCGCGGCGATCCGCCGTTAAACGTGTGTACTGCTGAATGAAATTGTATTCACTCAACTGTTTAAACTGGGCGAGCCGCGAAATTTCGACGTCGTTGAGACGGACCTGGCCGGGCCACCGACAGCACGCCGTGCAACGCTGACATTGATAAAAAATCGGCATTTCTCTCAGCTCAGAATACGACAGCCCATTTCCTCATTCACTACGTTTTTTTCTGATGCCGCCGTTCCGAATGCCTTCAAGGAATAAAAGGGCGGACCACTGATTGAGGAAAAGAGTGCACGCACGGATATTCAGCGCGTCGTTTTCATTGTTATTGAATCAGAAACCAAAAAATCGTTATGAAAATCAACACACTCCAGGACCTCTATATCGAAGAATTGCAGGATCTTTACAGCGCTGAAAACCAGATCATTAAGGCGCTTCCGAAAGTGATCGACGAATGCACAAGCGATGAGCTGCGTTCGGCACTCGAAGATCACCTCGACCAAACGAAGGAACAAGTGGAACGCCTTGACCAGATTTTCGAGAACCTCGATGAAACCCCAAAGGGTAAAAAATGTGCCGCGATGGAAGGCCTGGTTAAAGAATGCCAGGAGACAATCTCGGAAGACATGAAAGAGGATATCAAGGACGCTGCGATCATTGCGTCATGCCAGCGTATCGAACACTATGAAATCGCCGTATACGGCACTGTTTGCACGTTCGCCAAACTGCTCGGCCGTGAAGACGATCTCGATCTGCTCGGGCAGACGCTCGACGAAGAAAAGGAAGCCGACGAAACACTGACCGATATCGCTGAAAACACAATTAACATAGAGGCCGCGGAGGAGGAAGAAGAGGAAGAAGAAGCACCGTCCGCCAAAAAGAAGAGCAAGTAAGTTTAGCGGAAGGTGATCTCAATCCGGACCGTGCTTTTGAAATGGGCTTGAAATCCCGGAAAAGGTGACGGTTCGGGTTGCATCGTAGCCGTCAGGGCGCACATTAAAGATGAAGCGTTCTGACGGCTTCTTTCTACCTATGTCCGAAGAAAACCAACTCCACGAAGTAATTATCATCGGCGGTGGCATCGCAGGCCTCTCAGCGGCTATCTATCTCGCCCGCGCCCGCCGTGACACCTTAGTCATCGACGCCAAGCAGTCGCTAGCGCGGTGGGAACCCGATGTGGAAAATTATCTCGGTTTTCCGAAAGGGATTTCCGGTGAGGAGTTGCTCACGCGAGGCCGTCTCCAGGCGAAACAATACGGTGCCGAGTTTACGATGGATGAAATCACTGGGGCACAACATGACGGCGAGCACTTCGTTTTGTCGGGAAAAAGGCGTGCCTATTCGGCGAGACGCGTTTTGCTGGCAACTGGTCTTTATCACCTTCCACCGGACATCCCATGTGTCGACGAGTGCCTGGGTAAAAGCATGTTCTTTTGTAAGGACTGCGATGGTGTACGTGTGGACGGCAAGTCCATCGCGATCGTAGGTCATAACGATGAAGCTGTGGAATACGCACTTGGCATGCTCTTTTATTCACCATGTGTGGTGATCGCTACCAACGGTAGAGAACCTTCCTGGAGCGAACAGCACGATCATTGGTTACATGATTACGAAATTCCGATCTCGACCACACGAATCACCAACGTAGAACACGAGCTCGGGTTATTGCGCTCGATCGAGTTGGAAAACCGTGACCGAGTCGCCGTTGAAGCGCTGTTCACTACTCGTGGCGACGTCTTCCATAATGGACTGGGAAAAATGCTCGGTGCGACCCTGGATTCTGAAGGACAAATTAAGGTGGATGGATGCATGAGGACAACGGTGCCCGGTTTATATGCCGCCGGCTGCGTTACTCCGGCGAACTGCCAAATGATCATCGCAGCAGGGCAAGGCGCTACAGCAGCGCAGTCGATCAATCGTGATTTGTTTGAAGAAAGTCTTGCCACTCATCGGTTACGCCGCTTTCGACAGGAGCAGCTCGAAACCGAACAAACAGAACCCGTGGTGTATTAGAGTGATTCTCAGTAATTTCCGGAATGGTGAAGCGTGGAGCCGGGCAGTGCTAGGCGCGAGTGACGCGCATGTCCTTATGTCCCGCCATTCCGGAAATTAATTTTGAGAATCACCCTAGTCTTGCGAAACCGGACGTCGCAGCCAAACGTCACAGGTAGCGATGAAAGCTACTGCGTATCTCCTCCAGTGCAGATTGGTTGCACTTCTTCTTTTCCTCTCCTTCGGAATCGCTGTTGATTCGGTGGCGGCGACGCGCAAACCGAACATCATCTTTATTCTCGCCGATGACCTTGGATACAACGAAGTGAGTTGTTACGGCCAAAAAAAATATCAAACGCCTAACATCGATCGAATTGCGGCTGAAGGGATTCGTTTCACACAATGCTATGCAGGTTCCCATGTTTGCGCCCCCTCACGCTCAACCTTGATGACGGGTTTGCACACCGGTCATACACCAATTCGGAACAATGGCGGCGACCGTGCGCTCTATGATACCGACACGACCGTTGCTGAAGTGTTGAAAAAAGCCGGCTATGTCACCGGCGGATTCGGTAAGTGGGGATTAGGAATAGAGGATTCTTCCGGCACACCATGGAAGCAGGGCTTCGACGAATGGTTTGGTTATCTTCATCAGGTCCACGCTCATTTCTTTTATCCATTCTGGCTGTGGAAAAATAATACAAAGTTTCTTCTGCCTGAAAACGAGGGGCACAAACGGGCGCGCTACTCCCACGATGAAATCCAAAAACAGGCATTGGATTTTATTCGCCGCAATAAAGACAAAACATTTTTTGCTTACGTCCCCTACACTTTGCCGCACGTGGAACTCGTCGCCCCCGACGATTCCATGAAGAAGTACCGCGGTAAGTGGCAAGAGACACCGTTGCCAGATCCACGTAAGGGCTACATTGGTTCTGACGAACCCTATGCAACGTTCGCCGCCATGGTGGATCGGCTGGATGGCAGCGTTGGTGAAATAATGTCCTTACTCAAGGAATTGAAAATCGACGACAACACGATCGTATTCTTCAGCGGTGACAACGGTCCACAAGGGAACCAGTGGCAACGAATCGCGGACTTCTTCGATGGCAATGGTCCGTTCCGAGGTTATAAGGGCGAATTTTATGAAGGTGGCATTCGTGTACCGCTTATTGCGCGCTGGCCGGGAAAAATTGCGAAAGGAACTGTCTCTGACCATCAATGCGCGTTCTGGGATTTTCTTCCTACCGCGGCGGAACTATCGGCAGTTGCCGCGCCTGATCAGATCGACGGTATTTCCTTCGCGCCAACGTTGCTCGGTCAAAAACAAAAACCGCATGAATATCTGTATTGGGAAATGATGCAGGGAAAAGGCCTCACGTTCGCCGTCCGCAAAGGGGATTGGAAGGCCATCAAACCCGCGGGGAACGCGGCCGTTGAATTATACAACCTCAAAACCGATTTCGCGGAATCAGAAAACCTCGCCGCGCAAAAACCCGACGTGCTGAAAGACCTTCTTGGGCTCGCCCGACAGAGCCATTCGCCAGAGCGAAAATATCCGGCGGAGCATCGCCGCCCGACGGTTGACGACTACGTTAAATAAGCGTTTGGGTTACGTGTTAGTACTTAAGGGTCATACCCAAAAGTACGGACAAGACAGGACGCGACGGACGCGTATTGTTGTAATGTCAGTAAGTTCGGTCTCCCCAAACCGACGGTGGCTATGCCTTCGGCACAGCCTCTGGTCCGGGCAATAAATGGTGTGCGGGACAACCCGCGGGAAGGGCATTATGACACGAAAAGAATTCGAAAAACTCCGAGTCGAAATTGAGGCGCAAAAATTTCAATCCGTTCAACTTGATCCTATCGCTTACGGGATCCAACGGCTTCAATTCGAAAAAGAAAAGTTTAAGAAACTCATCACAGCAGCGGAAGCCATTCCGATGAAGACCACACGCGCCAAGGCCGAACGCTGGAAACGTAAACTGCAGCGCGCTGATCAGTCCCTGGCCCGCCTGACAAAAATCAGAGAAGAGAGCAATGCCAAGGCTGAACGCGGTTTACTCGGAAGTGCTGGCCTTTTAAAGAAAACGGAAGCCCGCGTTTAATCACGCGGCGAGCTTCGTTTTTCGTTCCCGATAAAAATCTGAAAGACTCTGCGAAGACGGCGCAAGGTCCTCCGCATGAATTGCCGCGAGGATCTTTTCTTCCGTCATAATGAAGCGGTTACGCTTGTACAAGAGGTAATCGCCGCGCATTTCAGACGGCGTTAAATTGATCGTAACGAGATTGGCTCCCGTGCGCAGTCCGCGCCGATAGCCCTCGTGTGGTTCTGAAATATTTAACGCACTTACGGCCGGAATCACCCAATCGGGACGCATCAGCCGTAATGCGGCCATGCAATTGAGCGTCAGATTGATGTCAGCCGTTCCCGCACCGCTGAGGGGTGTCTCGTCCCCGGGAATAAAAGGGCTCACACTGCAACCGCCGAGCGGCAAGGACGCCGCCAGCTCAAAATTCGCAAGGAGTTGCTTCTCAGTTTCTCCGGGAAGACCGGCAATGAAACCGGAACTGACATTCCATCCGGACGCCGCCAGGTGACGGATCGTATCAATGCGTTCCACGAACGTTCCAGGGGCCTGCATTTCGCCGTAAAACTTCGGATCCGCGATTTCAAATTTAATTATGTAAATCGATGCGCCGGCTTCGCGAAGTTCGGCATACATCGAAGTTGGCAATGTTCCGAGACAGACACTTAGTCCCAACGGAGTTTCGCGGCGCAGCGCCTTCACTAACGGCAACACCACTTCGCGCACAGCAATTGGATCTTCGCCTGTTTGGATGTTCAGGTCGGTGATACTTGGCGGCCGATGATGAATCAGCATTTCGGCAAGTTGTTCGAACTTCGCCCGATAACGCGTCAAGGCTTTGTTATCGCGGCGCATGCCGCAGTAATTGCAGTTCTCCCGACAAAAATTGGAAACTTCAACAACCCCACGAAGAAAAACTGATCGCTCAAATTCCCGTTCCGTCGCTGCCCGTGCCCGACTATGAAAGTCGTCCTGCGCTTTGCCGCGAGAGCGAAGCAAAGCGATGTCTGGGAAAAACGAATCTGTCACTTTCCAAGTAAAACCCAGTAAAATAAAGAACCGCAATCCAATTCGCTTCGGGGAAAGTATTAAATTTTGGCCCAACAATGTGATTGGATGGCGAGACCGCTTCATTTAACGTCACCTCGTGTTTCCGGTGCCCAGAATCGCCGCAGTTATTCCGTGTCATAATGAAGCGGCCACCATTCACTCGCTCGTAAAGGCCATTCAGTGCCATGTCGCGCAAGTCATCGTTATTGATGACGGTTCTTCGGACACCACAGCAGAAAATGCTCTGTCCGCCGGAGCTCAGATTATTCGCAATGCGACGGCACAAGGCAAAGGAGCCGCTCTTCAACTCGGATGGAAACGCGCCAGTAAAGAGGGCTTTACGCACGCACTAACTTTAGACGGCGACGGGCAACATTCGCCGAACGATGTCCCAAAGTTCTTGCAAGCCCTGTCACACGCTCCTCTCGTCATCGGCAATCGAATGCCTGAGAAGCATAAAATGCCAATGCTCCGCCGCTTTGTGAATGGATGGATGAGCCGCCGGCTGTCGCGGCTCGCTGGACGCGAGCTGCCCGATACACAATGTGGTTTCCGCCTTATCGATCTGCATGCGCTGTCTCAACTTCAAGTCGCGAGTACCCATTTTGAAATTGAGTCGGAATTGCTGCTCAGTTTTGTTCGTGCCGGTTACGACGTTCACTTTGTTCCGGTGGAAGTCATTTACAATGCGGAGCGCAGCAAGATTCGTCCATTGCGTGACACCATCCGGTGGTTTAAATGGTTGAGAAATGTGTCACAAACGAAGGCTTCGGTGTCTGGCCAATTATCGTCGGCCGGCAAAACAGTTGTCGCCAGTGAACCGGCATCCTTAGCTGAAAATGTCTGATTCTGTCACCCCGTCGTCAACCACACGCTCTGTCGTTAACATCCTCAGACGCGTGGCGACGATCCTCGCGCTCGCATTTTGTATCGGCTTCATTCTGAATGCATCAAACCGTTACCTCGAACGAAGCAAAACGCCGGCTGGATTTTCGCGCGGCATGCTACATGGAATAATGATGCCGGCGGCGATGCCAAACCTTGCGATTGGGCACGACGTAACAATCTACGCAACGAATAATAACGGCCTGCCTTATAAGCTCGGCTACACGATGGGCGTGAACGTCTGCGGTGCCGTGTTTTTCGGAATCTTTTTTCTGCGTGTCAACCGGTGGAAGAAGTCGCGTGACAAGGCACAAGCCGCAGTATCATAAAAGCAATAAACTCACTTTAGTTGCCCGACAGCCTGCGCCAGCGCGTATTGTGATTTGTTGAAATCAGCGACCGTAGCCAGATAATCCGCCTTCGCTTTCGCCAAATCCTGTTGGGCCTGCACGACTTCGAGTACCACGCCGACCGCGAACTCCTTGCGTTCGCTCATCAACCCAAGGTTGTCATCGGCGGCCTTTAGAACGCGACGCGACGATTCGACCTGTTGTCCCAAGGATTGCACTTGTACTGCTGCATCAACGATCTCACGTTCTATGTCCTGCTTGGCTTTTTCAGCCGTTAACTCTGCAGTTTTTAATCGCGACTTACTCACATCAACCCGCGCCGAATCTAAAATTCCCCCCGGGCCGACGCGCCAGCTGACCGTTGCGGAAAAATCCGCGGTATCACTGAAATTGCCCGTCGCTGAATCTCTGCCGCCGCCTAGTCCGCCGGCGAAAGCCTGCGCGCCGACAGTCGGAATCCAGACACCGCGCGTCGCTGCTTTCTTATTCTCTTCAGCAGCGGAAACAAGTGCGCGCGTTTGTTTAAGTTCGGGCCGATTCGAAAGCCCTTGTTGCACAAGGGTCCCGAGCGGGACGTTGTTCTCGATCAAGGTGAGCGGCGCAAGTTCGTTTTCAGAGGGAGTTAGCTGTTCGATCACGTTCAAATGAAGAACTTCTGCAAGTCTTGTGGAAGCAAGCTTCCGCGCAGCTTTTGCTTGCTCTACCGCGAAACGGAACTTCTCTGTTTGAACCTTCACTCGCAAACGGTCCCCGGCAAAAGCGAGCCCAGCCTCAACCGCATTCTGCACCTGTTGTTCGTAATTTTCCGAGATTCGAACAGCTTCTTCGGCAGTGCGGATCAATCCTTCAGCCTTCGCAAGTTCGAAATAGTTTTGCGCTGCCGCAGCAACGGTATGCAGCTGCTGCGAGGCGAGAGCCTGGCTGGCTGCCTTGGTAAGCTGTTTTGCTGCTAGTCGCTTATAAATTGCATCCCCGAGGTCCAGTTGCGCGTTGATACTTGCACCAACGTTGTAGGATTGCTTGTCGACACGAAACATCTTGCCAGCCACATCCTGAATCTGCCCTTCGTGACGTCGATACGTCAGACCGGGAGCGATCCATGGAAAAAAGTTTTGCCGTGCCTGTTCTTCCGCAGCTTGCGCTTCCGTCAGCCGCTCTCGTGCAATCTGAACATCCAGGTTTTGCGCACCGGCCAAACGCAAAACGGTTGGCAAATCGATCGGAACGGAATTGTTCGTTTCAGCAGAACATTTCGCCGCCACCAGGACAACAGAGAGCGCGACCGCCGAACACCTGAAAGCAGATATGAACCTGTTCATTTTGCCTCCGAGATGTTGACTGGCTGCTTGTCCGTTAAAGTCATCTTGCCAACAGCGATGACCGGTTCCCCGCCTTGGTATCCGTCCACAATCTCAACTAAGGTTCCGTCATTGAAACCTGTTTTCACCGGAGTTTTCTTTGTTTTGCCATCGACGACGGTGAAAACCGATGGGCCGCTTTTTTCAACCATTACTGCTTCGACGGGCAAGAGCAGGGCGTCCGTATGCTTTTCAACGCCAATTTTCGCCGTCGCGTACATTCCCGGGCGCAGGTCTCCCGAATCATTTTGGATATCAACTTCCGCGAGCATCGTCTTGGTCGCGTCGTCGAGTACGGAACTAAAGCGCGTGACCGTTCCCTGAAAGTTTTTTCCCGGCAAACCTTCGACCGTGACCTTTACAGGCAATCCTTTTTTGATGAGCGCAACTTCGGTCTCAGGAACAGCGATCTGAATGCGAACGGTTTTCGAATCTACAAGGGTGACTATCGCCGCATTCTGCGCGGCGCTCCCGGATGTCGCCGCAGGAACGAACGCTCCAAGATCCACATACCGCTTCGAGATAATTCCGGCAAACGGCGCCGTAATTTTCGTAAACGAAAGCAACGTGGCAGCTCGTTCAACGCTCGCTTTGGCGACGTCCACCTTTGCCTTCGCCGTATCGACATTTTGCGCGACAACAAGGTCAGGAGCTTTGTGTTGCGCTTCGTTAATCCGTTTATAATCGAGTTCGGCAATCGCTGCCTCGGCTTTGCTTTTCGCGAGGTCCGCAATCAATTCCGGCGCTTCAATTTCAGCGATGACCGCGCCCTTTTGCACCTCATCTCCTTTATCGACAGAAATGTTTTTTAGATAGCCCGGGACTTTTGCGTAAAGGGTGACCTGCTGGTTGGCGGCGACGTTCGCGGGGAGCGTGACGTTGCGCAAGATTTCGCCGCGCTTTGGTTGCACCAATTTAACACTGACGTTTTGAGCGACGGCAGGTGGCGCACATACGAAAGTCGCAAGGGCCAGTGCCGAGCCGAGATAAACGTTTAGGATATATCGCATAGAAATTACTTGGAACCCGCCGACGCAACATGATGAGCACTCAGTGGATCATCCGGGTCAAGCGAAGGTGATTGACGTGTGCCGCGGCGTCGTACAATCGCGAAGATCGATGGCAAAATAAACAAGGTGGTCAAAGTTGCTGCAATGAGACCACCGATGACCGCACGACCCAACGGGGCCGTTTGTTCCGCGCCTTCGCCCAAACCCAACGCCATCGGCATCATGCCGGCGATCATCGCAAAGCTTGTCATCAGGATCGGCCGAAGACGCGATTGCGCGCCTTCTTTCCCGGCGACATCCGATTCTACACCGGCGACACGACTACGCTCCGCAAACGTGACGAGTAGAATGGCATTCGCGACCGCTACCCCAATCGACATAATCGCACCCATAAACGACTGAATGTTCAGCGTCGTCCCGGTGATCCAAAGCGAAACTGCCACGCCCGCAATCACCGCCGGGATCGTAAAAATGACAACGATCGCCAACTGCACCGATTCAAAATAAGCAGCCAGCAAAAGAAAAATGACGGCAATGGCGATCAGTAATCCCGATTGCAAACCTTCAAGCATCTGCGCCATCGGCACAATCTGGCCGCGAACGTCGACGCGCGTCTTTGCCGGCGGCTCGCCGACATCTTTCAACGCCGCCGCGATCTGCTTTGAAACGGTCCCCAGGTCTGTGCCCGAAATATTTGCGGTGATCGTCACCAGCCGCTGCATGTTGTAACGATCATATTCACCAACCATTGTCCCTTCGCTAACGTTGGCCACGTTGCGCAGCAGCGCCGATTTGCCGTCTTTGGCTCCGATCGGCAGATTTTTAATTTCGTCGAGCGAAGTCATCTTCGCCTGCGGAACCTGCACCTGAATCTGATAGCTCACACCGCTGTTGGGATCCGCCCAATAAACCGGCGCAGTAAATCGGCTCGAGGCCGTTGCCGCGACCAGCGAACGCGTCGTATCAGAAACCTTCACACCCATGAGCCCCGCACGTTCGCGATTAATATTTACGTCGACCGTTGGATAATCGAGCGATTGTCCAAACTGCAGGTCCCGCAGCGATGGAATCTTCGAAAGTCTTTCACGAATTTTCTCGGCGTGTTCGCGGCTTGCCGTGAGGTTTGGGCCAGCGACGGCAATTTCAATTGGCGTTGGTGCGCCAAAGCTCATGACACGGCTGACAATGTCACTAGGTTCGAAAGAGAATTTGACGTCCGGCATTTTTTCCGCAAACACCTTGCGCATTTTCTCTTTCAAGGCCTCGATACGAACCGGCGCGCCGTGTTTCAATTGCACCTGCACGACTCCTTCCTCCGTCCCGCTGTTCCACAAGTGGATCAGGTTAACCGGATAATTCGGCGCATGAACCCCGACGAATCCAAGGGTGATGGCGACATTGTTCGAGCCAACTTCGTTCTTAATGAGGTCCAGCGTCTGCAACGCCAACGCTTCCGTTTTATCGACGCGCGTTCCCGCAGGGGCACGCAACCGAACGGATAATTGTCCCGCATCTACTTTCGGAAAAATTTCTGTGCCGAGCCGTTGGCCAAAAACGTAAATGACCAATCCGGCGACACCGAGATAAACGAGAAGCACAAGCCACCGCAGGCGAATGATCGGTTGCAAGATTTCTCCATAAATAGATCGCGTGCGGTCCGCTGGTTTCTTTCTCGATGCGGACGCCGGCGCATGGTGACGGAGGAACCATACCGACATGATCGGAACGAACGTGCTGGACAACAGGAACGACGCCACCATGGAAAAACCAACTGCCAAAGCAAGCGGCACAAACAAAGCGCGTGCTGCGCCAACCATGAAGAAAGCAGGGATGAAAACCGCGAGGATACAAAGCATCGCCAGCAACCGCGGAATCGCTGTTTCGCGTGTGGCGTCTGATGCGGCCCGTGCCAGCGATTTTCCACGACTCAAGTGCGTGTGAATATTTTCAATCGCGACGGTTGCTTCATCAACCAGAATGCCTACCGCCAGCGCCAAACCACCGAGTGTCATCAGGTTGATGTTCTGCCCGGTCATCCACAATGCAAACACCGCCGCGAGCAATGACACCGGGATATTGATGACGACAATAAGAGCTGTGCGCCAATCCCGTAGAAACAAGAGCACCATTAACCCAGTCAGAATTGCACCAAGGCCGCCTTCCTTGACGAGGTCGCGAATCGCCCGAACCACGTACGGTGACTGGTCGAATTCGTAACTCACCTTTACGTCATCGGGCACCGCACCCTGAAATTTGGCCATGTTCTGTTTTACCAGGTTTACGACTGCCAGGGTTGAAGCGTCGGCGCGCTTTGTAACCGGGATGTAAACGGTTCGGCGTCCATTCACGAGGGCGTAGCTCGTCACGATATCCGCAGCATCGGTGACATCAGCAACGTCGCGAACGAAAATGGCGGGATAAGTGCCGACGCGAATGGGAACTGACTCGAGATCTTTGATGCTCTTCACTACCGAGTTTGCCGGGACAATTGGATATTTGTCGCCGAGGGTCATGTTACCCGAAGGACTAATCGTATTCGCGGCGGCGATCGCAGTGACAATCTCGTCGGGTGACATGTTGAACGCGCGAAGGCGGTCGGGCTTAGCGGCGATTACAATGGAACGCGCGCTCCCACCGAACGGCGGCGGCGCGGACACGCCGGGTAAGGTTGCGAACAAAGGACGCACAGAATTCAACGCAGCATCCTGAAGTTGTCCAACCGTTCTTGTTTCGCTGGAAAAAACCAGGTTGCCGACAGGGACGCTACCCGCATCGAAACGCATCACGAAAGGCGGCACGGTTCCGGGTGGCATGAACGCTCGCGCACGGTTCACATAAGAAATCGTTTCGGCCATCGCAGACGCCATGTCGGTTCCGGGATGGAACTGCAACTTCATGATCGCTGCGCCTTGAATCGACTTCGATTCTACATGCTCGATGCCGGTGATGTACAGGAAGTGATACTCATAATAATACGTGAGATAACCTTCCATCTGTGCGGGATCCATTCCGCCGTAAGGCTGTGCCACATAAATCGTCGGGATGCCCAGCGGCGGGAAGATGTCCTGAGTCATCCGTTTGAGGGCAATCCAAGCGCCGAGACAGATGGCGATGATTAGAACAATCACCGTCAGAGGGCGGCGCATTGCGGCGGAAACGAGATTCATGTCGGTGGCATAGACTTACGAGGATTTCGGGCAGTTACAATTGTTTTCCGGCAGAATGCGTGGTTTGGAATGCTAGTCGGTCGAGTTAGGACTCAGCTGCCACTTCTGAAATTCTGGAATGGAAAGTTAGAACGCCCCGCCATTCCCTCTTGGGGAAAACCGTCCGCCAAAATCCGGACGTCGTTCCCTCTTGGGGAAAACCGTCCGCCGAAATCCGGACGTCGTTCCCTCTTGGGGAAAACTGTCCGCCGAAATCCGGGCGTCGTTCCCTCTTGGGGAAAACTGTCTGCCGAAATCCGGGCGTCATTCCCTCTTGGGGAAAACCGTCCGCCGAAATCCGGGCGTCATTCCCTCTTGGGGAAAACTGTCCGCCGAAATCCGGGCGTCGTTCCCTCTTGGGGAAAACTGTCCGCCGAAATCCGGGCGTCATTCCCTCTTGGGGAAAACCGTCCGGCGTTCGGCGATCGGTTTTCCCTTTCGGGGAATTTCGTTCCCCGCAGAGTGAGGCGGATCACCAATTGTCTGATCTTCAGAGAGTTACGAGAGGGCTCAGCTTGGGGTCCGTCATCGCAAATACTTTCATGATGCTTGCAGATGGGCAGCCAAGTCAGATTCGGCAGCGGACCTTCTTTAACGATAACAACCCGTCTCGTATTATCGGCACCCGTTGTTCCGCCTAGCGGCTTTCGAACTTATAGGAACCCGATTGGGCCGAGAATATAGCGAATCCGGTTTCCACTTTAAGGAGACTTAAGCCTTTCGCCTGCGCTGCCCGGCGTCGCCCTTCGGAAACCGATTCGCCATCTTTCGCAGGCACGTAAATTGTTGCCGTTGTGTTCGGCGGGACAGTGACACTCCATCGGAAGACTTCTTTATCTTTCCTCCAATCACTGACGATCATTCCGTATGGCGAATAATGAGTTGCCTTTGCGGCGGTTAGATCGCCAACGACGTGCGGTTTCATAACAATATGTTTAAATCCCGGTTGTTCCGGATCGGCTTTGATACCGGCAAGATATTCGTGGAACCAAATGACGAGATCACCGACGAGCATGAGGTGATTGCCGGAATTCATCGCCGGATCCGCAGTGT
>CBHWET010000006.1:0-48103 GCA_966112985.1 uncultured bacterium | reverse complement strand
TTATCAATCGCGACGGCTCGATCTCCAAAGACATCATGCCTGATTACCTGCATCTTTCGCCAAAAGGCTATGAGCTTTGGGCCAAAGCAATCGAACCCAAGTTGAAAAAAATCCGCTAAGCACGAGGCTTTCGGTGTCGACGACGAAGCAGCTCAGACTATTTCCCTCGGCACGGCCGTTGTCCGAACGCCTTGGCAAGGCGTTCTTTCGTTCATTACCCAAGACACCCGGGGTCTATCTCATGTTTGATGGACGCGGGCGTCTTCTTTACGTCGGCAAGTCCGTCAACCTGCGTCAGCGTGTCGGCAGCTATCGTCATATTTCGCCAGAACGAAGCAGTCGCAAGCTCGTGCGACTTGTTCACGCCGTCGATCGGATCGAATGGGAACAATGTGCGACCGATGTGGATGCGCAATTGCGAGAAAACGTTTTACTGCGCGAACGACGTCCGAAGTTTAACTCGATGAACACATGGCCGAAGGCCCACTGTTTTGTCGGCGTCGAATGGAACGAGCGAACGGTTACGTTCAGCTTCACGCGTCAGGTGCCGCAAAATCCCGAAGCCTTTCACGGTGCTTTTAAAAGTGGTTGTCTCGCGGGCTACATTTCCCTCTTGCGATTATTATGGACCGCGCTGTTCCGGCCCGTGCTGCCGCAGGATTATCCGCGACCGTTGCTCAGCGAAAAGCCACCGAAAGAATTCTCGGTCGAACTCGATGAACGCTCTGATGAATTAGTCATGCGCGCATGCGTGAGTGCTTTCTTTGACGGAGAATCGCCATTGCTGATCGATTGGATGAAGGCCAACGTCGCAATGGAGACTCTAAGTTTGTTTCATCGCAATCTTCTGACCGAAGATTTTGCACGCGTTCAAGACTTCTACAGCCGCGGCCCATTGCGGAATACCACTCTTCGACGCCAGCACGCGCTCCATGAACAATTAATCGGACAAGAATTACTCGATGATTTGCTCGTGAAGAATCGCTTCGCGTCCTGAAACACCAGTTCTCGCTCGGATCATACTCGTAGCCCGGCCATCATTTTATCAACGTAGGCACGGCAGATCCGGATAAACGTTTCTTCGGCAATATTCAATGACCGCCCTTTACGTGACGCAATCGCCCAGGTTCGTCGCAATTTGCGTTTACCGAGCGGCAGCGCGACAAGAGATTTGTCACGAAGTTCTGCTTCGGCAATCCATGGCGCAATAATACTTACGCCAAGCCCAAGTTTCACGAGTTCCTTAATCGCCTCCATGCTGCCAAGCTCCATCACGGTATTGAGAACCATTTTTTCCTGACGAAAATATTCTTCGATGATGCGTAGCGTATAACTGTTCTTTTGATACAGAATGTAATTCTCCTTGGGAATATCACTGCGAGAGAGGCCCGTCACGGCCCACGGATGCGATGGCGCAAGAATGAACGAAAGCTCGTCCTCAAACAGAGGATGCATATCGAAACCTTCATAATGTTTCGGCATCAACAGGATCGCCAGGTCGATCTGGTTGTTCCGCAAGGACTCCATCGCGTCCGCACTGTCGCCCGCTCCGATATTGATCATGCACTGCGGGTAATCATTTTTGAACTCGCGTAAAACCGGCGGCAGAATGTAGCGGCACGCGGTCGAACTGGCGCCAATGCGAAGACGCGCCTGCCCCCATTTACCAAGGTGTTCAAGGGATGTTCGCGCCACCTGCATCTCGGCCAAAATTTTTTCCGAATGGTGAAGCAATTGTTCACCCGCCTGCGTCAGCGAAACCTTTTTACCCACCCTGTCCAAAAGACGACAGCCAACATCATCTTCCAAAGCTTTCATCGCGTGGCTGACGGCCGACTGCGAGAGGAAAAGTTCTTTGGCCGCAAGGGTAAAACTGCTTGTGCGCGCGAGGATCACGAAGGCCCGCAACTGCCTGCTATCAAGGGGTGAAGTCATTGATGAATTCGGTTCATTTTCTGTGGAAAATTTTTGCGTTTTCCACTGCGTTCTTCTGGCATGAGCAAAGCTGAATACTCATGACGTCAGTGTTCATAGCAAAACAAACGCCAAAAATGCCCAACGCCCTAAAACTTACACCACGCAGTCTTCTAATTGCGCATCCGTCAGATAAGTAAACAAGGAGTCAAGGCCGCCGCACTTCACGGTGGCCTTGTTTTTTCAAACAGGTTTTTTTGCCGCGACACTGTTGCTCATAGGAGCACAGGCGGAACGGCACAGGCCGATAAATGTCTCTTCGGCCAGACTCAGGCGTTTGCCGTGCCAGTGAAGAATTCCCCAGCGCCGCTCTGCTTTCCTGCGGCCAAGCGGCAGCGCCACGACCGAACCGGCTTCGATTTCTTTTTGCGCAATCCACGGTGCGAAGATGCTGACGCCGAGACCAATTTTCACGAGCTCTTTCGTCGCCTCCATGCTGCCCAGTTCGATCACAGTATTGAGCACCATGTCTTCACGCCGGAAATACTCTTCAATGAGGCGGAATGTAACGCTGCGCTTCTTGTACAAAATGTAGTTCTGACGCGGTATTTCAGAGCGTTCGACACGGCCCGCTTTCGCCCACGGATGAAGTGATGAAACGATAAAATGCAATTCGTCGCTGAACAACGGATGAAACTCGAGCTTCGGCTCTTTGTCGGCTTCCAGAGAAAGAGCCAGATCAATGCGTTGGGCCAGTAACGACGAAACAAGCTCGGGAGTGTCGCCGGGTTCGATTGTAATGGCGTGATCAGGAAAACTTTCCTTAAATTCCCGCAACACCGGCGGAATAATGTGCTGACAAGCAGTTGTTGTGGCACCAAGGCGTAACCGGCCATGCCCCCATTTGCCAAGCTGCGCCAAGGACTCTCGAGCATTTTCATTCTCCCGCAAAATTCGCGTCGCATATTGCAGAAGCTGTTCACCCGCCTGCGTCAGGATAACCTTTTTACCCAGCTTGTCTAAAAGACGACACCCCGTGTCATTCTCAAGCGCCTTCATCGAGTGACTCACGCCAGATTGGGTTAAATGCAGTTCGCGTGCGGCAACAGTAAAACTGCCTGTGCGGGCAAGAACACAGAAGGTGCGGAGCTGTCGGCTGTCGAATGGAAGTTTCATCTATGAGTAAGGCTCATCATTTCAATGGGCACTACGCGTAGCATTCATTGCGCCAATGGCACGGCATGGCACATCACTGGCTAAAAGCGATGCGGCACAAACAACTGCCGTATAGTGAGCCAGATAAATCAACATTCCGCTCCTGCACCGTCCGCTCTAAGACTCGGCTTCGTCCCTTTGACCGACTGCGCGCCGCTCGTCATTGCCAAGGAGCTCGGGTTGTTTCGGAAATATGGTGTCCGGGTGAGTCTGCATCGGGAACTCGGCTGGGCGAGTAGTCGTGACAAGATTATATATGGCGAACTGGATGCCGCTCATGCGATCGCCGCGATGCCTATCGCGGCCACGCTCGGCATTGGATCGATCCGATGCGATTGCATCACCGGCCTCATTTTGAATCTTCACGGAAACGCCATAACACTTTCAACGAAGCTGTGGGAAGCCGGTGTCCGTGATGGCCGAACCTTGTCAAAGCACATACGGACATCTAGAAGCGGTGACCCGCTGACGTTCGGCGTCGTTTACCCGTTTTCATCCCACCGGCATCTGCTGCGCCAATGGCTTCTTTCTCATCACATCGACCCTGATCGTAATGTTCAACTCGTGGTGGTACCTCCAGCGCAGATGGTAGTCAATTTAGTCGCGGGACACCTCGACGGATTTTGTGTGGGTGAACCGTGGAATTCTGTGGCGATCCAATCAGGCGTCGGATGGTGTGCGGCAACGAGCGCCGAATTAAGCGCGGGTCACCCGGAAAAAGTTCTGATGGTGCGCCGCGAATTCGCAGAGAAGCGCGAAGCTGAACACCTCTCGCTAATTGCCGCATTGCTGGAGGCCTGTGAATTCTGCGACGCCGTAGAGAATGCCGGAAGAATCACCGATATATTGTCCCGCCCTGAATATGTCGGAGTAGAAACACAAGCACTCCGTCGAGGCATCAGCGGTCAATTTGACTTCGGCCATGGGAATCGCAGCACCATTTCCGACTTTTTCATTTTCTATCGCAATGGAGCCAATGATCCATGCGACGCGAAAGCCGCCTGGACGCTGCAATTGCTAAAAGCGAGCGGATTATGCCCCGACACAGCGTCATTGAGTGCGCAGCTCGGGCGTCAAGTTTTCCGTCCAGATATCTATGACAAGGCCGTTCGTCTCCGTTCCTCCACCGTCACCGATAAAACCTGTGAATCCAAAAATGAAATCAAACATGAACACCACCCCGCGCTCATTTGAACTGAATCGCCGCAATTTTATAAGCAAGACAGCGAAAAGTATTGGTGTCGCCACGCTGTTCGCCGGATTGCCCAAAGGTTGGGTCGGCACTGCCTACGCGGATGATTCTCCAGAAACGAAAGCGATGAAGTTCGGCATGATCGCCTTGACCGACTGCTCGTCGATCGTCATCGCCCATGAAAAAGGTCTTTTCAAGAAATACGGGATCGAATCAACCGTTTCAAAGGGTGCGAGTTGGGCGGCGATCCGCGACTCGCTTTCGAGCGGTGATATCCAGGCCACGCACATGCTCACCGGAATGCCGATTGCATCCACGATGGGTCTGCTTGGTTCGCCAAAGAAACCGATGATTATTCCATGGCTGATCAACAGAAACGGCCAATCGATAACTCTCGCAGAGAAATTTAAAGGAAAAGTTAAAGACGATCCAAAGGCGCTGAAGCCATTTGTCGAACAAGCAAAAAAGAACGGTGAACCACCACTCACGTTCGCGATGACTTTCCCTCCCGGAACTCACGCGATGTGGATCCGCTATTATTTAGGTGCCGGCGGTATTAATCCTGACAAAGACGTTTCGCTCATCACCATTCCTCCTGCACAAATGGTGGCAAACATGAAAGTGGGTAAGATGGACGGCTTCTGTGTTGGCGAACCGTGGAATGCTCGATCAATCGCCGACGGCATCGGTTTTACTTCCCTGAACACACAAGACATCTGGAAAGATCATCCGGAAAAAGTTTGCGCGTTCCTGGAAGAGTTCGCTGACAAAAATCCGAAGACTGTTAAAGCAGTCCTCAAAGCGTTGCACGAAGCCAGCGTGTGGCTGGACAAAATGGAGAACCGGCCCGAGCAGGCGCAAATCGTCTCGAAACCGACGTACATCAACTGTCCTCCCGAAATCATTCTTGGCCGCATGCAAGGACACTACGACTTTGGCGATGGCCGCAAAAAGGAAGATCCAAACTACATGATCTTCCACGACCGAAATTGCAATTACCCGCAGTATAAATATGCGATTTGGTTCCTGAGCCAATACAGACGCTGGGGGCTTGTTGACAGCGCGATCGATTATACCGCCGTCGCTAAAAAAGTGATGCGCCCGGATATCTACGAAGCAGCGATGAAGGAAATCGGCTACACCCATGGTGGCGCAAATAACGATCCCGAGACGCTATTCGATGGCGCTGTTTTTGATCCGGCCAAACCGGAGGATTACGCCAAAGGCTTCTCCATCAACAATCTGAAAGTCGCCTGACTCCCTTGAGTATGAAGGACAAATTAAAGTTCGATTGGTTGCTGCTACCGCTGCTTGGTGCTGCGGTGGTACTGATCATTTGGAGTGTGACAAGCGCGACATGGGCAAAAGGTTTGCCATCGCCAACAAAAACGTGGACCGGCAGCAAACTTTACATCGAGAAGCCGTTCGAAAAACGAGGTGAGCAAGATCAAGGAATCCTGCGGTTCACATGGTATTCACTGATCATGGTACTGAAAGGGTACACGATCGCCTTGCTGGTCGGCACTCCCATTGGATTCTGCCTGGGGCTATCGAAAACGTTCGGCAAAATATTCGATCCTATCATCCAAATCCTTCGGCCAGTGTCTCCACTCGCCTGGTTACCACTGGGGTTAGTGATCTTCCAGAAACCCGGGCCATCCGCGTTGTTTACCATCGCCCTCTGCGCGATGTGGCCAACGGTGTTGAACACGGCCGTCGGTGTTCGCGCGATTCCTCAAGACTACCTCAACGTTGCGAAGGTTCTAAAGCTCTCGCGCACTAAAACGCTGTTTAAAGTAATGGTGCCAGCAACGTTGCCTTACATGTTCACCGGTTTTCGTCTGAGCCTCGGCA
Source organism: uncultured bacterium (assembly GCA_966112985.1). Lineage (GTDB taxonomy): Bacteria > Verrucomicrobiota > Verrucomicrobiia > Limisphaerales > JACDHS01 > CBHWET01. Next base: position 41,928 of record CBHWET010000006.1, on the reverse strand, counting down.
TTGCCTGGCTCGTCATTGTGGCGGCGGAAATGTTAACGGGCTCTCCCGGAGTCGGCGGGTTTCTATGGCAGGAATATAACTCGTTGATCTATGAGCACATCATCATGTGCATTCTTACGATTGGGATCATCGGATTCATTCTCGATAAGTTCATGGGAGTTCTCGAAAAGCGTTTTAAAACCGCCTGACGTATATGCCCTTTCTCGAACTTAAAAACGTGAATAAAAGCTACGGAGCAAATGGCAGCCGCACCGAAGTGTTGCGCGATATCAACCTGCAGATTGAAAAGGGAGAATTCGTTGCCATTGTTGGTTATTCCGGAGCTGGGAAAACGACGTTGATTTCAATGATCGCCGGCCTCGTCAAGCCCGACACCGGCACACTCACCCTGAATGACCTGGAGATTACGGCACCGGGTCCGGATCGCGGTATCGTTTTTCAGAACTATTCATTACTGCCGTGGCTCAGCGTTTACGAAAACATTTACATCGCTGTCGATCAGGTATTCCCAAACTGGAGCACCACAAAGAAACAACAGCACACGGAAAAATATATTGCTCTCGTGAGTCTCACGCCGGCGCGTGACAAAAGACCCGGCGAACTCTCAGGCGGAATGAAGCAGCGCGTCTCGGTTGCGCGTTCACTCGCCATCGACCCCCAGATTCTTTTGCTGGATGAGCCGTTGAGCGCACTGGATGCCCTGACACGCGCTACGCTTCAGGATGAAATTGTCCGAATTTGGGAAACCGATAAGAAAACGGTCGTTCTCATCACCAACGACGTCGACGAAGGAATTCTGCTTGCCGACAGAATCATTCCGTTGAGTGCAGGCCCGAATGCGACGTTAGGGCCATCCATCGCGGTGAATATTCCACGGCCGCGCGATCGCAAAGCGATTAACCACATCACACGCTTTCAGGAAATTCGCCGGGAAGTGATCGACTATTTATTGGGAAGCGGTGCACGACAACGGACAACTGTTACCCAAAAACTTTTGATGCCTGATATCGAGCCGCAAGATTTGTCCGTGCCTCGCAATGTGTTTCAACGCGGCCCGGTCCGCCGCAGCGAAATGAAGAAAGAAACGGTTGAGATCGCATGAGCGATTACCTGGAAATTTCGAACGTAACCAAAACTTACGATACGCCAAAAGGGCCGACAGTGATCGTTAAGGAGTTCAATCTTAGAATTAAAAAAGGCGAATTCGTCTGCCTTATTGGTCACTCCGGCTGCGGAAAGTCGACCGTTCTATCAATCGTCGCTGGATTAAACGAGATGACAAGTGGTGGCATCATCCTCGCGGGCAAGGAACTCGTTGGCCCGGGGCCAGATCGTGGAATCGTTTTTCAATCACCCTGCCTACTCCCATGGCTGACGGCATTTGAAAATGTCATGCTCGGTGTTAATCAAGTCTTCTATACCGCAAGCAAGGACGAACGCCGGCAGATCGGAGAATATTACCTGAGCGTCGTAGGCCTCGCCGAAGCGATGCACAAACGCCCCGGCGAGCTTTCGCAAGGCATGCGCCAACGGGTCGGCATTGCACGCGCCTTCGCTCTTTCCCCGAAGATGCTTCTGCTTGACGAACCATTCGGCATGCTCGATTCGCTGACGCGCTTTGAACTCCAACAAGTGCTGATCGAACTATGGCGGAAAGATCGCAAGACGGCATTGATGGTAACCCATGACGTCGATGAAGCTTTGTTTCTTGCGGATCGTGTCGTCATGATGACTAACGGTCCCGCTGCAGAGGTTGGCGATATTCTTGAAGTCAATTTCCCACGTCCACGGACCCGCAAGGATGTTATGGAACATCCCGATTACTACAAATTGCGTGAACGTCTGATCGGCTTTCTCGAAGAACACGCTCAGAAGCACCCCAAAGCGGATCCAAAACCGCAGACAAATTTTCCTCCAACAACGACCGCAGTCTCAGTCCGCAATTCCGCAGATCAACTCGCGCCGATTTGACAGGCAAATTCTCAATGAAACCTACATCCAAAACAAAAATTAAAATGAAATCCACAGTCCTCCCGACAATGATCGTTGCCCTTGCTTTGCAGGCGACCTCACATGGTGAAGAAAAAGTCATTGCCAACACCGCTCCGGCTCCACCTCCAAGCGCCGGTCTTTTGAATGATTTTCTTCGAGACAAAAGTTCGGTTTTCGGCAAATGGGACATCGGAGGTCAACTTCGTGCCCGCGTCGAGTACAAGGAATACTTCGCGGCGGCGGGACAACCCGGCGCCGTCGACTTCGCATCCAACGGTGATTCCGAAAACAGCTATTTCCTGCTTCGCGAAAAATTCCACATCGGCTATACGCCGTGCTCTTTTCTCACCGTTTACGGCGAAGCGCGCGATAGCTCCGCGCAAAAGGACGAACGCAAACCCAGTCCCGATTCAGATACGGTCGATCTTTATCAAGCGTATGTAAGAGTCGGCGACCTGAAGCAGTTCCCAGTTACGGCCAAAATCGGTAGACAGGAATTGATTTACGGTGACGAGCGCCTGATCGGAAACGGCGACTGGAACAACGTGCCGCGTTCGTTTGATGCGGCGAAGCTTCGATATGAGAGCGAGCTGCTTTGGCTCGACGGATTTGTTGCGCTTCCAGTCATTCCACGTGACGACCGTTTCAATCGCGCGAACGAACACGACTATTTTTCTGGCGTTTATGCGTCTACGAAAAAGCTCTTGCCGAAGAGCGAAACGCAATTCTACGTGTTATCGCGCAATACCAGCACCGACTCGCCAACTTTTGTGAAAAAGACACTGGTCGGTCTTCCCTCTCCACGGGATATCTACACCGTCGGCGGACGAGTCAAGTCCGGCGCCGGCGAATTTGGACCATGGGATTTTGAAGCCGAAGCCGCTTATCAGTTTGGCCGTTTCAAGACTTCAGCTGCCTCGAAGAGTCTCGACCAGGAAGCGATCGCAACGCACGTGGCCGGCGGATACACATTTGGCGATGCATTCGGCAAACCACGTGTAGGTCTGGAATACAATTATGCGTCTGGCGACAGCGATCCGACTGATGATAAGCATGAAACGTTCGAGAACCTGTTTCCAACGAACCACAAGTTCTATGGCTATATGGATTTCGTATCGTGGCAGAACATCCATGATGTGCGCTTTACGGCTTCGATCAAGCCGCTGAACAAACTGACCGTAACCGGGGACGTCCACGGATTCTGGCTCGCTGACAATAACGACTTCTTTTACACCGTGGCAGGTGCGCCGCGTACAACCGGCGGTTACGGAATCAAGCCTGCGGCAGGCGCGTACGTCGGCACGGAAATCGACGTGGTTGCGACGTACGCCTTGAAACCCTATGCCTTGCTCCAAGCGGGAGGTGGTCACTTTTTCGTAGGTGATTACGTTGATGATTCTTTGGCAACGAGCGGCGGCGCATCAGATGCCAATTGGGTCTATGCGCAAGTCGTTTTCAACTTCTAACGACACTCAGCGGGTTCCGATGTTGACACAGCGCGACGCAGAAAACCAAACGTTGATTGATCAGCTACTGGCCGATCAACGTTCTCTCACTGCCGTCGCGCAATTCTCCCGGCGGGAGAATGGTCATATCTCACGGCAGGATCGGTTTTATCGCGATCTTATTCCTCTAAATGCCCCACGACCGGGCGAACAATATGCATTCGAAGTTAACCTGGACAAATGCTCTGGGTGCAAAGCGTGCGTCACGGCGTGTCATAACCTGAACGAACTCGATGAAAACGAAACATGGCGCTCGGTTGGGTCGTTGCATGGAGGGAGCACATTCGTTCCCCTGCAATTAAACGTGACAACAGCCTGTCATCACTGCGTTGATCCATCGTGCCTCAACGGGTGTCCTGCCCTAGCCTACGAGAAAAATCCCATCACAGGAGTAGTCCGGCACATCGCTGATCACTGCATAGGATGCCAATACTGTATTCTAAAGTGTCCGTACGAAGTGCCACAGTTTCAGCCCAAACGCGGCATTGTTCGCAAGTGTGATATGTGTAGCGATCGGCTGGCAGCGGGAGAACCGCCTGCATGCGTTCAGTCCTGTCCCAGTGAAGCAATACGTATCGTTATCGTAGATCAAAAGCAAATCGTTGCGACGACGACTTCTGAAACGCGCCTTGTGCCATCAGCACCAAAGTCCAATTACACATTTCCATCCACACGTTATGAAACCACACAACCACTGGTAAGCTCGATGGATTCGGCCGATACCGCTAAACTCACGCCCGCGAAATCTCATCCATCGTTGGTATTCATGTTGGTACTGACTCAATTGTCAGTCGGAATGTTCTCTGCCGCTGCTATTGTTCCCGGCCTTGCAGCAAACTCAAAAAAACAAAATGCCGTGGCGCTCTTGTTTGGTTTCGCTGGCCTGACTGCGAGTGTTTTTCATTTAGGGCAGCCTTTGCGTGCGTGGCGTGCAGTTTTAAATTTGCGGCAATCCTGGCTCAGTCGTGAAGTAGGGCTATTTGCATTATTCGCTTCTTTGGCGACAGCGCTTGCCGTCATGAATTTCACAAGTCACACGATACCAGGGCTACAATTGGTGGTAGCGGTCGCGGGTCTGTTAAGTGTGTTCGCGTCTGCAATGATCTATATCGATACACGCCGTGATATCTGGACCGCGGCAATAACACTACCGAAATTTTTCGGTAGCACTGCAATTCTGGGCGCGTCCGGCAGTTTCATTGTGGCAGCTTTTGAACAAGGAATTTCCGCGTCGCGATTTTTCGCACTCTCGCTCATCGCGCTGACCATTGCTAAACTTGTTTGGGAAGCACACGCGCTTAAGATTCGAAACGATCGCCCACGCCACCAAAACAAATCGGCTTTGCTTCTTACGACCGTTTTTCGATGGCAAACAGCAGCACGCTTTGGATTCGGAATCGTCGGCGGGATTGCGTTGCCAATGGCCGAATTATGGCTGCGATTGAATATCCCTGTCCTCGCTGTCGCGTCCGGGGTTCTTTCCTTAAGCGGCGAGTTACTTGAACGGCATCTTTTCTTTTCCGCAGCGTCGAATCCGAAGATGCCTGGGGGCGTAGGCGCATGAAGATGGTCGACACCGCAACCACTCAGGACCTGGTTCAGCATCCACTCAAATTTGGATTAGGCAAATCGCGCTCGCGTTTGGAAACCGACGACTCCACTCATGTTGTCTGTGGATTTTGCTCCACTGGTTGCAGCCTTAATATTCAATTGAAAAATGGTCAGGCGGTCGGCCTCTCGCCATCTACGGATTATCCCGTGAACCTCGGGATGGCGTGCCCAAAAGGTTGGGAAGCGTTGCCGCCCCTACACGCGAGTGACCGCGCGACAACGCCACTGCTTCGCAATAAACATGGCGAACTAGAAGCCGTCGATTGGGACACGGCGATGCAGGTGTTTGCTCTCCGTTTCAAAGCCATTCAGGATAAAAACGGAAAAGACTCAGTCGCATGGATTGGTACTGGACAGATTGTTACCGAAGAACTGGCGTTTCTCGGAGCACTCGCAAAGTTCGGGATGGGGATTGTGCATGGGGATAGTAATACCCGTCAGTGCATGGCGACTTCGGCAGTCGCTTACAAACAATCTTTTGGATTCGACGCGCCACCGTACACGTACAAAGATTTTGAAGAGTCTGATGTTCTCGTCTTTATCGGGTCCAATCTCTGCATTGCGCACCCAATTTTATGGCAGCGCGTACTAAGGAATAAAAAGCGGCCGGAAATCATCGTCGTCGATCCCCGTAAAACCGAAACAGCGATGGCGGCGACCCATCATTACGCAATCAAACCGAAATCTGACCTCACGTTACTCTACGGGTTGGCCTACCTTCTAATCGACAAAGGCGCAATTGATCGTGACTACATCGCAAACCACACCAACCGCTTTGATGAATTCGCCGTATTCGTAAAAGAGTTCACCCCAGAAGTGGTCGCAGTGGCTACGGGTCTATCGGTCGAGCAGATCCGTGACTTCTCCGAAGCGATAAGCAACGGCAAACGCGTTTCGTTCTGGTGGACCATGGGGGTCAATCAAGGACATGAGTCAACGCGCACTGCGCAAGCGATCATTAATCTGGCGTTAATGACCGGCAACATGGGCAAGCCGGGCACAGGGGCTAATTCTATAACCGGGCAATGCAATGCGATGGGCTCGCGCCTGTTCAGCAACACGAGCAACCTGCTTGGCGGACGCGATTTCCTTAACTCAACACATCGAGAGCAGGTCGCACGCATTCTTCACATCGATGCTGCAACCATTCCAAATCAGAACAGTTGGACTTATGACCAAATTATTTCGGGCATTCGTGAGGATAAAATCAAAGGGCTCTGGATTGTCGGCACGAATTCGTCTCATTCATGGATTAATCAATCTGAGTTCAATGACGTTTTGAAGAAACTCGACTTCCTGGTTGTGCAGGATGCTTATTATTCGACCGACACGGCACGGGTTGCTGACCTCGTTTTACCGGCAGCAGCCTGGGGCGAGAAGGATGGAACGTTTATCAATTCCGAACGACGCATCGGTTTGGTTAAGAAAGTTTCAAAGTCACCAGGGGAAGCACTTTCCGATTTTAATATTTTCAAGCTGGTCGCTCACTACTGGGGTTGTGCACACCTCTTCCGTGATTGGACTTCACCGGAACGCGTGTTTCAGATCATGAAAGATCTTTCGAGGAATCTGCCTTGCGACTTTTCGGGAATCAAAGATTACCGCGCTATTGATGAAGCTGGCGGAATTCAATGGCCATGCACTTCCCAGACAGGTTCGATTACTGCCGACAGGTGTAAGGAAGCACAGGAACGTCGGCTTTTCAAAACGGACGATTTTTCCACGAAGATGGAAAAGCGCGTTTCATCTTTGAGCCTCCCCGCACCGTGCCAGAACCACCGTGTAATGACTTTCCATTTGTTCTATTGACGGGGCGCGGCAGTTCAGCCCAGTGGCACACGCAAACGCGCACGGCCAAATCGGACATCCTGCGCCGTCTATACCCGGAAACCATTTACATCGAAATAAATCCGGAAGACGCAGCAAACCTGAAAGTTGGATCGAATGATCGCGTCGAGATTACGTCACGGCGTGGCCGAATCGAAGCGTTCGCCTTCGTTACTTATACCGTTCAACCAGGACAAGCCTTTATTCCGATGCATTATCCAGCTGTTAATAAGCTGACGTTTCCCGCTTTTGACCCCTATTCCAGGCAGCCTTCCTATAAGGCCTGTGCTGTTGCAATCCGACGACTGAAAAAGCAAAACGCATGAGCACGAATCCAATCCCATACATTCCGGAGACGGCGCCTTTCACCGCTGAACAACGCGCGTGGCTAAACGGATTCCTTGCTGGTCTGTTCGCACAACAAAATCATCAATCAGCCTCGCCTGCGCCACCCAAGCCATCGCTCGCCGTCCTGTTTGGCAGTCAAACGGGAACGGCGGAACAAATTGCCAAACGCGTATCGCGCGAGGCTGAAAAACGCGGATTCGCGTCCCGCGCTCTGGCGATGAATGAATTTACGAAAGTGGACCTCAGCAAAGAAGAGCGGCTGCTCATTGTCACCAGCACGTGGGGCGAAGGTGATCCTCCAGACAATGCCGTCGCGTTCTGGAATCACTTAAATGCGCCGACAGCTCCTCAACTCAACCACATTCATTTTTCGGTTCTCGCACTCGGGGACAGCAGTTACTCGGAGTTTTGTGGGGCCGGCAAAAAGTTCGACACTCGGCTGGAGCAGTTGGGTGCGAAACGTTTTCTTCCACGCACCGACTGCGACAAAGATTACGATACAGCGGCCAATGCGTGGATTGAATCGTTGTGGACGGCCCTGCCCGCCGCATCACTTTCAAACACGACAGCACCCGCGTCCTCGGAAACGTCGCCCCAAACGCCCTCTCCAGCCACAAGCAAATCGTACGGCCGAACCAATCCCTTCCCGGCCCGGCTGATCACGAATCGCAAACTGAACGAAGGCGACAAAGAGACTCGTCATTTTGAAATCAGTATTGCTGGTTCCGGTCTCTCCTACGAAGCCGGTGATGCCTTGGGCATTTTGCCGACGAATTGCCCTGAGTTGGTTTCGCAGATTATTCAAAAGCTCGGATGCGATGGCGAAGAAGAAATCATCCTCAACGGGGAAACAAAAACATCACTGCGCGTCGCGCTGCAGCGCGAATGTGAGATTCATAAAATCCCAACGTCGCTCGTCAAGGCGGCTGCTGTCACGAACGATGTCCTTCGTTCACTGAGCCAACCGGAAAACAAAGTGAAGCTGGATGAATATCTCTCGGGCCGCGATATTTTGGATCTGCTCAGCGATTTCGGCGTAAAACTTTCCGCGGCCGAATTTACGGCTGCTCTAAAAAAACTCACGCCGCGCCTTTACTCGATCGCATCCAGCCCCAAAGCGCATCCCGATGAGATCCATTTGACAGTTGCAGTTGTCAGACGCGAGTTTGGCAACCGTCCAAGAAAAGGCGTCTGCTCAACATTCCTCGCCGAACGCGTTTCCGACAAAGTTTCCGTGCCTGTGTTCGTCCAGGGCTCCGGCCATTTCCGTCCACCGCATAATTCTGCAGCACCAGCGATCATGGTCGGCCCGGGGACAGGTATTGCTCCATTCAGGGGATTTCTCCAAGAACGTGCCGCAATCGGCGCAAAAGGCCGGAATTGGCTTTTCTTCGGACATCAACACGCGGCGACCGATTTCTTTTACCAGGACGAATTGCTCGCCATGCAAAAAAATGGCGTTCTGACACGCCTCGATACCGCTTTCTCACGTGATCAAAAGGAAAAGATTTACGTGCAGCATCGCATGTTGCAGCAGGCAGCGGAAATCTGGGCCTGGCTGCAAGAAGGCGCGCACTTTTATGTGTGTGGCGATGCGTCGCGAATGGCGAAAGACGTCGACGCAGCTCTGCACCAGATCGCCCAACAAGCCGGAGGTTTATCGGCCGATAATGCAGCCGCTTTCGTGACGGACCTGCGCAAAACGAAACGGTATCAACGCGACGTTTATTGATTATGACGCCCACTTCACATCCACCAAGTCCCAACGGTTTTACGGCAGAGCAAAAAGAATATCTTCAGGGTCTTTTCGCCGGTCAGACCGTTCGCGGCCTGGCGTTTCGTGACATCGTCGCTGCTCCCGGCCAAGCTGAAGCACCTGCCGCACCGCGTATCGAAGAAGAATTGATATTTGAGGAGCGCGTTAAAAAGGAACTCCATCCGCTCGATGCTTACTCACTTATTCTCGAACATGCTCTCGCCAATAAAACTCCTGAGCGGGAAAATATTTACCGCTTCAAGTGGAATGGATTGTTTTTTCTGACGCCGATGAAAGAGGCGTTCATGGCACGCCTTCGCATTCCCGCTGGCCAGTTGAAAACGTTTCAAGTTCGTGAAATTGCGAAAATCACGAACGAACTCACGACCGGATACATTCAAATCACGACACGCGCCAATCTACAAATCCGCTTAATTGAGCCGAAAAATACACCGGAGTTCCTCCAACGCATTCAAAGCGTTGGGCTGCATACCCGGGGGGCAGGCGCCGATAACGTCCGCAATCTTACCGCCAGCGCAACATCCGGAATTGATCCTTACGAACTCATCGACGTCGCGCCGCTCTGCCATCAACTCGGCCAAATAATTATTAACAATCGCGAGTTCTATAATCTGCCTCGCAAGTTCAACGTGGCGTTCGATGGCGGGGGCATGATCAATTCGCTTGAGGACACGAATGATATCGGCGTCACAGCAGTGAAAATCAATGAAGGCGGAACGATCTCACCAGGTGTTTACTTCCGTCTCGCCCTCGGCGGCGCCACAGGTCACCAGAAATTTGCGCATGACCTCGGGGTGCTCGTCCGGCCCGAAGATGTTGTCAAAGTCATTATGGCGGCCATCCGCGTTTACATGGCAAATGGTAATCGATCGGATCGAAAGAAAGCCCGACTGAAACATCTTTTGGATACCTGGTCGCTTGAGAAGTATCTCGGGGAAACCGAGAAGTTACTAGGCATGCAACTTCTCCGCGCGCCGCTGGATGAATGTGGCGATTTTGCATTTCAGGAAAAACCAAGCCTGCCGAATATCTCCCATCCACACGTCGGAGTCTTTCCACAAAAACAGCGCGGACTCAATTATGTCGGAGTGGCGTTACCGGCAGGCCAGGTAACCGCCAAACAACTAATTCGCATCGCGGAATTGGCGGACAACTACGGTTCAGGCGAGATACGGCTCACAGTTTGGCAGAACTTCATCATTCCCAATGTGCCGGACGCATTCATCGGAACCGTCAAGAAGTCACTCGTCAAGATGGGCCTGCACTGGCAGCAATCAAATGTCCGCAGCGGAATCGTTGCCTGCACAGGGAATTCCTACTGCAAATTCGCGTCTTCAAACACGAAAGGTCATGCCCTCGAACTGGCGGCTTACCTCGAGAAAAAACTGGCGCTTGACGAGCCCGTGAACATTCATCTCACCGGTTGTCCCAATTCCTGCGCTCAACATTACATCGGAGACATCGGATTGCTCGGCACCAAAGTAAAAGTCATGGGCGAAACGATGGATGGCTACCACGTCTTTGTCGGCGGCGGCTTCGGGCAAAATAAAACGATTGGCCGCCAGGTGTTCACTGGCATTTCGTTTGACCAATTAAAGCCAACGCTTGAAAAAATGCTGCGCGGCTTCTTACGCCATCGTCAAACAGGTGAAAGTTTTCTCAACTTCACCAAGCGCCATGACCTCAATTCGTTGCAGGTGATCTTCAGCAACGAAGAGTGACGTGCATCAAATTTCGACCTGCATGCCAAGTTCGACGACTTTGTTCGGTGGCAGTTTGAAAAAGCTCGCGGCGCTTGTTGCGTTGCGAGACATGATCGCAAATAACACCTCGCGCCAAATCATCATGCCGCGTCCCGGCGTGGGAATTAGTGTCTCTTTGCTGAGGAAATAACTGAACTCATTCGGATTCAACTCGAGCCCGTGCTCTTTACACTTTTGCAATAGAGCCGGCACATCAGGGTCCTCCATAAAACCGAAGTTGCCTACGACTCGATAAAATCCATTCTGCAGGTTCTCGACCTGGATGCGTTTGTCTTCATCGATGTGCGCTCTGTCGTGGGAAATGATGGTGAGAAACACGACTCGTTGATGGAGAACCTTATTGTGTTTCAGGTTGTGTAAGAGCGAAAGCGGTACGCTACCCAACCGCCCTGACAGAAAAATTGCCGTTCCTTTGACACGCGGGACGGGATTTGCCGCGACATCGTCGAAGAACATCGATAACGGAATAGTCGCACGTTGCAATTTCTCTCCCAGGAGACGGCGTCCAGTTTTCCACGTACTTAACAGAGTAAACACTGCGATGCCGACAACGATCGGAAACCACCCGCCATGCGCGATCTTCAATGCGTTCGCGCCGAAAAACGCCAATTCGATCAGCAGGAATGGCACACAGATCAATAGTGCTTTTGTCGTCGACCATTGCCACAAACGCTGTGCCGCAAAGAAAAAGAGCAGCGTTGTAATGATCATCGTCATCGTCACCGCGATGCCATACGCAGCGGCCAGATGACTCGATGAACGGAAGCCAATCACCAACCCGATGCACGCCAGCATCAACCACCAGTTCACCTGCGCGATGTAAACCTGCCCTTTTTCCATGTGCGATGTGTGTTCAATGCGAAGCCGTGGAAAATATCCAAGCTGCACCGCCTGCATCGTCAGGGAAAATGCGCCCGAGATCAGCGCTTGCGATGCAATGACCGTTGCCGATGTCGCTAGCACGACGAGCGGATACAGAGCCCATCCCGGCGCCAGCATATAAAACGGATTTTGCGCAGCCCCCGGGTGTTCCAGGAGCAATGCACCCTGGCCAAAGTAGTTCAACACCAGCGAAGGCAGCACGATTGAAAACCATGCAAGGCGGATCGGCTTGCGCCCAAAGTGGCCCATATCGGCATACAGCGCTTCTGCTCCGGTGACAGCAAGGAACACAGAACCAAGAACCACAATCGAATGCCGGCCATTATCCACGAAGAACTGGATCGCGTGGATCGGATTTAGCGCCGCCAAAATCGATGGGCGCGAAACAATGGCTTTCAGCCCAAGCGCCGCCAACGTTATGAACCAAATGACCGTCACGGCGCCAAAGACCTTCCCTACACTGCCTGTTCCGAATCGTTGCACAGAAAAGAGCCCGATGAGAATCGCCACCGTGATGGGAATTATGTATGGCTCAAAAAACGTCGTGGTTACATTCAATCCTTCCACCGCGCTGAGGACGGAAATCGCGGGAGTGATAATACCGTCGCCATAAAGTAAAGCGGTGCCAAACAACCCGCATATGATCATGAACTTCGCGAGCCTCCCAGGATGCGCCGTGTTGCGTTCAGGAAACGCCAGCGCGAGTAATGCCAAAATGCCACCCTCCCCTTTGTTATCCGCTCGCAGGACGAAAGTCAGGTACTTCACCGTGACGAGAACAATCAGCGACCAGAAGATCAAAGACAAAACCCCGAGAACATTGCCTCTAGTGACACCAATTCCATGTATTCCACTGAAACACTCTCGTAGCGCGTAAAGAGGGCTTGTTCCGATATCACCGTAGACCACGCCTAACGCCCCTGCGGCCAATGTAAATAGATACCGGCCACTGACTGGCTTTTGAGTTGTCATAGATTTCCACGACAGCCCAGGCAAAAAAGAAGCAACCGCAACCCCTGCGAGATTGCACTTTCACTTGCCGGCGAGATTAGCTGACGGGCTAGGTCCTGAAAGTGACCTCGACAATGGTTCACCACTGTCGTTCGCCCCGTCCCGATTACTCGGGGTTGGGTCTCCCGCGTTTGGCATAGCCAAACTTAGGCTGCGTTTTTGTGGATAACATAAGCAGTCTCGCTTGTCAAGTATCGGGACCAGCCCTGAGACTGGCCGTCTTTCGGGCTTTTAGTGACCGCGGCGATGTTCTTCGTTTCTTTGATTGAAGTTCGTTGGCCGATCTCTACAATCTAATGCAACTCCTGATTCCCCATCCGTTATCTTGTGAGTACTAAATCTTGTTCGTTGAATTACAAAGTCGGATCGATTGCTTTCACATTAATCGAATTACTCGTCGTCATCGCAATCATTGCGATTCTTGCCTCAATGCTTCTGCCAGCATTGTCTACAGCAAAGGAACGAGCCAAACGCACCGCCTGTAAAAACAACAAAAGGCAGGCGATTCTTGCCGTTAACATGTACGGGATCGATTTCGAAGAACGGGTGCCGCAAGCTCGCGATAATGGGGGACAGTCGCATGCTATTCGTATCTCGAACGCAAGCTTCACTAATTTGGTACGATACTCTGGCAATTCGAACATTCTCGACTGTCCGAACTTCACGTTTGGAACACAGAGCCGTTATACGAGCACATTTGGTTATTTGATAGGCATGCAGTATCTCGGCGACATGAATACGTCGTCATGGCCTGCGACCGGCCCTGATGTCTGGCATTCCCCAGAACGGTTAACAGAAGCAGGAACGAACGTTATTCTGGCAGACGCAAATCACTGGGGCGGTGGCCTCGTCATGGCTCCTCATGGCAGAAGTGGTCCTGTCAACCGCGGCGGACAAACGTTTCTTCGAACGTCGACAGGAGAAACACCAATCAGTATTGGCGGTGCCGGGGGCAATGTCGGCTTCCTCGACGGTTCGGTTATTTGGAAAAACATGAAAGACATGAAAACCAATCGCGCGTCCTCGTACACCCTTTACTACGGAATGTGGTAAATAAGCGCACTCGCCGGAGGAGTTCATCGCGACAGGTCCGCTACGACAAACCTCCGTCAAATGTTTTTGACGTCAGACGGAACTGCTGCCCAACTTTTGAACCAGGAAATTGCCGCAAACCAAAGCATCGATGTCCGTGTTCAAAAAGGTTTCAACGGCCTGACCGGGCGTGTTGACGATCGGCTGGCCTTTCACATTAAACGATGTATTCAAGACGACGGGTACCCCCGTTAACTCGCCAAAACGGTTGATCAGTTCCCAGTAGCGTGGATTCACTTTCTTGGAAACGGTTTGGATACGCGCGGTTCCGTCTTCGTGGGTCACCGCCGGAATGACAGCCTTCTTGTCGTCACGGACGGGATAAACTTCGGTCATGAACGGAACCGGATACGCACAGCGGAAGAAGTCATATACCCGCTCTTCAAGGACGGATGGTGCAAATGGCCGGAACGGTTCGCGAAACTTCACCTTGCGGTTGATGACTTCTTTCATTTCCGCTTTGCGCGGGTCGGCCAGAATAGAACGCGCTCCGAGGGCGCGTTGGCCAAATTCGAACCGCCCTTGATACCACCCGATCACTTTGCCCTGACTAAGTAATTCTGCGGCAACGCACGATGGATTCTCGACCCGTTGCCCCTCCAGTCCATTGCAACGAATCGCTTTCTCGATCTCCATGTCGTTATACTCGGAACCAAGGAGAGCCGTTTCCATCGGCTGGCGATTTAACTGTCCGCAAACCTTCAGATGCGCAAGGTACGCTGCGCCCAAGGCAACGCCGGCATCTGAAGCGCAAGGTGGAACGAAAACGCGTTGCACGATGCCCTGGGAAATTAATTTCCCGTTGGCGACACAATTCATCCCAACGCCACCGGCGAGGCAAATCGTCTTCAATCCGGTTTGCAATACGACCATCCGCGTGAGATGCGCAATGATAACTTCCAGCTGCGCTTGCACCGATGCGGCAACGTCGCGGTAATGCTGCGCAATATCTCCATCCGTTCCGCGCAACGGCTCGCCAAATGTTTGCACAATCTTCTTACCGAACCGCGGAAAGTGTCCGGTGGGGAAATTAAAATATCCGAAGTCGACACCAAAACCGCTCTTCGTCGGCCAAAAGATTTTCTCCATCTCGCGAACGAACCGAGGAGTTCCGTAAGGAGCGAGTCCCATCACCTTGTATTCATCCGAAAATGCGCTGAACCCAAGGAATTCTGTAAAGGCCGTATAGATATGTCCCAGCGAAAGCGGCCAATCGAGCGTGCCCATCTCGGTAATTTTATTGCCGCGCCCTGCCCCCCACCAGCACGATTCCCAATCGCCCGCGCCGTCGATTGCCATGATTGCCGACTCTTCGAATGACGATGGATAAAACGTCGATGCCGCATGGCCGAGGTGATGGTTCAATTTGTAAACAGGCCCTGTGAACCGGAGCTTCTGCCGGATCTCACTTTCGATCGCGTTCATTTTCTTGAACAGATCGCCTCGTGTGGTCAGCAGGTTGATCGAACGTGGGAAGTAGCGTGCAACGTGAAGCGCCTTGTTGATCATTTTGCGGCGCGGATTGAATCCGTATCCAATCGCCGCAAGGTCCTGCGCCTCTATTCCCGCATGATCGAGGCAGAAGGAGATGGATTGCTCGGGAAAGTTGTTATCGAATTTCTTGCGCGAGAACCGCTCCTCTTCGGCAGCAGCGATGATCTTTCCATCATTGATCAGAACGGCGGCGGCTTCGTGCCAGCCATAGCAAATGATTCCAAGGACGTACGGCATGTGAGTTTTTGCTGGCTGCGTTTGGGAGAACGCCAACCATCGTACTGAAAAGACTTTGCCGTTCAATCCGAAATTACGTCACATGCTGTTTTGTTTCGGACCGAGGAAGAACGCTCCTACCGTCCAGGCGTCACGTTCGAATGTGCGTGTTCCTCAATCCACGAAGCAACTTCGTCGTCACTGGCTCCTGTCGCGACAAAGCTCTTGAACTCATCAGCCGAAATCCCGGCCGAATCGAGGAACTGCCGGTCCATTGGACATCCGTAAGTGAAATCGCCCTGCGTTCCCGCAAGAGTAGCCCGGCATTTATCGAGGCAACGTGCCGCCAGTTCATAGCCACCAAGCCGCTCCGAAGGGTCTCGAGGCTCCTCCCGGTTCAAATCCTTCGCCAACCGCTTTACCGCATCGATATTCGTCTGCATAAATCCTCCTCTATCAATCTAACACACGACAAATGAACGACCGGTACATAAAACAGGACGCCCTCATCGGGCGTCCTGCTGAATTACCGCTGAATTTATTCGGTTACGCTAACGCTCTCGAGCTGCTCGATCTTGCGGCGCAACTTGGCGAGGGCGATTTCCTGGATTTGACGGATACGCTCGCGCGTTACGCCAAACTTCGCCCCAACCTCTTCGAGCGTCTTTTCCTCGTTACCGTCCAGACCGAAGCGTTGACGCAATATCTCGCGCTCGCGTTCGTCGAGACTTGGCAGAATTTCGTAGATCAACGCTGTGTCGACCTTCTCTGTCAGCTTTTCTAACGGCGTGCCGGCATTTTCGTCAGCGACGATTTCCGCAACCGTACTG
Organism: uncultured bacterium; assembly: GCA_966112985.1. GTDB lineage: Bacteria > Verrucomicrobiota > Verrucomicrobiia > Limisphaerales > JACDHS01 > CBHWET01. The sequence continues at coordinate 25,580 of CBHWET010000006.1, read as the reverse complement.
GTGTCATCACCAATCGGCGCGTCGAGCGACGATGGCCGGATAGACGCACGTCGATACTGCGCAATGCGTTTGGCCGCGAGACCGAGTTCACCGCTCAATTCCTCGTCGGTCGGCAAACGTCCGAACTCCTCCTGGAATTTCGTCTCCGCCCTCCGGATGTGCAGCAGCTTGTCGCCGACGTGCACCGGCAAACGGATCGTCTTGCTCTGGTCGGAGATCGCGCGCCGGATCGACTGCTTGATCCACCATGAAGCGTATGTTGACAGTTTCGCCCCTTTCTTCGGATCGAAACGGTCGACGGCTTTCATCAGGCCGATATTGCCTTCATTGATCAGATCGAGCAGCGGCAAACCGAAGGTCTCATAATCGCGCGCGATCTTAACGACGAGCCGCAGGTTGGCCTTGATCATGTGCTCACGGGCCGCCTTGTCGCCTTTCTTGATTCGCTTCGCGAGAACGATTTCCTCGGCGGGAGTCAGCAATGGCGTCTCACCCATCTCACGAATGTAAAGGGTGAACGCGTCCATCGCCTGCCGCGGCGCCGCATCTATTGAAACTTCTTTTTCGACGACAGCCTCCTTAGCAGGAACTTCGACCATCGTCTTCTTTACCAATCGTTTGGTCTTCATCTTGTTCACTTTTCTTAACTGTTTAGTCAAATTCTTGGGCAAAAAAATTTACGCGGCTTTCTCGATCTTCTTTTTTCCGAGAATCGCGAAGATTCCTTCGGACATCTCGCGTAAAACTTCCACGTCATTCAGGATGCGCGCTTGCGTCAGCAACCCCTGCGAATACGCAAACAACATTCGGGCTTTCGCCGCGGCATCCGGCGCATCGATCAAGCCGCTCATATCAGCGTCGCGGATCGCGCTCTCGATATACTTATGGTATTCATTGAGAACCTCTTTGATCTTTGAGTGCAGCTTTACTTCCTGGTTGCAAACCTCAGCACCGAGCGTAAACAAAGGGCAACCAAGGACACAGCCGCACTGCTGTTTCATCTCTGCCTGCTTCTTAAAGCCGCGTTCACAAAATCTGCGAATCCGATCCAACGGCGGCACCGTCGGTGAAAAAATCGCGTCCAACTCCGCTTTCTGTCCGTGCCAGTTTAATTCCAGCGCCGCTGCGGCAAGGTCAGACTTGGATTCAAAAAAATAGTAAAAGGTTCCCTTCTTAACACCTGCTTTTTCACAGATCTGGTCGACTGTCGTGCTGCCATAGGAGCCGTGCCAGATTAACTCGGTCACTGCTTCCATTAATCGCTCTTTGGCATCACTGACTCGTCCCATAACACTGAACAGCATAGAATAGTCGACGGAATAGTCAACTATTTGTTTTACCAATCTCGAGGGATAGACAAGCCCGGTTGAGTTCTGGCTCAAAAATAGACCGAAACAGCCCGTCCTACCCACGAAGCCGCATTCGTAAAAGGCGAATTCCTCGCGATTGCCCCAATTGGGGTGATGGATTCATGGATAAATCGGGAATCCCCTTGCGTTTGACGGAACAGATAATCTCCGGCAACGGAAACGTCGGGCGTTGTTCTTCTCAAAACAATGGTTTTTCTGCCGTTTGACCGGATTCTCCGTGTTCAGACAGGGTAAGAACGGCCGTTTCGCTGAACTTTGCTTCCGCAAAATGGCAAAAACTGCGGTTTCGGTGAATTTCTCTTCCGGGAAATCCATCCGGCGCCATGTTTCCCAGAATTTGGATTCCGCAAAATCGGTCCGGCACCATGTTTCCCAGAATTCGGATTCCGCAAAATCAGTCCGGCATCATGTTTCCCAGAATTCGGATTCCGCAAAATCGGTCCGGCACCATGTTTCCCAGAATTCGGATTCCGCAAAATCAGTCCGGCACCATGTTTCCCAGAATTCGGATTCCGGGAAATCTGTCCGGCAACGTGTTTCCCAGAATTTGGATTCCGGAAAATCAGTCCGGCGCCGTGTTTCCCAGAATTCCGGTTCCGGGAAATCGATCCGGCACCCGATCCTGATTCTGCCGTTAGAAAGTTTTGAGGATTTTGGCAGCCGCCCGAATTGTCTTGTCGATGTCTTCCGGGGTGTGCGCGGCGGAGATGAAACCGGCTTCGAACTGGGAGGGAGCTAAATAAACACCTTCGTTTAACAGGCCGTGGAAGAACTTTTTGAACCGTTCACGGTCGCTCGTCATCGCGTCCGCGAGGTTGTGCACTGGTTTGTCAGTGAAATATCCGCAGAACATCGAGCCAATACTGTTGAACTGAACGGGAACGTTCGCCGCCTTGGCCGCGTCCTTCATGCCCGTTTCCAACTGCTGGGCAAGTTCATCCAACTTGCAATAGGCGCCACTGCTTTGGAGTTCTTCGAGATTCGCAATACCGGCGGCCATCGCCAGTGGATTCCCACTCAACGTTCCTGCCTGGTAAACGGGTCCAAGAGGAGCCAGACAATCCATAATTTCTGCCCGCCCGCCAAACGCGCCGACCGGCAGACCGCCGCCGATAATTTTACCGAACGTAGAAAGATCAGGCGTAATCCCGTAAATTTTTTGCGCACCACCGACGGACAAACGGAATCCCGTCATGACTTCATCGAAAATCAACACGGCTCCATTCTCTCGCGTAATCTTGCTGAGAAATTCGAGATAACCCGGTTTCGGCAAGTAAAGACCGGCATTTCCCGGAACGGGTTCAACAATGATCCCGGCAATTTGATTTTTATTCGCCTCAAACGCGGCCTTTACCGCATCAACATCATTGTAAGGCAGAACAATTGTGTGCTGAGTAAAGGCGGCCGGCACACCAGCACTGTCCGGGTTGCCAAATGTCAACGCTCCGGAACCAGCTTTGACCAGAAGCGAATCAGCATGGCCGTGATAGCAGCCATCGAACTTGATGATCTTATCACGCTTGGTAAATCCCCGGGCGAGTCGAATGGCGGACATGCACGCTTCCGTTCCTGAATTGCACATGCGCACTTTTTTTACGCTCGGTACGGCTTCGCAGACAAGCTTGGCCATCGTCACTTCCAGTGGATTGGGAATTCCAAAGCTCGTCCCCTGCTCTGCCGTTTGCTGCACCGCTTTGATTACTCTCGGATGCGCGTGCCCAAGAATTGCCGGTCCCCACGTGCCGACGTAATCAACGTACTCATTGCCATCAACGTCCCAGACCTTCGCCCCTTTGGCTTTGTTGACGAAAAACGGATTGCCCCCGACGGCCCGAAAAGCGCGCACCGGCGAGTTCACTCCTCCGGGAATGTATTTCAATGCTTCTGCAAACAATTGCTCCGACTTTGCTCGTGAGATCATGTAATTAAAGAATTGAGGTGTGAGTAACCGCCGGCCTAGGCCTCGCGATAGCGCTGCGCGACAGGAAAACGGCGGCCCATTCCAAACGCTTTACTGGTGACTTTTAATCCCGGCGCCGCCTGGCGACGTTTGTATTCGTTGATGTCGATCATGCGAATCACCCGTTTCACCGTTGCTTCCTCGAAGCCCATTCCGATGATATCGGGCGCCGATTGGCTGTTAACAACGTATTCGTTCAAAATGGCATCCAGAATTTCATAGGGCGGCAGAGAATCCTGATCACATTGATTGGGGCGCAATTCAGCCGAGGGCGGTTTGACAATCGACGACATCGGAATGATTTCCTTTTCGCGATTGATCCACTTCGCGAGGTCGTAAACCATGGTCTTCGGCACATCGCTGATGACCGCAAGACCGCCGCACATATCCCCGTAAAGTGTGCAGTAGCCAACCGCCAGCTCACTTTTGTTGCCTGTGGTCAGCAGCAGCGAACCATACTTGTTCGACATCGCCATCAGCAGCACCCCGCGCAGACGGGCCTGGATGTTTTCTTCCGTCGTGTCTTCAGTTTTGCCCGCAAAAACGTTCTTTAATTCCTGCTTCGTCGCGGCGAACACCGTTTGAATCGGAATCACGTCGTATTGGATCCGGAGATTTTCGGCGAGAATCCGCGCGTCATCCAGGCTGTGTTGTGAAGAGAACTCCGAAGGCAACGAGACGCCGCGTACGTTCTCGGGACCGAGCGCCGCAACGGCGAGACAAGCGGTAACGGCGGAATCGATGCCACCACTCAGGCCCAGCACTGCCGATTTAAATCCGCACTTTTGAAAATAGTCGCGCAATCCAAGGACCAGTGCGCGATGAAGCTTCTCGTGATCGTGCGGGAGATCGAACGGGATCGTCGTCTTCGCATCGGTGTCAGCGACAATGAAATCTTCTTTGAAGACGTCGCCCTTGGCGATCAATTCGCCACGCGCATTAAACACCATGCTGCCACCGTCAAAAATCACTTCGTCGTTGCCGCCAACCAGGTTGCAAAACACGACCGGGGCTTTCGCCTTCTTCGCCATGCTCGAAAGCATTTCGTAGCGGATTTTGTTTTTCCCCACGTGCCATGGTGACGCCGAAACATTGAAAAGAATCGTGGCTCCGGCGAGCGCAAGTTCCATTGGCGGATTACGGCGATACCGCCGTTCCGGCCAAAAATCTTCGTCGTTCCAAATGTCTTCGCATACCGTGAGACCCAGCGTCTTTTGTTCAAAGCGAACAGGCGTATTTTCGGCAGCCGGTTCGAAATAACGATCTTCATCGAAGACATCGTAAGTCGGCAGCAAAGTCTTGGTGCGGGTTGTGATGATCTTTCCGTTCTGCAACAGCGCGACGTTGTTCGTCACTGGTTTTCCAGGCCGTTGCTCATTGCGCCCCACGTAACCAACCAGCATCGCCGTCTTTCCCGTCGCCGTGGCGAGCCGCTGGAGCATGTCGAGGTTCTGCGTGACGAAGTTTTTCTTCAAAAGCAAGTCGCGCGGCGGATAACCTGTGGTCGTCAGTTCCGGAAACATGACGAGATCAGCGCCTTCCTTTACCCCACGTTCGTAGGCAGAGAGAATCTTTGCTTCGTTGCCGGTGAGATCACCGACCGTCGTGTTGATTTGCGCCAAAGCGACTTTCATCAGAGATAGTAGAAATTAACGCCGCAGAAATACGTCCTTCAGCGGACCAAACTTGGTTCGAACGACCGCCCCGGTGCTGATGCCATGCCGTTCAAACCAGCCGTCCTTCACCTCGAGAACGAAGCGAATGTTTTCGCTGGCTGCGACGACAGAATTTGTGTCCTGCTTTTCCAAATGACGAATCTCTTCAATAACTCCATCTGGGTTAATGTAAGCCGCTGAAAGGGATTCCGGACAATTCTTCATCCAGAACGATGCTCGTTGTGTGAACGGCAGTACGAAGATCATCGCATCACTGTCGGTCAGATTCGTTCGGAACATCATGCCCGTGCGCTGTTGGTCAAAGGTCAACGCCATCTCTGCGTCCAACTCCTCTTTTTCCGCAACAAAGATTTTTACTGTTTCCAACTTAGGTTGCGCCTGCGTGGGCTCCGGCGGCGGAACGAACTGGGCCGGAATGGTTAGATTCGTCTGGTTGGGCGTAACAGGAATCGGCTTACGATCGCAGCCCGAAAGACATATCGCTGCAAACGTTAATAAAATGAATCGACCAAACATCACGGCGCATACACTGCGTTGGAATCGGAGAGATTTCAATGCCCGCTTTGTGGCGTGATCATTACGGCAATTCAAAAGAGAACGCCAAAGGCGTTCCGTCTCGAAGCCCAGGGTTGCTCGAAACGAGCTACCCTGGGTTAAAAGTTCATTTATCAATTCAACCCCAACGGGGTTGCGTCTGCTGCTGATCATTTTTCCACAACCGACGCAACCCCGTTTTGGGGTTGTGCTTGTTATTCGCTTTACCCAGGGTAGCCCGAAAACGGGCGAACCCTGGGCTTTGTGACGCAATCCCTTTGGCGTTGAAGCAGTGAAAGCGGCGGATCCCATACCGTCTCGGTCAACAGGTCTGAACATCAAATCACAATCGGCAAAATCCGGTGGCGGCCAACTCCTCGTCAACTTTTTGCGCAAGCGAAAAAGTTTCTGCCAAAAACTTTTTTTAATTTGAGAAACGGAAGAATTGGACGATACTGGACGTCATCAATCCGTGAGAGTTTCTCACGGTAGCTCTTTCAAAAAGAATTTTAGAATTTAACCCTACCGGGTTCGTGATAAGAAACAAAGTCCTTGAACCGTAAGCTCAATAGCACGGGACCTTGACTTCGCGGGTGGCCGACAGGCCTTGATTGGAAGTCGTAAGCCACCGATTGGGTCCCACCGTTTCAAAAACAAGTTCAAAGGAACTGTTACACACGGCCATGGCGGGGTTAATTTTTGTACACAGCCCGCCGACAATAAAAAAATGCGCAACTTCCCGGCGCATTTGCTAAATTAATTCCATGGCAGAGAAGGACCTGTTTGCGCCCGCCGCCGAACCACCGCGCCCCGAAGCGGCCAAAGGCGCGTCGCAACCCTCTTCACACCAACCGCTCGCCGCACGCATGCGACCGCGGAACCTCGATGAATATGTAGGTCAAAAACACATTCTCGCCCGTGGACAACTCCTTCGCCGCGCCATCGAAGCCGATCGCATCCAGTCACTGATTTTCTTCGGCCCGCCCGGAACCGGAAAGACATCGCTCGCCCAGATCATCGCGAATCAGACGAAGAGCAAGTTCGAACGGCTCAGTGGCGTCGAGTCCAACGTCGCCGATATGCGACGCGTTCTTTCGTCCGCAGCGAATCGATTGGAAAATACCGGCCAATCAACAATCCTGTTCATCGACGAAATCCATCGATTTAACAAATCGCAACAGGACGTTTTATTGCCGGACGTTGAAAGCGGCGTCGTTCGTTTGATCGGCGCGACAACGCATAATCCGTTTTTCTTTGTTAATTCGCCCCTCGTTTCGCGGTCACAGATTTTTGAGCTGCAGTCTCTCACGGAAGAGGACCTGCTCGAATTACTCCATCGCGCGTTGGCCGATGAGGAGCGCGGTCTTGGTCATATAAAAATCCGTGCCGATGAAGATGCTTTGAAGCATCTCGCCAAAGTCGCTGATGGTGATGCGCGCAAGGTTCTCAACTCATTGGAAATCGCCGCTCTCACCACCACAGTGTCGCCGGATGGTTTTATTCACGTAACGCTTTCGGTCGCTGAACAATGCATTCAAAAGAAAGCGATTGTTTACGATGGCGATGGCGATGCGCATTACGACACGATTTCAGCCTTCATCAAGTCAATGCGCGGCAGTGATCCCGATGCAGCGCTTTACTGGCTGGCGAAAATGATTCACGCCGGGGAAGACCCACGATTCATCACGCGCCGCATTGTCATCTGTGCTGCGGAAGATGTCGGACTGGCTGATCCGATGGCCTTAGTCCTCGCACAAGCGGCGCATCAGGCAGCGGAATTCGTTGGTTGGCCTGAAGCGCGGATTCCGATTGCCGAGGCGACGGTCTACATTGCGACGGCGAACAAGAGCAACAGCGCGTACGTCGCTATAGACGCCGCGCTCGAGGATGTCCGATCGGGCCGCACGCTCGCAGTTCCACAACATCTTCGCGATGCACATTATTCGGGCGCGAAGAAACTCGGGCACGGCGAAGGCTATCAATATTCGCACGATCACCCAGGCCACTTCGTGCCGCAGGACTATCTGGGAAGCACCAAACGTTATTACGAGCCGACGGATCAAGGTGTCGAAAAGAAGATTAAAGAACGCGTGGAAAAATGGCGGGCGATGGTGGCGGACGCGGAGTCGAAGAACAAAAGTTAAATGAACGATCATTTGACCGCCAAAAAGCTTCTTCGTGCGGAGATTCGCGCCCGCCTCGAAAACCTTTCCCCGGCACAACGTGAACTCGGATCAGCCGCCGCCTGTTCCCGGTTGCAAGAGAAAGACGCCTGGTGTCACGCTGAAACCATTCTTTTCTACTCCCCAATTGCCAATGAATTAAACGTATCCCCACTGCTCGAAATCGCCTTTGAGCAAAGAAAAACGGTCCTCCTCCCCCGTTTCGATCCGTCGACCGACAAGTATGTCATCTGTCAGATCAAAGATCCGGCTTTGGACCTGACGACGGGGAAATTTGGCATTTTGGAGCCCGGCCCGCATTCCAAACCCTTCCAACTAAACAATCTGGACTTAGCCCTCGTGCCTGGAGTAGGATTTGACGAGCATGGCGGGCGCCTGGGCCGAGGCCGCGGATTTTATGACCGACTACTGGCAGAAATTGCCGGGACCAAATGCGGAGTCGCTTTTGACGAGCAAATGGTTGCAGAGGTTCCCATACAACCGCACGACATGAAAATGAGTCTTATCGTTACCCCGACGCGCTGGATTAGTGCGGCGGAACAAAGTTGATGAGTTTGTTCGCCGGCATATTCCTGCAAAGCTCGTACATGGAGGCAGTCGCCGCCTGCTTCATCGGCGCCTTTTTTGGTTATAAACTCGCCCAGCTCAAGGATCGTCTCGACAAAGGCACAATCGAATCGCAAGCAAAAGCGACTCTCGACCGAGCAAACCTCGAAGCGGAAAAAATCGTTCGTGACGCACGTCTTGCCGCGAATGAAGAAGCGCTGAAACTCCGGTGCGACGCCGAAAAATTTTTTGCCGATCAACGGGAGCAAGTCACGGCTGCTGAGAAACGGCTTAGCGAACGCGAATCCATCGTTAACCGGCAGCTTGAAAAGCTTGTGCAGGAGGAACAGCGCCTTCGGGAAAAAGAAGCCGAACACCAAACAAGCATCTCCGCGTTGGAAAAATATCGCCTCGAACTTTCGGAACTGCGCAAAGAATACCGCAAAAAACTGGAAGGGGTCGCGCGGATGTCCGAAGAAGAAGTTCGCCAGGTTTTCTTTAAACAGGTTGAACAGGAATCGATGAAAGACGCGGCCCAGCTGTCGCATCGTATTCTTGAAGAGGCCAAGACTAAAGCGGAAGAAAAAGCCCGTCGCGTCATCAGCATCGCCATCCAGCGTTACGCCGGGGATCACGCTTTTGAAACATCCACTGCGACCGTCACGCTGCCGAGCGATGAAATTAAAGGCCGCATCATCGGCCGAGAAGGACGCAACATCCGCGCTTTTGAAGCAGCGACGGGCGTTACTGTTTTGATCGACGATACGCCGAACGCCGTTGTCCTTTCTGGTTTTGATCCGGTGCGGCGTGAAATCGCGCGCGAAGCGATGGAACGTTTGATTCTCGATGGACGCATTCATCCCACACGCATTGAAGAAGTCGTGGCGAAAGTTTCACAGGAAATGGACGAAACCATCATCAAACGCGGCGAAGAGGCGGTGATGAAGGTCGGTCTGCCTCCGTTGCACACCGAAATCATGAAGACGCTTGGACGTCTTCATTTCCGCCACAGTTTTTCACAGAATATCCTCGGTCACTCGATCGAAGTCGCACAGCTGATGGGCCTCATGGCGTCTGAAATCGGGGTGGACGTCGCCAAAGCAAAACGCGCAGGCCTGTTGCACGACATTGGCAAAGCGCTCGATCACGAGATTGAAGGTCCGCATGCGATCGTTGGTGCCGACTTCATTAAGCGCTACGGCGAAGCAGACGACATCGTGAATGGCGTCGCTGCTCACCATGATGAAGTGCCACACACGGGCGTGCTTGGAATTCTCGTCAGTGCCGCGGATGCGATCAGCGCCTCGCGACCGGGCGCTCGTTCCGAAACGATGATGACTTACATCCGCCGCGTCGATGATCTCGAGAAGATCGGCGCGACTTATCCCGGCGTCGAAAAATGCTATGCCGTCCATGCCGGCCGCGAGCTGCGCGTCTTCGTCCAGCCCGACAAAGTTACCGACGAAGAAGCATTGATCATGGCGCGAAGCATCGCACGCAAAGTCGAAGAGAATCTTCAGTATCCCGGCCAGATCCGCGTCACGGTCATGCGCGAAACGCGTTGCGTTGAGTTCGCGAAGTAAGCGCGGCTAACCAGTTCTGGAACGCGCATCTCGGGCGTCGGCCTGTATAGTTCCCCTGCTCTGTTCCAATTGACGCGCCCACTTCCGGGCAAACCATAGCGGCATGAGCCCAAACACGCCGAACGAACAATCGATCAGTCTCCAGAAAAATGGGATGCCCCTCACAGCCCCAAAGACGATTGCCCACGGGATCACCAACACGCACGCGATCAATCCGAAGTCGAATAACCAGCGATTTCTCACCGGATCCTGCCATGCCCCAACGAAAACGATCGCGATGACGATATGACCGAACGCGAGCCAATCAGTACCGTAAAAGAGAAACGGATATTGAGTCTGTGTCACACGCAAAGCCTCATAGACTTTCCAAAGCCAGGCATGCATGTGGCCGGTGGATGCTGCGTTGGCGCCAGCAAACCGCACCAATAATCCTACCTCGGTTATCAATGGTATGGCGGTAATGCCGCTGATGGCCAAACCAATGATAAAGACGAGAACAAGCTGACGGATTTTCGTGATGGTATTCTTTGTATTCATGAATCGCTTTCAAGTTGAGTATCAGTTCACGGATTTTTGAGCGAGCAGACACATGCCGACAGTAATGGCAAGGATGCCGATTGCTTGCCGCGCGGTGAAAGTTTCACCCAACCAGACAACTGCGGCTAAAGGGATCAGCACAAATCGAAGCGATGATATCGCGTTAGCCATAATCACATCGTGCTTCGTCAGTACCAGTGTCCAAAGAAAACTCGAGCCCATCCACGCAAGAACTGCAGTGATTCCCCACATGCTCGTCATCGCACAAGCTGCTTTGCGCAATTGATACGAGGCACCAGAGCCTGTCGCGAGCTTCAACGCAACATGCCCATAAACCGTTGTCGCAAAGAACAGGAACCACACGAGACATTGTATCAATACACTTCGCATAGCAGAATCTCGCGCGGACAATTCCAACGAATCGGCAACGTATCAGATACGCCCCGGCTCACCAGCATGACGGAATCGCCGTCGACAAACTTGAGACCGTTCCATTTGTAAAAAAGTGCACCGGGATAGAGGCGGCCATCGGTTTGGCCGAGCACTACCTGACCACCATGCAAATGTCCCGCGAGAACAAGTGAATAGTTTTTCGCTGCCGCCTCTGGAAAATGGACAGGATCATGCAAACAAAGAATACGTCCCAAACCACTACCTTCCCTGCGGACTTGTCCATCGAGGTAAAAGGGAACGCGTCTGGGCCAGCGCAAAAGAACAGAACTGTTTCCGAGCCAATGGCCACCGGATTGTTCGACGCTGTTTCGAACCGAATTGATGCCAACCAGTTCATCGTGATTTCCGGGAATCGCCCAAACACGCGCAAAGCTGTGCACCGACGCCACAAACCGCTCCAACAACGGCAAAGCGGATCTCGTATCGACAAGATCGCCACCTAACAGAACGAGGTCTGGTGATTGTTGACGAACCGTATCGACAATTTCATCGACGAGAGGAGCTGACGACGAACGAAGGTGAAGATCGCTGATATAAGCGATACGAAGTGGTTCAGGATTGTTCCACAAATTGAATCTCTCGCAACGCACCATCAGTGGATGTGAGTTACCAATCTGCAATTTTCCGACCTCGGTCGAAACAACATTAACCGAAGTATCCTGCGTGCGGAGACGTTCATACCAGACAAGGACCGCAAGACAACCAAGACACCACGACCGCACAAACCCGCGCCCCGCCAATCCACCAAAAAGCATCGCCATCGCGAGCTGAACGACGATGCACAAAGCCTTCCACGTTCCACCGGAACGACTCACGAGTCGCCGCGACGCCGACAGCAGATTCGTTTCTCGATCGATGGCCAGTGGAAAAACAAACAGCATTTGTACTTCTACCAGGTAAAACACGAGCAATGCAGAAATGGCTAACCACGGTTGTCGCCAAAAAATACTCAGGCCAATAACGCATGCTGCGCCCAACGACGCCGCGCCATATTTGATGAGGCCTAATTGATGAAAATCAAACGGGTGAAAAGTTACCCCGCCTTTACGCAGCACCCAAAGCGCTTCACGCATCCATTCCCCGCCACCCACGAATCTCCGCCGCCACGCTCTGGCTGCCGACGCTCGCAATTTTGTTCCACCTCCATCAAACAGAACCGCAGCTTCCTTCAAGAGGCTTTTCGCGCAAACGTCACGCATAGATGCCACCTTTCACGAAACACCAGTGCGCCCAGGCCATCCATGCCGTCCCGTTCCCGAAAACAAGCAGTCGATGCAGGATCGTTTCAAACCGGCGACAGCGTCGGCGATGAAAAATGAATTCATCGTAGCAAATCAGAACAACAGTGAAGATCAGCACAGCGAGGACGGGAATTAGAAACCGCTGAGGGACCGGATTCAGCGAGGCCGCAGCCATCAACACAAACATCGGAATTCCCCCTCCGGCCAACGCAAGCAGTTCACAGTTTTTTTCCTTTTTTGGAATAACACATTTCGCCTTCCAACGATGAAAAATCCAATCTCCTACTCCGGCTGCCGTCGCGAGGGTCCCGCAGCACGCAATGACCCAGAGTTGCCACGGGTACAGGGCAGGTCTTGATAACCACATGAATTTCGGGTTTCCGCGAGCCAAGAACAGCCCGAGTGCGAACATTAGTCCGGGTGCGAATAATGCCAGCAAACTGGCATAACCGGCTTTTGTTCCGCGCAGTTCCTCTGGAAGCGTCCTTGCCAGTTGTGCCGCAGGACAGCCCGTTACGCAATTCGGTGCAGTTACAAGGCTCATGTCAGTAAGACTTACGGGTTTGCCGGTGCGATCTTCGGCGTGGGTGTCCGGGTGGATTGATTGAAATTGTCTGTCCAGTGCCCGAGGAAAAACTTCTTCTCAGTCGGAAGAAACGTCGGGGCCTGACCGATGATGGGTCGAAGCGCCGTGCTCATTTGAAGCACAACGATCATAAAAATGACGGTCCAAAGTTTGATTCCAAAACCAAAAGTCCCACTGAAATGGCGAAAGCCCGAATTGAGGAATCGCAATCCAAAGTACATCGCAATCCCTCCAAAGCTCAGATGCAATACGCCCATCGCAACAATAGAATCGGTCGATTGAGAAAATATCCAAGCGACCGGAGCGAAGCCGATTAACAGGATCGTCATCAAAGCCAACAATCCGGCTACGAGCCCGCCAACTTCATACAAGTGCGCTTGTGATCCACTGAGACACGCAAAAATGTATAAGCTCGGCAGGCATATTCCCGCCGATATAAGAAGGCCGAGCGTAATCTTCACTGGCGCAGCCCAAAGCTGGTCATGCCCTGCAAACGTTCCAACGACAACGCCATAAATCGCGCTCGCACAAATGCAGATCAACAGTAGTGCACTTATAACTTTCGCGGCGTTTGCTTGCGTCAGATGAAATAACACTCGCCGCGGTTGCCTGAGAATTGCTTCAAAGGCGCTTAAAAGACCGGTGATGGGCATTTGTTCGGCAGCCGTTGCACCGAGCGAAGCGCGTGGATCGGCTGCGCCAATCGGTTCTTGTGGAATCAGCGGCGGTACTTGGTTCGATTCGTTCATATTCGTTTTGTTCAGGATTTCAGGTTTAGCGGATTAGATTTTGTGCAGCGTGAAAGACAGCTTCGTAAAAGTTGCCGTGGAACGCATCTCGGCGGAGGAATTCGACAGGTAGTGCAGGCGAGCCAATAAAAGGACGGAATATCCAGGACAGCTGGCTTCCTAAAAACAGGTTCCCGGCAATCCAGGCGAAGAAGATCTTTGTCGCAACAATTTTGCTGCCGCTCAGAAGGTGGAGCAACTTGATTAAGCGAACGTTTGCCGCCACTCCTGCGATGCCGATTGCAACTACATCCACCAGCAGTAACAACGCGTGAGTAGACCGCAGGGTTTCATTGTGGTTTATCGATGGAGAGTTCCAAACGAGAAAGAAAATCAAGGGACTGACGGCGCCGAGGATCGTTGCTGCGATTGTAAAGCTCATCAAAATTGCGAGCAACGACTGCCGAAATCCAATTTGTAGCCCAAGCAATGGGGCAAAAATACCGTTCAACAGCGCATTTCCAAAAGCAGTAGCCAGGATGATCAACGGGAACTTAATGGCGACGTAGCCGGCCTGCATTGGATCTCTCCACATCCCGACAGATCCGCCATACAAGGCGCTGCCGACAAGAATAACAAAAATGGCATGGACAAATTGCCTCCCCCGCCAACTCCGTATCCATGCAATCAATGAGTTTGCGTTGCCGCGTAAAAGCTCCGGAAGCGAGTAAATTATTGTGGTTTGTGCAGAGATCATGCTCGGGCGAAAATTTTTTCAGAACAAATAGCCGTGATGGCCCTTTCGACTTCCTCGATGGTACTGTCTGGAGTCGACGTGCCCGCTGTTATCCCAATGATGTCTGCACCGAGAAACCAATCAGCGCGCAAATCCGCCGCAGATTGAACATGGTAGACACGTTCAAGATGTAAGCGGCACGTCGCAACAAGCTCACGTGTGTTGTTGCTCTGCGCACCGCCTATCACGATCACAACGTCTGAAGTTTTCGCCAGCTCAATCGCGGCTGATTGTCTCTGTTTTGTGGGCTGACAGACGGTGTCGATAAACCGCACTTCCGAATTAGGAAACCGTGATCGGATACTCGCGACAATTTTCTGAACTTTGTCGATTGGCTGCGTCGTCTGCGAAACGATTCCAAACCGCGCTCGCTCAACAAGTTTATCGACGTCAGCGTCTGAAAGAATGACATCGAACGTCTCTAAATCTTCCGTCATTCCTTTAACTTCGACATGATCGCGTTTCCCAATGATGACCGGGTGAAAGCCTTCCTCGACAAGCTTTGCCAACGAACGATGGGCGAACCGCACCAAAGGACATGTCGCTTCGAGAACATTGAACCCGGCTTGCTTCACCCGCTGCAGCTTGCGTTCCGATGCACCGTGCGCCGTGATCATCACGCTCGGAGTCTTCACTTTAGCGGTCTCTTGTTCGATTTCGATTCCGTCGCGGCGGAGATCTTTGAGAACGATCTCGTTGTGAACCAATTCACCAAGGATTGTTAATGGTTGTTTGGTCCCGATCTCTTTGGCCATCGCAATCGCGTCACGAACGCCGAAGCACATCCCCAGATGCTCTGCTCGAATCACTTTCATAAAGGATTTAACTTTGTATTACAAAGTATGAGATTAAAAACGTTCACTTCTGTTCAAAATCAGTCAGGAATTATTTAACTTTTTTTGTCTGCTGCAGAATTTGCTCCAGCAGGTTGACGTACTCCGAGAAGGCTTTGCGCCCAACAGGTGTTAATGAGCAAGTGGTCAATGGCCGGTTGTTCTGGTAGCTCTTGGCCACAGCAATGTAGCCCGCCTCCTGCAGGGTCCGGATGTGGGTCGTGAGATTTCCATCCGTCATATTCAACGTCTGTCGTAATTCAGTGAAGGACAGCTCCGGCGTCGCCGCCAACAACGACATGATGGCCAGCCGCCCTTTTTCGTGAATCACACGATCGAGCTGAAGAAACGGTTCGGGATTCACGGCACATTCTTCCTCTTCTCGGTAAAATAGAGATAGATGCCATAAGCGAGATGAAAGCCACCGAACGTAAGCCCCATAAGCAAATGCGGCGAGATACCAAATTCGCTGCCCGTTGCCGCCATTAACAACATCACAGCGGCGCCCGCGAGGAGAAAGGCCCAACCAAACAGGCGAATTCCGCGTTGCATAAAGAAACCCGCTGCATTCAAAGCACATCCATACAGCGTCATCCACAAAGGAGGCAGGATACTCTGTGAACCGTCGTCCCCGACATGAAAGATGAATATTAGGGCGAAGACGCCACCAACAAAAAACGCCGGAAAAGCAGCCTGAACCACGCGCCTGGTCGGAGGCGACCAAACCGGCTCGGAATCCTTCAGCGCCTGACGGCGAATCAAAAGAATCGAACCAAGTGAAGCGACGAACCCGACAATGACCCAATACAGCGCGAAATGCTCCGTCACCTCGAAGTCGAACGTGCCAATTACCGCAGCTGCCGTGCCGACACACCCTGCCCAGATCATCACCGGGGCGAGGGCACGACGATAGAGAGCAGCGCGCTCCATTAGGGTTCGAATAACCTGAAGATTCTCGGAAGCCCAGTTCGGTTCCATAGTTACTTTGTATAACAAAGTTCCCTGAAATGCAACCGGAAATCGTCCGCCAGGCGTTACGGCGTCACAACTATTTTGCCGAGAACTGTGCGCTGCCGAAGAGATGCGAATGCTTCCTGCAAATCACGTAATGGGAAGACCCGATCGATAACGGATTTTAGCTTTCCTTCCGCAACCCATTCGAGCGTTGATTGGATATCTTTACGGTTTCGTCCATAGCTTCCAATTAAGCTCTGTTGCTTTACAAACAATGGCCACAGCTTCAGCGATACTTCACGGCCCGCAGTAGCGCCACAGGTGACAATTTTCCCGTTACGCGCAAGACATCCAAAACACGCCTGCAAAACTTCGCCTCCAACGTGTTCAACGACCACATCCACACCACGTTTCTTCGTTATCTTGCGCACCTCCGAAGCCCAATCCGCATTTGTGCTGTCTACGACGAAGTCCGCACCGATTGATTGGCCGAGCTTTCGTTTCGATTCCGTAGACCCAGTGGTGATAACGTACGCACCCAATTGCTTGGCAATCTGAATGGCTGCTGATCCAACGCCGCTCGCTGCACCGATCACCAAGACCCAGTCGCCGGATTTAATCTGGGTCCGGTGTGTCAGCATGTGCATCGCGGTGCTGCCCGCCAGTGTCAGTCCGGCAGCTTGTTCGAAGGAAACTCCATCCGGCAGTCGAACGAGAGACGATTCAGGAACGATAACATGTTCGGCAAAACCGCCATCACGCTCAATACCGAGAAGTTGTGAATTCAGGCAAATAGACTCCTCACCGCAAAGACAGAATTCGCAGGTGCCACAGAAGAGATTGGATTGAACAGCAACCCGGTCACCATTCCGCCAACCAGTAACGTTCTCTCCGAGTTCCTCGATTTCTCCCGAGATTTCGCAACCGAGGGTACGTGGCAGATTCACAGCGACGGGTAAACCACCCTGCTCCGCCCAAAGATCCAATCGATTCAATCCGCAGGCACGAACACGCATTCTCACGTCGTGCGCGGCAGGCTTTGGAACGGGTACGTTGCGCAGTTCCATTATTCCCGGTGCACCGTGACCGACCAGTTGATATGCCTTCATAGGTTTGTTGGCGCCAATTTACCACACGTCCGGAAATTTTTGTTATAGTGTCACTTCGTGAAAATTGCTGATGAACGTGACATTCCGGAACGCGGTTCGTTGAAATTCCGTTTCGAGAGAAATGGGAAGTACATCGATGCCTTCGTCGCTCGCTTCAAAGGCGCTCTCATCGCCTTTGAAAATAAATGTCAGCATCTGCCACTCAGCCTGGATTACGGGGACAATCAATTCTTTTCACGCGACGGCAAACATCTCATCTGCCAAACACATGGTGCTCTCTATGAACCCACCAGCGGCCTGTGCGTCCGTGGACCCTGCGAAGGTGAGAGCCTTATTCCGTTGAAAATCGAAATTCGAAATGGCGCGGTGTGGCTGGCCGAGGATTAGAGCGGAATCGCCTCATCGACGAGCAGAATCGGGATGCCGCGACGGATCGGGTAAACAACTTTCTGATCTTCTCGCACCAAGCCGCCTTCGATTGGCTCGCTGATACGAACGCCTCCGTGGTTCACTAAATTTCCCGTCGATATCTTTTGATTGATACTTTTGACGCGACTTTGATCGACAATCACCAGCTTCTGATGCGTCTCAGGGCAGCAAAGGATTTTCAGCAACTCTGCGGAAATCATATCTTGTGCTGCGAAGCACCGTTTACTGCTGCCTCATAAACGACTTTGATCGGCAGCTGCTTCGCTTCAGCAATTCTACGACAAGATTCGAATTCCGGTGCGACCTGCACAACTTTGCCATTGAGCTTCCCGATCTTCACCACAACATCGCCATGCAACGTCTGCACAGTGATGAATGCCCGATGCAATTTGCGCCGTTCACAAAGGGACTTGCGCACGCCGAACGCCGTCGTTTCCTGCAACATCAACTCACAAAACTTTTCCGCATCGGCCTCCGCGCATAAAATCGTAAGGAGAACTCCTGGCCGATTTTTCTTCATTTGAATCGGCGTGTGGAACACGTCGAGCGCCCCGGCAGCAAAAGCTCTATCGACAAATGCTCCCAGGATTTCCGCATTGATATCATCCAGGTTTGTTTCAATGACGGCGATCGTATCGGTCTCCCAATCGTTGGCGCTTGCCTTATGCTCCGCCTCTTTGATTTCGCCTAGAACCGCACGCAAAACATTCGGACGCGTTTTGTTGTCTCGAGTTCCCAGGCCGTAGCCGATCTTTTTCGCAACCAGGTTATGCATCGGCCCGAAACTTTCAGCGAACTCCGCCAACAATGCTGCCCCCGTTGGGGTCACGAGTTCATGTGGCTCTTCGCACTGCGTCAAGGCGATGCGACGCGCCCCAAGAATTTCCAAAGTCGCAGTGGTAGGCACCGGGAACCGTCCGTGGGCGCAATTCACCCAACCTGTCCCCTCAACCACCGACGCTGCAGAAACACGCGGTTTCCCAAGCATCTCTAAAGCGATACAGGCGCCCACAATATCAACAATCGAATCAACCGCTCCCACTTCATGAAAATGAACTTCATCTGGCGGATGACCGTGCACTTTTCCTTCGGCAACGGCCACGCGGTAGAAAACGGCGATGGCCTTCTGCTTCACCCAATCCGAAAGCGAGCTTTTTGAAATCAGTTGCTTAATATCGCGGAAGTTTCGTCCGTGCTCATGTGAATCATTGTGCGTATGAACATGCGGCCCGTGCCCGTGGGAATGACTGTGCGAATGCCCCTGCGCCTGGAATGGCTGCAACAGGTCCGGTTTGCCATGTGAATGTCCATGGCCATGATCGTGGTGATGTTCATGACTCTCCGTCAAATGCACGTCAAACTTCACTCCTTCAATGCCGGACTTTTGCGCACGCGCGGTATGCAGGTGGTAGCCTGGCAGATGTAACTTCTTCAACTCTGCTTCGAACGCATGGAAGTCAACGCCGAGATCGAGCATCGCCCCAATGAACATGTCTCCGCTGATTCCGCTAAAAACATCGAGGTAAAGCGTCTTCATTTATCACCCTTCGCCAATGCATTGATCTGGCTCGCGGCAAATCCGCCTCCGAAACCATTGTCGATGTTCGTCACGGTGACGCCGCTCCCGCAGCTGTTCAACATTCCCAGCAACGCCGCTAATCCGCCGAAACTTGCGCCATAACCAACGCTCGTTGGCACAGCAATAACTGGCTTACTCACGAGCCCCGCCACAACACTTGGTAAGGCCCCTTCCATTCCGGCCACGACGACCAGCACGTTCGCAGATTGCAGAATCTCAAGCTTCGACAAAATCCTGTGTAATCCCGCCACACCAACGTCCGATATTCTCTCTACCACATTGCCCATGATGTCGGCCGTGATCGCCGCTTCCTCGGCTACCGGCAGATCGCTCGTCCCGGCACAAATCACTGCAATCTTTCCAGGTCGTTTGGGCAAAGGCTTGTCCTGATACGTCAGGCAACGGGCATGGGCGTGATAGGTCGAGCGTTTAAACTTCTTTTGGACCAGCTTCGCCGCTTCGGGTGAGATTCGAGTGACAAGAAAGCGTCCCTCGCGTTTGGCAATGGAAGTAGCGATGCGAACAATTTGTTCCGGCGTTTTTCCAGCGCCGTAGATGACTTCCGGAAAATCTTTTCGCAGCGATCGATGCAGATCAACTTTCGCAAAACCGAGATCAGCTACGGGCGGCGCCTGGAAGGCCTGCACAACCTTGTCACGAGAAACCTTTCCGGCACGGAACTGTTCCAGCAATTCAATGGCTTCAGTAGTCGTCACGTTGCGCCAAATTCGCACGAACCGTTTCGGAGGTCACGAAGTTAATACCGCATCGAGGGCGGTTTCGTATCCGTAAAACGCTGCTGCAATTCCGTGTTCTCATAATTCTCGATCAGCTTCTCAAGGACCGCGATGTATTGCTTCAACTCTCGTCCCCGCTTGCTGTCGGCTACACGTTTCGGATCCGCCCATTCGCGCACAACGATAATGCTCGGAATAATATCGGCTCCATCACGGATCGCCGCTTCCACCGATTCGAAGTGATGATGTTTTGCGATGAAAGTCCGGTGCGGCTCCATCACAAGGGTAAATCCATGGTCGCCGTAAGCTTCTGAAAACGCGCCATCGATCGTAATCGCTTTCCCGCTTCGCTTCAGCGGGGTCTCCCCTTTCTCAATCTTCACCGGCACGTGGCCATTAACAATGAGGCCCTGCCGCGTATCCACGCCGAACTCCGCCAGAACTTTTTCACAGAAACTCCGGTCGTGAATCAGCGAGAAATATGGGTTCTTCGTTTCGTGATGAGGCTTCTCGTCCGCGATGAGGTCACGCTCAAGCGTCGCAATCTTGTCTTTGCCGAACAACGGCGACTGCGGGCCGCTCCAGAGATACCAAAGTAGATCGATTTCACTTTCCGTCCCGTGTCCCTGGATCAACTTGTATACAACCTTGTTGATCGCATCGAACATCGCCCGGCCTTTGTATTCCTTGTCGCCCACTGGCATCGCCAGGAAATCACCGTTTTTGTCGACAGGCACGCACGCATGGAAAATCAAGTTCTCCTCACGCAACAGATACATCGATCCATGCTTCACCATCCATTCCATGTGCCTCCACAGCTTTTCGCTGCTCATGAATGAATTCCTAATGCGGTTCAGACAAAGTTTCTCATCCGCGGTCAGTTCATACGGATTCTTCGGATCGATCGTCGGGAAATGATTGTCCTTCAGCTTATATTTTACGCCATCGACTTCGATCTCCCCCTTTTCGAGGTCCATCCGATGCAACAACCGCCGATTGTCCATCTTCCATTCCGGATGCCGCGCAATCGCCTGCCCTTCCAGTTTGAATTGCATCACCGCCGCCGCCTTTTGCATGCGCGCAATGGTGATCTTCTCGCGCATCCCTTCCATCTTGCTGAAGAAACACTTCGCCGGATCGTTCGCGTAAACTTTTCGCGTCAATAGCTCCAATGGCTGCAGCGGAATTCCGTAACCCTCCTCCAACTGCGACAGCCGTCGATAACGCAGCGAAATCCGCAACACGTGACAGACCAGCGCCTCCTGTCCGAGACACGCACCGAGCCACGCCATGTCATGGTTCCCCCAGACAAATGTGACGTGCGGCTGCTGCATCAAATAATCCACGACGAGATCGCCACGCGGACCGCGATCCCAGCAATCGCCGGCAATAATCAATTCATCAATCGCCAGGTTACGAATCGCCCGGCCGGTCAGGTGAATCAGATGCAGGATTCGACCACGATGCACCAACTCGTCGACAATCGCTTCGATATAATCCGTTTCACGTTCGATGGACGGCTCGTGCAGGATTTCAAGCAACAGCTCGCGATATTCCCGCGGAAAAACTTTCGTGGCGTGCTTGTGACTGCGACGCGACGCCAGCACACGAACGATGGTGAAAAGGTCGCGCAACATCCGCATCGCGTACTTCTTTTGTTTCTGCGGATCATCCAACGTCTTTTCCAACTGCGCGACAACCTCCGCCGGATAAAAGATCAGCGTCAACAGCTCCTGGAATTGTTTCGGCGAAAGTTTATCTTTGAAAAGTTTTTCGACGAGCGGACGTAGCGTCCCTGACGCATTATTGATGACGTGGCGGAGCTTTTTATCCTCGCCGTGAATGTCGCTGATGACGTGGATCGTGCCCTTCGGCAGAGTGAGCTCGGCAGAGAAGCGAACGATTTCAGCAATAGCCGCATCGATATTGGGGATTTCGCGGGCGAGCGGACGGAGCAGTGCGACGTCGAAATCGCGCTCGTCAAATTTCTTCTCGGATAAAGTCATTGCGGTCATATCGGTTGCAGTCGGAACATTGCCGCAATTCCGCAGCCGATTACAAGGCAGGGAAAACAGGACTCACCTTCCGAAAATTTCCTGACGGAGGGAGATCACGTGCACTGGTTTGATGCGCGTATCATTTTCGTTCGAAAATCGCATTCGAAAATAATTTGCACGCCTTCCGCATCTCCGGCCGGGCCCCACAACGAGACGCCGCCAATATAAATCGGCGGAACAATGACCGTCATTGTCATTTGGCGGATCTCAACCTCTTGATTGGCCAGTCCACTGAACATTTCCGGAGTAAAAGGCACACTTCGCTCAACACGCAGCGGAACGTATGGCAACAATACGGGATAATGTTTGTACGGGAAATCTTCCGATGACGAATTTGGCTCTAAGTTCGTAATCTCACAGTCGGAGCCATTCGGCATTCGATAGACGAGTGAGCAACCGCTATAACGCAATCCATAAAATAAGGGTAAGGATAAGAAGTTAAACTCACCTAGCGCAGGCACAAGCGCACTCGATATTGTCAGAACGTGGTGCAACGGAGCAGAGTCAGATGGCTTGCCTATAAGTTCCACATCAGAAGGCCCTCCAAAATAGGTCGATGAATATGTTTCAGCAGGTGCGAAGAAGTACGCCGTGCCTCTGAAATAAGCGACCGGGAATGTTATCTGATGACGCAACATAAAAAATTCAAATTTCATCCTCAACCTAGTCGTTATCTAACGGAGAGAATGATATCGACCGCCGATAGAACAAGTTGGTTTTTGATCAACTTCGCCACAAAAGTAAATTCCACCGTCTGGACAGCGCGGGAGGAGTCCACGGTTGAAGTAATTTGCCAGGTCTGAAAGCAGTGGGGCTGACAGAAAGTTAGTGCCTCTTTCAATTACCCACTGCGACTTCGCCGATTCAATCTGTCGTAAGTTGTTAATACAGGGATTAAAGGCTCGAGCCGTTCGCGCCCGGTAGAAATTAACTGCGATCACGGTCAGAATCAGAGCGCTGATTAGAATTATCGTCGCACGTATCACGGAAGCCCTCACGTTATCAGAAGAGCCCCACCACGCGAGTCAGAAGCAGTTTTATTTAACCGTAACGGACCACCAACCGGTCCCATACTGCGATATGTCGTCGTTTCGAATAACCGAAACCCTGCTACCCCGAAGCTGAGCACAGGAGGACACCAAAGATACAGCGGCTCTTCGCAGTGCCGTAGGCACGACACGATAATAGCCCCGGCTTTGAGCAACGCGGAAGCCGGGGTAAAGCGTCACAGAAATATTTATCATTCTGCCGAAGGCGCGAGCGTCAGCGAGTATCGGCTTCCGCGCCTTTCGCCCATCCTCATTTGAAATCCAAAGCCTCCTGCAGACCGGCGATAATCGCCACCTTTCGCCTACTGGTAATTTTTCGCATCGCATACGACAAACTGTCGCCTTCCATCATGAAATATTTACAGACGACTGCGGCGGACCGACTCTGCCCTGCGTGGCAATGCACTAACACAGGAGGATGACGCGAGGCCAACTCTTGAAGCAAACGTACCGCTCGCAAGAATTTCTCCGGCGGATTGCCGGCACCGTCAATCAACTGAACCACTTCGATGCGCTCGACGCCGATCGCCTCCGCCTTGGCATCAGCTAAGCAACCATCGAGGCAAAGGATGGAACGGATACCTGCTTGCGCTTGCGCCTGCTGATCGCGGGCATCAAGGTAATTGCCTATCCAGATAGTGTTGGTGATGCAGTCCATCGTGAAGTTTCCGAGCGAATTGAAATTAACCGGAGGCGGTTCTTGATGTAAACAGTGAAGGTCTCTGGGAATACCGTTCGCTCTTAATAACGCTCGCTGCGCTCGCGGCTGCCGCCATTGATGGGTTGTAGATGAACGCTTACCCAACGTAGGCGCCGCCCGCGCCAACGTTGGGCTGAGGTATGTCATCCTTTCAGGATTTTGAAATCGTGCCCGCAATTTTTAGCAACGGCCTGCATGCGTCCGATCCGTCTGCCAAGCTGGTTTGTGAGTGCCGCAGGTACGACGCGATAACAGCCCCAATCTTCTCCACTTCTGGCGTTCCTCAGGGCTGAAAGCCCATCATGTGATAGCCCGGACTGAAGCGAGTCCGACGAGCGGCGGCCCGGGTTGCCGATTATAGAATTTCACTGAGGCCTGTAAGGCTGACACCCGTCGTTTCTATCGCGCGCACGCGTTGGTATTTTCTTCGCGATCATCGAATACTGGTAGCTGCCGCTTCGACTTTACTAATCGCTTAATCCGCTTCATCGGCATGCGTCCACGGTTATCCCACAAGATTTCCACGCCATCCTCCATTCGTTCATAAACGGGTAGCAACATCGAAATCCCGGCAAAAAGCCACTCTCCACCTTTCGTCTTCGAGGGACGCCCGATCCGGCCTAAACGCATCGCCTTACGATACGCATCCTCACGGTTGCGGGCGCGAATCAGCCTTGTGTTCTCCCAAACCAGGCAACGACTCGAATCGGTTAGCCCGCGCTGCCGACGAGAAACGCAATACTCTACCTCGCGATATATCCACCAACCGGAGTGGTTACTATTACGAAAAGGGATTTTAGCGCGACTAGGCATAACAGCCTAAAACTGAGCCACAGTCGGCTCTGGATGTAAACCGCGGACGAAGAAAACAGAAACAGCGATCCATGGCGATTGCGGTCTCGTCTTAAACATTTGTCCCGCCTGCATTTTACTGAATAAGAGATTGCACTCTGTCTTTAACATTGGCCCGAAACCTTGCCACCTGACAACGAAGACAATCCTCTCCATACAACGGTCTCCCATGGTCACACACAACGTCGCCCGTGTCGAAGCAGTCCACATCGACTTTGATGGTTGCCGTACTGGCAAATATCGCCGGCTGACTGAATGAGGCAACAAACCCGGCACCAGCGCCGAGGAATGCCATAACCAGAATTAACCGTGCGTTCCTGCGCACAAACCACCATGTGTGATCGATCATATTCGTGGAGCGGACAAGTCAGTCTGTCTGTCGGCGAATCGTGTGTCAAAGGCTGCTTCGTGGGGAAAACGGCCCTGTAAATCAGGCCAGAAACACTGCAAAGCCGGGAACGGCGCACCCAGGGATTTGTAAAACCAGTTGGCGCACCCAAGATGCTCACGAAATTGGCTCTGATGAATCGGGCGAAACATAACTTCCCTGCCATCTACAAACCCAACGTATCTCTTCTCGGGAACAATCGTCCCTCCTTCAATTAGGTATTCGGCAATCGCGTTCAGCACGCGGTGCGATGGTTCAATCGGAATACCCATCATCAATATCTCTGGCTGCAGCGTGCGCAGGTAAACGCCCACAGTAAATGAAAAGCCGGGGCCCTCGCTGTCATCTGGGATTCCGACTACATGCCAGCCATACTTACGAATATCGGCCAGCATCTTCTCATCGAACGCGTCATCTGGATCACGAAAAATGAATCCAGGAAGTTTGCTTGGATGGTCAGGCATAAAGCGAATGTGAAAATCTCGTTCTCATTCGACTCCATCTCCTCGAATGCCCAGTCGCTTCATTCGAGCATCGATGCCTGACGAAACCATTTCCAGAAGATGTGGCGGAAGCTTCTTCAGCTGCAACTCTAATTCTGGTCCGGACGCTTCGCCCGACGCCTCCAAAGCCTTCATCGCGTACAACAATGCGCCCATGCTATGGTCGGAAGCGTGTGCCGTCGCGACCGCCTGACCGG
>CBHWET010000005.1:0-50049 GCA_966112985.1 uncultured bacterium | reverse complement strand
ATCCCAATCGCTCCGCTTCCTCGCCAGCCATTAATAACTTCGGATGACCTATATTTTATCGTTAGGCAACGTCACACGCTATGCTGCACGAGCAATGGTGGTTTAAAGTAATCGCAGGGTCTATTGGATTAGCCTTCCTTTGGTGGACTACCATGTGCATTCGGCGAGGACGGTTTCGGGTTTCGGAGGGATTATATCTTTCGCGGGCACGACGGGATTGGCTTTTGGTTCTACGCATGCGTTTACGGAGGACTCGGAGTTGCAATCATCGTCGCCTTACTGCTAGAGCGTTAATTCAATAGAAATTTGCCCTAACCAACGCGCTTCAGCCCAGCCCGTGGACCGCCCTTCGTTCCGCTTAGCGGTTTACATCCAGAGCCGGCTGTGGCTCAGTTCTTAGTCGTTGGGCCGATTCACACATTTATGACTGAGTATCTTCTAATGGGAACTGTTGGACTAATATTTCTGATTGCCGTGGCGCATGTTATGCGAATGCAGGGTGGTCTTCGAGCCGAGGGCCGTTTTTGGATTCAGATTATCCTGTTTTTGGCCGGCTTCGGCGCCGCCGATTTTCTGGCATTGTGGCTGTTGCCCGAGCGTTATCAGACGATTGCTTCATCGATGGTTTCAGGCACCGGCTTTGTAACTATTTTGTATGTCTTCGGGAGATATAAACAACCGTCGGCCTAACCCGCCGGATGCAGCGAACCCGCGATCGCGTCGTGGCTGCATTCTGGTTACTACTGGCGCGGGGGCGGTGATCCGGAATATCGTTAGGCTGCACCGCGAAATTCAGTGAGGCCCAGGTATGAAGATGAAATGTCTAGGTTGTGGCGCAGAAAAAGATACTACAGAATTATCGGTCGAGGAATGCCGAGGCTTCGACTGGCGCGTTGTGGTGGTATGCGACATTTGCTTCGATAAACTCGATGTAGATATGTGGATTAGTGATCGCTGTTGGCTTCGCTTAAACCCAGTAACGCCCTTCGAGCAGCTCCCATATCCAGCGGAAAATTTGAACGAGAGATTTAGGCCCGAAACCTATAGGAGCACATTTCATTAAAGAGCAGCCTAACCAGAGCGCTCCAGCCAAGTCCGTGGACCGCTCCTCGTTCCGCTTTGCGGTTCACGTTTGTTGACACGGGCTGGTTGAGCTGATTTCGTTAGGCGTCTCTGCCATCACCCAATGGGCAACATCTCATTTGAGCTACAGAACCATCTTACACCGATTCTTCGTGCCGGTGACCTTGCGCAATGTGAGCGCATCGTGTCCGAGCGCCTTGCTGAGTTACCGCGTTCACCCTTTCACATCATTCTTAGTCTTTCCATTACAAGCGAACCAAAGGAACTCGCTGCGGGTTTCGACGAGTTTTTTGAACAGGTGGGCGCGAGTTTCAAGATTGGTGCCGCCTACACAGAGATGAACGGCTTTGACATCAATACTGACCTTTGGTTTTGCCAGCCATTCGCCTATGAGCGATACGGCGGTCACGATGATTATGATTGGCTTTCCGATTGGCAGGGCGATGCCGAGGGCGGCTTTCCCATTGAGGGGCTTGAGTCGTTGCAGGACGTTTACGCCGGAGACGCCTTTCGCGATGAACGCTTCGATGACGCGTGTTCCCTGACCAGCCTCCTCATAGTCATTCGCTTTCAGGATTTTATTCGGAGAGCAGCATCACACATGTCGGAGTTGCGCTTTCCTCTTTTGGCGACAGCACATGATTACGATTTCGTTTATGAGGTTCGACGAGACGCCTGACAATCCGGATGCAGCGAACCCCGCGATCACGTCTCGGTTAAATTCTGTTTACCACTGGCGAGGGGTCGCTGATCCGGAGTATTGTTAGCCCGGTAGAATTTCGATTTAAATGAAAACCTCACCGACTGCGTTATCCGAGATTTATAACTTCCGCACAGTGGGCGATCGACTTGGCACTGCAGGTCAGCCCACCGAGTGTCAGTTTCGATCTGTTCGTGACGCCGGCTTTGAGGCGGTCATCAACCTCGCCCTCCCGACGTCGGACAATGCGCTGCCAAACGAGGGAAGCGTTGTCACCGGTCTCGGTATGTCGTATGTCCATATTCCAGTGGATTTCAAAGCTCCCACCGCAAACGATTTTCGAGTTTTCTGTCGAGTGATGCAGGCATTCGATGGTTGTCGTGTGTTTGTTCATTGTGCCGCTAACATGCGGGTTTCGGCCTTTGTGTTTCTTTATCGCGTGTTGCACTGGCAAGTTGCTCCAGCGGATGCAGAGCGTGATTTGCACGCGGTATGGCAGCCCGATGATGTATGGTGTCGATTTATCCACAATCATCTGAAAACCAATGACGACGCAGCTAAACGACGCTCAGAGCTTGGGCAGCTAAGCAGCACACCCATGGAAGACCGCAATACCCCCGAATCCGTGGTGCAGCGGCAGCTTGATGCCTACAACGCGCATGATGTTGAAGCGCTTATGGCGACTTACGCTGAGGATATTGAATTGTTTGAACACCCAGCGAAGCTGCTGGCGAGCGGCGCATTACAGGCGCGCGAGCGTCAGACTGCCCGACTCGCAGAGCCGAACCTCCAGGCGAAGCTCATCAAGCGGATGGTCATGGGCAACATTGTGATTGATCAGGAAGTTGTCACTCGGACGTTTCCGGAAGGGCCCGGCAAAGTGGAGTTGATTGCCACGTACCAAGTAAATGAGGGACGCATTGCCAAGGCGTGGTTTATCTTTGGCGCGAAAACATTGGATGCGACGCCATGATACCGCCTAACAAATGAATGCAGCGAACCCCGCGATAGCGCTGCTGTTCCAATTCGGAGATCATTCGCGGTGTCGCTGATGCGGAGCGTTAGGCGTCGTTTGCACCACATGAATATTCGCAGCATGACAATTGAGGATTATGACGCGGTCATTGGCTTGTTGACCTCCACGAGTGGGGTTCGGCTTCGTGACGCCGATTCACGTGAGGCTACCGCCCGATATTTGGAGCGCAATCCCGGGTTGAGTTTTGTAGCGTTCGGTGATGGAACGATTGTCGGTTGCGTTATGTGCGGACACGACGGTCGTCGGGGCTACTTGCAGCACTTAGCCGTTTCACCGGACCACCGCCGGCGAGGCATTGGTTCGGCTTTGGTTGAGGCGTGTTTAAGCAAGCTGGAAAGTTTGGGTATTCTCAAGACGCATATTGATGTCTTGGTTGGAAATCAGCAGGCACATGATTTCTGGAGCAGTTATGGATGGCATAAGCGCGACGATATTTTCAGATATTCATTTGTCAGAGGTCATGACACGAACGCCTGACAAGGGCGCTGGAGCCAACGACGAGTACGCCGTCGGCTAAGGTTTGTCACAATTCGACGCTTGCAGTCATTCGCCCTGTGGCGCAGCGTCGGATCGTTAGGCGACTGCCGCGAGGCGGGCGATACAAAACACGATGAAACTTTCCCTTGCCGATAAACTGTCCTCGCGGACGGCGGGAATTTGCCTTTACGGCTTTGCTCCACCCAAGCAGGCGACGCCACCGGACCAGTTGGAAGCCATCGTAGCCGAGCAGTTGGTGCGGCTAGGATCACTATCGGTCGACGGCCTCATCGTCTATGACATTCAAGATGAAGCGGACCGGGTCTCGACGCCGCGACCATTCCCATTTCTGCCCACCTTGAATCCGGAGGCTTACGCTGATGAGCACCTTGGGCGTCTTGCGGTGCCGAAAATCATTTACCGGTGCGTGAACCGGGATACGCCGGACGGGTTCGTCCGGTGGCTCGAAGACGTGAACGCGGCCGCCACGCCGCGGATATCAACACTCGTCGGCGCACCCAGCAACCGGTTCGCACGCCGGCCTTTCTTTGGCGGACGCGTATACGCTGGCGCGGCAGCACGCTCCGAACCTTCTTCTTGGCGGCATAGCCATCGCCGAGCGGCACGCGCGAAGACTTGATGAACATGAACGAATCCTTGCCAAGACGGAGCAGGGGTGTCGCTTCTTCGTCACGCAGGCCGTTTACGATGTGACGTCCACGAAGTCATTGTTGTCTGACTACGCTGTCGCCGTCCGCGATAAGGGCGGTGTTCCTCTGCCGATCATTCTCACGTTCTCACCGTGCGGCTCGCTGAAAACACTGTCGTTCATGAAGTGGCTCGGTGTTGCTTTTCCGCGGTGGCTGGAGAACGAGCTTCGTTTTGCCACGGATCCCCTGACAAAATCGCTCGACTTGTGCGAACGCATCTTCGCCGAGGTTTGGGATTACGCCCGCGAGAAGGGCATTCCGCTGGGAGTGAACGTCGAAAGTGTCTCCATTCGCAAGGTGGAGATTGAGGCGTCAGTCGAACTGCTTCAACGACTACGCCGACGGATCGAAGGAACGGAACGATGAAGTAAATGAGCCGGAAGTGATCTGCAAGGCCGTCCAAAACTGCGCTGCGGCGACTTGAGTGGCTGCTTTTGTGCGTGAGAAGTTGATTCGAAGCCGGTCGAATCCAAGACAGAAAGAATAAAGTATGAAAAGAAGAATCCCCGCTGCGATTGGCTTGTTTGGAATATTGATGGGTGTCAGTTTGATTCTCCCCGCGCTCGCTAAAGTCAGGGATTTAGGTTCGATGCCAAGTGATCGGCTCCTGCCTTACACGTTGGGGGTCGCGCTGGTTATCTCTGGCATCAGCGTGACTGCATTTGGTTTAATAAAGCGAAAAGGGGCTTAACAGGCGCAACAGCACTTGAGTGCTGGAGAGAGCGCGAAAGAAATTCTGTTCCATCCCATGACCCAGAACGTCGGACGCCGAGTGTGCTTGGCCACACGCGAGTCAACTGCTCCCCGGCCATCTGGCCATGTTGGGTAATTACATCAAATGACACCCACGCAGACGGAGACTCGGAGCGGCAATGCCAGAAGTCACCGTCACGTGATCGACGCTTTCGCTCTGCGCCAACCGCATCGCGCGAACTATTACGTCCGGCTTCAGCCAGCAATCGGCATCAGTGAAAAAGAATCCATTCAACTCGGAGAGCGCGGGCAGTCGCCTCATCCATCGCAGATGCCACAAGCACGCGAGCGTTCCGAAAATGAATAACGCAGCGGTCCCAATAAACATAATCCACACATTGTTAGGCAGCGTCTCCCTTAGCCTTGTCACTTCTCAGAGCCGACTCTACCAGCTCTGCCGCCATCGAAATCGCATTGCGCGCATGAATCGCCTGCTGCAGCTTTTTAGCGTTGTCCCGATACCGCTGATCTCCCAATACTCGCTGAACTTCAGTCCGCAGTGTCGCAATACTCAGCTTAGACAACGAAACGATCTCTCCAGTTCCCGTCCATTCGATTCTGGCTGCAACCCCGGGTTGGTCGTTGGTGATTGGAATCGCCACCATCGGCACGCCGTTTGAAAGACACTCCAGCGCCGTATTCAGCCCCGCGTGGGTGATGCACAACGCCGCATGCTTGAGCAATTCAAGCTGCGGCGCAAACTCCACCACAATCGGTTCCCCGGCCAGCTCCCCGATGTTTTCTGGTTTTCCGCCCCCGCCGAGCGACAGCACAAGCTGCACGTCCAGCCCGGCGCAGGCTTCTGCAATAATTCCGAATATGTGCTTCTGCCGATTCTGCAGCGTGCCCATTGACGCGTATACCAGTGGCCGCCCATCCAGTTTCTCGAACGGAAACTCCACTGCCGGCCGCGCTGACGGATCATGCCAAGGCCCGGTGAAATGAACATTCTCTGGGATTGATCTGCGCGGGAATTCGAATTCCCTCGGCTGCTGCGCGATCTGTCCGAGTTCGGAATGTTCCTGCGACATGCGATCGAATTGCGCGAGTCCATTTTCGCGCCTTAACTCGTTCAATGTGCGCAAAATTGGCCGGCCAAAGCTTTCGAAGAAAGTGTATCCGGCCCAGTTGCGCAAGCGCCCGATCAAACCGGTGCGATATCGCCAACTCGTGAAAAACGGCGGAGCCAGTTCATCCCGGTTGACCATTAGTGCATTGCAAATCGTCAGAAATGGCACACCGGCCAATTCCGAAGCGGTCCCGCCGCCCATGGAAACCTGGTCCACCAGCATCAGCTCGATACGATTATCGCGGAGCATCGCGGGGACCTGCTGGATCAACAGTCCCACCCCCCAAATTATCCTACTGCGCGTGTGGCGAAGCGCTTTGTAGCCTGAGAGCGTTGCCATCAACTGTCGGTTCCTCAGGTCCTCCTCGGCCGAATATTCCTTCTCGCCAAAGCATCTTACCTCAAACCCGCGCGATCGGATTTTCTCGGCCGCCAGCGGCGCCTGATAAAAAATCACCCGATGCCCGCGCCGCTGCAGCTCACGGCAGAGGGTGGTCATCGGGTTCAGATGCCCGGGGACGTTCGGACAGATTGTGCCGATGATTGCCATTGAGGTGTGATTCTATTCGTAACGCAGCAACGCCGAAAAATCATCAACTTACTGCTGGTCCGTAATCGTGTACTTTCGGCCTTTCCGGCATTCGCTCATATGGATGTTCAAGAATCCGGACCCCGCGCCGGTCACGATTGCGACCCAGCCGTCGAATGTGCGAAGGCCGTCTGCCATTTGTCTCCCCTTGCCGCTTAGTGAATGTGGCCGGCGATTTGTTCATTGTGAATTTGTTTGTGCATGGCAAAGCGGCGAAGGTAAGCACCTCGGCACTCGACGCACTCCTCGGCATCGAGTTGGAAACCGTGACGGTCGAAAAATGGACGAGCCGCGAGACTGACGTGGGCGCTAACACGCGTCGTTCCGACGGCACGCAACGCGGACTCCACCTGACGATAGAGAAAGCTGGCGACACCGCGCCGCGCGAATGCGGGACGAGTAAAGAGAAAGTCCAGGTAGCCGTCGAGGGTGTAAGACGCGAAACCTGCGAATGCACTGTCCGATTCAGCGACGATGGTGTGAAGTCTAGCGAGACGCTCCTGCCATCGTGTAGTATCGGATGGGATTGGCGCCCACGCGGCAAGTTGCTCTGGTGAATAATACGACGATGCCAAACAGCGAATCGAAGTGGTGTAAGTCTCGATAACGCTTGGCAAATCTTTGCACTCGTATGGTCTAATTTTCATTGGAGACGTACAGTGCTGAGCCAAGCCGCAGCGAGCCGACCCACGGAAAA
Organism: uncultured bacterium; assembly: GCA_966112985.1. Lineage (GTDB taxonomy): Bacteria > Verrucomicrobiota > Verrucomicrobiia > Limisphaerales > JACDHS01 > CBHWET01. The sequence continues at coordinate 42,935 of CBHWET010000005.1, read as the reverse complement.
CATCATACAAATAAATACTCATTTCGTTCCATTTTTTATCATCCCGACAATTTCGCTGCCTTCACTACGTGATCTTTCCATCATCAAGTCATGGAGTGATTGATTCGCCGGCGCAACGAACTGAATTATCACGACGGGTCATCCTTTCGGGCGGGATGCGGAGGGGTAGCTTGCGTCAGTGTCGCCCGGTTGCAATCCAAGCGTCCCGCGCGCCGGGTCGCTGAGCTTGGGGGATTGTTTTGCATCTTTCGTCGGCGTGGCTCATCTTCAGCGCGTTAAGCGTATGTCCCCGAATCGAAAGAGTATCGTTCGCACCGTTTTGATAACTTCGATGTTCTGGCTTATTCCGCTGGTTTTATTTCGCTTGTGGCTTGGGCCTATTTATCATTCGAGCGATGGTTGCGACTGTGGTTTTGAACGTGAGTGGTACCACTTCGACAATCCAAGGTTGAGAGATGCCCGCCTGTTTCTGACCGTTACGTCCCTCGGTGACCAGCAGCATCAACACGACTGTTGGGATCCACAGTGGAACAGTCGGTTTTGGTTTTGGGAGTGAGGTATTGGTTATTGGTCTAACGAGAGCACCCGAGCTAACGCGGAGGACGCATTTGGTTTAGCTGAGAGCCACAGATTGTTTTGCATTTTCCGGCCGCGTGGCCCAGCTTGGATTCATTAGGCGTCATTACTCGCACGATGCATGTATGCCTGAACAGCCCGTGATTGCCTTCGCCTCTGCCGCTGCGTTTCGCCAATGGCTCACACGGCATCATGCCGACCATTCTGGCATTTGGCTAAAGATTGCCAAAAACGGCAGCGGCATCCGCACGGTGACCTATGCGGAAGCATTGGACGAGGCGCTGTGTTTTGGCTGGATAGACGGGCAGAAGAAATCCTTCGACGCGACGTCCTTTCTGCAAAAGTTCACCAAACGAGGCAAACGCAGTGCCTGGTCGAAGATCAACGTCGGCCACGTGACACGGCTTGAAAAAGAAGGCCGCATGAAGGCCGCTGGACTCGCTGCCGTTGCTGCTGCCAAAGCCGACGGTCGTTGGGCAGCCGCCTACCACAGCTCCAGCACCGCCGAGATGCCAGAGGATTTTCTCACCGCTCTCGCGGGAGAACCCGCTGCCAAGGCTTTCTTCGACACCCTTAACAAAACCCAACGCTACAGTTTCTTCTTCCGCATCACGACCGCCAAAAAGGCCGAAACACGCAACAAGCGGATAGCTGACTTTGTGAAGATGCTGAAGCGTGGCGAGACGTTGCACTGAAAGTTTGTTCCCCATGGTGCTTTTTAACCTTGTGCTCTTGCCTGTGAGTATCAGGGGATTTCGACACCGCGCACGCAGTCGTGTGACTCCAAATCAAACCAACGTCGCCTAACCCGCCGGATGCAGCAAACTTCATTGACGCGGGCTGCCTGAGTTGATGTCGTTAGTCGTATGAGCGCGCCTCGTCTCCTCGTCTTCCTTTTGCTGTGCGTTATCACGGCGGTTGCTGATTCGGAAAAAACCACGCTACGGGAGAGATGGGCTTCACCACTTTACGCGACCAATTCACTGCCGACGGTTTGGATGCCCGCGAAGATCCCTGCGATGGCGTCGGACGTTAGCGTCTTCGAGAATTTCTCATTGAGGACAGAGGGGCTTTCGATACGGAACTTCATAGCGCGACATGGTTTACCAAGCCGTTACCTGACCACGAAGCAAGATGGCAAGCAGGACTTCCTGATTTACGACCTCTCCTCCGGCCATGCTATTGCCCTTTATACTCCGAAACCGCCCGCCGACGCCTTTGCCGCGTGTGTAATCATCACGTCAGACGGTTCACTCGTGAAATTGATAAAATGAGCCATACGGATAACAAGACGCTGCAACGAACAATTTTGCTCCGCTTCGTCACCAGCTATTAATAACTTTGGGGCGACCTACATTGGTCGTTAAAAATACGAAGTGGCTCCACTATGGATAGCCCGATAACAGATGAATTGCAGGAGGCGCGTCGACCGATTGCGTCGCTGATCAGCAAATCGGAAAAGGCACAGCAGAAACTGACACCCGGAACGTGGCAGCATAGGATGCTGCGAGAGAATCTTAAAGCGCTACATATTGCCTCTGCGCTGATGAACAAGGGAGCAGGCAATCCAGAGCATTTCACACGGGAAGACTTACAGGAAGCCCTCCGTGCGTTTGCGTCGATGATAAGCCGGGGCGACAAGGCTCAGTCAAAATTCAAACCAAAAACTTCGCAATATACGTTGCAGCGAAACAGGCTCAGAGCACTGCGCATAGCAGAAGCACTGACAAAGATGGAATTGGAAAAACGCAATGCCTAACCACGCACTAACCGGTTACGACTGACGCCGGGTGGCGGATTCGGAGTATAGTTAGGCGACGTCGCACGGTATGCCGATGTTTCCACTGAGAATTCGCTTCGTTGATACGGACCACGCCTACGAGCGTTTTCATTCTTTTCCTCCTGATGATGTCGATTATATCGAGGGTTGGTCACGCAAGCGCGACGACGACTCGCAGTTGATTTTGCTCCACTTAGCAAACGAAGCACACCTGCAAGACTTCCTGGAGTTGTGTCGGCAGGAGACCAGCATCGCAATAAGGTTTTGGAAAAAACGGCCAGAAACAATTTGCTGTTGGGTGTTCTTCCGCGCGCAGCGCTTTTGGCCGAACACTTGAATGCAAAGATGCGCTACAGGAATTGCATCATGTTGGTATGCTTCAGCGTCACAGATTGTTTTGCATTTTCCGTACTCGCCGGTCAGCTTGGGCTTTCGTCCGTAGAATACAAAAGGCACCATGAAAATTGACGGAATTAAAGGTTGTTTCGAGAAGACCGGCAGCCTGTTTTATTTTGCAAGGATGTGCTCCAAAATCCGACTTCATGCGGAGGGCAAGCTCCCTACGGATTACCACGAAATGCTTGGACAGGGCTTCGATGGCCGCACCTGCCGATACTTGCGCGTTCGCTACGAGGACGTCAGAGAGCAGGTGCTTTCGGGCAAGTCAGATAAGCAGGTTCTCGACTGGTGCTTTGTCAATGGACGGGGACTTACTGATGAAGAGGTGCTCATCTACAACAGTTTCATGAGCAAGCGCGGCTGGCACGATGATGAGACGGACGAATTTATTCCCGAGATGATCAAGGAATACGGCTTGCCCGATAATGGCACGGTGCTAACAGATTTCGACCTCATCGAGATGGACGAAGGCCGTTGGTATCCGGACATGTGGAGGGATGCATGGAAATAAACGCCGCCCGTAACCAGAGCACTACGTCGCATGGGAGCCAGGAAGAAAAATTCGGATGTCCGAAATCAGCTCGCTCATTCGTCGAAGTAGTGATCGAAAAATCATTACTCAAATGAGAAAACTCAAAATCATCGAACACATCTCGCTGGATGGCGTGATCCAACACTCCGCTGATGGCGGAGATTTTCCTTATAGCGACTGGACTGTGCCTTACCGGACCCCCGCTGGTCGTGACGCAATCGTCGCCGCACAGGGTGATCGTTTCGACCTGTTGCTTGGCCGTCGCACCTACGATATCTGGTCGGGATTCTGGCCGAAGGCGCCGAGCAGTCCGATGGCGGACGGCATCAATGCAGCTAGAAAATATGTCGTTACCCATCGCCCGGAAAGTCTTGCATGGGGCCCTTTCGAGGGCGTCGGACCGAACCTCGTCGAGGGAATTCGTCGCATCAAGGCGCAAGATGGCCCGGGTCTTATCCTGTGGGGTAGCTCCACGCTGACGTCGCCCCTGCTCGAACACGGTCTGGCGGATGAAGTCTTCCTGTGCGTCTATCCAGTTATGTTGGGGACGGGGAAAAGATTCTTTGCGGAGAAAACGCCCGCACGTTCCCTTGAGCTTGTCAGCACGAAAGCGATGCCATCCGGCGTCATCCTCAGTTCTTACAAGGTCGTTGGGCCTTTGAAGACCGGAGCGTGAGCTTTGCTTCCTTGATCACCAATGCGCTAAAGGCTTAACTAATTTGAGATCTTGCTGCCGATCGCGAGTATGCGGCGGCGATTGTTCGACCTGATCGTTAGGCGCTCGATCACATGACAACAAATGAGAAGACAAAGAATCGACTGTTTGCGATGAGGTTCGCAAAAGTTTATCCGCTCTATGTCGCAAAAGCAGAAAAAAAGGGGCGCAAAAAATCAGAAGTGGATACCATCATTTGCTGGCTGACCGGCTACAGTCAGCGGGAGTTAGAGGGACAGTTGAAAAGGGAGACGGACATTGAAACCTTCTTCAAGGAGGCTCCCAAACTGAATCCTTCCCGAGCCTTGATCAAAGGTGTCGTTTGCGGCGTCCGGGTGGAGGCCATTCAAGAGCCGACGATGCGGGAAATACGGTATCTGGACAAATTGGTGGATGAATTGGCCAAAGGGAAAGCGATGGAAAAGATTTTGAGAGCCTAACGGCATGCCGCCACTTTTTGACCGCCGCGGTTGTCAGGTCCGTCATCATCAGTGTCGCTCATCACAAAAGTCCGGTAACGAGTGCGTCGAGCCAACCGCCGATTGCGCTTTTTCTTTGCCTATGAAATCTTCCGTTTGCAGTAATCATCGTTCTGCGGTGGTCCGCCCAAAACCGTAGGCTGCTTGATTAACACTCTTATGAACACCAGGAGCCGTCCGCTACTCACAGTGCAATATCTTGCAGTTTGGCTTCTGCTGTTCGCGGGGGCAGCCGCAATGGCGGAAGAGTTCTCATCCAAAGGTGTCAATCTGCGGTACATCCTCGAAGGTCACGGACCGCCGGTCGTGCTGATTCATGGTCTGACGCTCGACGCTGAGTTGCAATGGGCTGATACCGGAGTCCTCAAAGCATTGTCGAAGGACTATCGAGTTATCGCCATGGACTGCCGAGGACATGGCAAGAGCGATAAGCCACATGAACCCGCGGCATATGGCATCGAGATGGTCGAAGACGTGTGCCGATTGCTGGATCATTTGAAAATCAAGAGGGCTCACGTGGTGGGATATTCTCTCGGCGGCAGTATCGCACTGAAATTTTTGGTGAGCCATCCGGAGCGTTGTTTGAGCGTCGTACTCGGTGAGAACGCATTATACGATGAGCACTATGATTTCTCTGCAGAGGACAAAGCAGCGCGGAACTCCGCTTTAGTTTCTGACCCGGCTCAGGTTATGCCGAAACTGTCACCGGAAGCGCCAGCGGATACGGTGCGTCGGCGGGACGCGTGGGTCCGAATGCCGCATGATTTCAAAGCTTATGCAGCGATTTTTCAGAGTTTGAGCGCTCTGAAAGTGACGGAAGCGGAGTTACGCGCCAACCAGGTCTCGACGCTCGGCCTCTATTGCAAAACCGACACCCGAACGGAATACCTGACAAATCATCTTTCGAACTTCAAAACCGCCATCATTGGCGGCACCCACCAGGACGGCTATCTACGCCCGGAATTCCTCAGAAACCTGAAAGTCTTTCTGAAGACTGAGAGGAGCAAGGAAAACAACCCATGAAAAGTGCGTCGCTTCTTTGCCGGAACGAGAGCAAACGCGCCAGCAAGGCCTGCCCCGCGCGTCTGTGAACAACTCGATCTTTTGCCTAGCCTGCCTGAGCCAACAGTTTTAGCCTGCATTGCCACGCGTGAGTGCGAGCGATTACATCCTTTGTTTTGTTGGCGGACTCATCATTCTCTTTTTCGCAAGTATTTTGTGGGGGGAACTCGACCGGCTTACTGGTATCACCAGCATTCCGTGGTATCGCCGCCTGTTCTGGAGACAGACCGTTGCGGATCTCATGGCAGAGTTGCGGACAGGCAAGCGGACAGAGATCAGCGGGGAGGAGGTTGAGCTGGCGAAGGCGTATCAGAGACGGAAAATGCCGTCGGGCCTCAAGTTTCCTAAAGCCGGAGAGGTGTATGAGGCGATTGAAGATTTTGAGGTGCACTATATGACGGCGCATTATGCGCCCTTCACGGGAGGCGGGCGGGCTCTCTTGCCGAAGGGTGAGCGTATCCGGGTTTGTGAGCCTTCCAATCCAGAGCCGCTGGGCGTTTATTGTGATCCGCTCAACTATGACGCACTGCATGAGCGCATCGTCCCCGCCAAGGAGCGAGCCCACGAGCGATATGGAGGTTACTATTTCAGCATTGATACCGTGGACTTAAATCGGAGCTTTAGATTGGTTGAGAGTCCAACGACAGATGGAGAGGCGACCAAGCATGAAGGTTAATCAAGACGCTGCAGCGAGCCGCTGCCGGGTTCAGGGACGGACGTGCGAATGTTTTGTGTTTTGTCAGCGATTGGTGCGACGGACCGGGCGTTTTCGGCGGCGGTTGCCGAGTTTGATCGTTAAACGTTCCCACGAAAACTAATGTTCGGACGATTAAAGAATATTTTTAGAAATGCGGCAACCCAGCCCGCAGAGCGCAGCATCTACTTTCACGAAGATGATTACTGCCAGATCGAGCTTCTTCCTCGCTCAGCCCAGCAGCATTGCGTGACCGAAATGGGTATTATCGACGACTTTGCAGCAAAGCATTCTGATGGTGGCATGGGGTATACAGACATCTATTTACGACCCGACGCACCACACGCGCTGTCCGAGTTGCGACTTGCTGTTTCAGGGTTTGCCAGCGCTATCCAGAAGCACCTGCCACCTTACGATTCGGTTTTCACCGGTTACAGTTCACATCGAGAACGCTGCAAGCGCACGTTAGCATGGGGCGATGCTTCCTTTGTTATCTTTGCTGATCAAGACGCAGAGATTGTTCAGCACGCCTGGCTCAGCTTCGGTTCACACGGCCTCTTCGACGCGGGGCGGATTACCCGAGCTTTGCGGTCGCTGCCGAGCAGTGACAGCATCATCATTGCAGATTGGTCCTGGAGTTTGATCGCGAGTATCTCGGATGCCAGGGCGCTCGATGAGTACTTCCGCCAACGAACGGCTAGCGCCTGACCACGGCATTCGAGCCCAACTCCTCGCGCAATTCATTTTTGGATGGCCAGACTTTCGCTCACGGTGAAATCAAGCGGGCATGTCGTTCATGGAAAACGCAGGCGGAAGTAGCGAGCGGTGTTCGTTGCGGGGAGTGTAACGGTGTAATTCGTTCCGCTTACAACTTGCGGAGCGCTGACAATGGCCCAACCGTTAGATGTTAGTGGCTGATTTGCCTCGAGAGTGAACCCCGTCGCGTTAGTCGACCACGACGCAATAACATTGGTGCCGCTTCGGGCGATCGTCATTTGCGGCCGGTCCGGGGGTGCCTCCGGGTCTGATGTGATGATGCGGAGTGCAAAGGTGTTCAGCGTGCCTGTGTCGCCGAGACCCGCATCGCCGACGCAAAGTTTCCATATGCCAGCCGCGGATTGTCCGATGAACGAGGTAAGCGAACCTGTACTCGCCGCGCCCGCATTGGGAGCATAGTCGCAAATGCCGTCGGTTTGGCAGACTACGCCTGAGTTCGACAGCGTTGAACCCATGTTCTCGGCGGAAGTCGCCGCGCCCGTGGAGAAATGGATGGGAAACGTTGACGAAATATTCGCTGAAGATCCAGGGCCGCCACTGCCGTCATCGGCGGCTTCGATGAAACCAGGTCGAGACATGAGCGTGACAACGGTTCCTGCCGGGCTTCGCAGCTTGATGACAAGGTCGCCGATCCATGTGTGGGTAATCGCGACATCCGCCGAAATGTTCTGGATAATAACGTTCGTGGAAATATTTAGATTCGCCACGCTCATCGAGTTCAAGCTGCCATTGTAGCTGTCGTCAACAATGGCAACGTTGGGTGAAACGCTATAGATGTTAGTCTTCGCGCGAAGCGAAATGGAAAAAACGGCGCACCCGAATAGTATCAAGACAAGCTGGTTCATCATACCTTCGTTGGTCGAAAAATCTTACACTCGCAGGCGCAATGCGATTTGCTTTTGTCGCCGGTCTGCTGCCGTTTGGGTGCTCCCAAAAACAGTTTTGGTTCTTATTTGATGTGCGCCTGTGAAATAAGGCAATCGGGGCGAAGCCGAGTCAACGCCACGGATGATTAACGCGCTAGTGTCTTTCATTTTCATTCGCGTTTACATCCAGGCTCAAGTGTGGCTCAGTTTGAATCGTCGATGCGACGAAAGGAGAAAATCGTGAGTTCCGCAATTGTGGCAACGATTCAAGAGATGGTTGATCTCGAAACGAAGGGTTGGGACACAAAGAATCCCGATCTCTTTCTTTCCATGATTCATCCGGATATGGTTTGGCCTTTTCCACCGACAGCCGACTCCCATGATCCCGTCGAATGGGTCTTTGTCATGGGCCGATTCGATCGGGAGCGGTGGCGAAAGGACTGGCAGGGTCTGTTCGATACCCATGATCTGATTCATAATCGGCGAAAGACGGTGAAGATCGAAATCTGCAAGGAGGAAGACGGAGCACTTGCCGTGGTCGATATCGACACCCTCTGGCGGCACAAGGTCACCGGGAAGGATTTTCACTGGAAAGGCCGAGTGTGCAAGATCTACACAAAGCTGCGTACAGGTGAATGGAAGTTTTATTATCAGACTGGTGCGCTGAATTTCCCACTCAAGGCGGGAGGCGGCTGACAACCATGCCTACTTTGCGAACATGGATTAATCATTCCCTCGAATACGAACCGCATCCAAACCTGCGGAGGGCGGGGGTTCCCATTTCGGGATGTACCGTTGCCGAGATTTTGGCGGAGGCAAGCCGCATACTCAACATCACGTTTGAACCGTACGAAGGCCCTATGTGGTTTCGAGTGCATGGCAATGTCGAGTATCCGGGCGCGATTACGGATATTCGGATCAGGCGCGGCGAGACCGACATCTATCCTTTACGTCCGGTCCGAAATACGAGCTTTCTGATCGAGGACTCAGATATTATCTCTATCTATATATTCACTGACTAATATTCAACTAGTGGACGCGGGGCGCAGGCCGGGACTTTATTTGTAACGCGCGCCGGACACGTTATGACAACACTTGAATTACTGCGACAGATCGCGGGGCGACTTGCAGACCAAATTGAGGCGGCAGATGACGAGCAGCTTCGCCGTATCGGTTCGGCCATTGCTCATGCTGCAGTGGATCGGTCAGGCTTTTCGCATCCGACCATCACCGAGGGGTTGCGTCACTTGAATAGGTCCGGCCATCCAGATGCAGAGCTACAGGGGTGTGTTCAATCTCTTGCCGATCAATTGGACGCAGATTACTTCGAAATTCAGGCGCCGTACGATGATCATGAGGATGCTGGCAAAAGTGAGCCCGAGGTGATTGCAGCGTTTGCTCGAGCGAGAACCGCCTCTGCAGTTGCTGCCGCTCTCGGAGAGATTCCTCGCGTTGCTGCAGCCGAGGCCGCATATGAGGCGATTACTGCCACAGATGATCCCGAGTATTTCACTCGCGTTGCGCACACGACATTGGTCATTGGCGTATGACATGGAATAGTCCAGCATTTGAAATCGAACGCGAGCTAAGTTCTGGCGAGCGTCTTATTTGGAGTGGCCAACCTCGGCGAGGGGTTCGCCTGCGTCCTTCGGACGTGTTCGTAATTCCGTTCACGTTGGTGTGGTGCGGGTTTGCAATCTTTTGGGAGGTTAGCGTCATCAGTAAAGGAGCGCCGTTCTTTTTTCTCATATGGGGTGTTCCGTTCGTTGGGATCGGCCTTTACTTCGTATTCGGGCGTTTCTTTGTCGATGCGCGTACGCGGGAACGGACGTTTTATGGAGTTACTAATGAACGCATCATCATCGTGACTGGACTTTTTTCCCGCCAAACGAAATCACTTGCGCTTCGAACATTGACTGACATTTCGCTAACAGAAACCGCGGACGGAAGTGGAAGTATTACATTCGGAGCAGTGCACCCTATGGCCCAAAGGATTCCCGCCGGTTGGCCGGGAGCAGGGCAGTACACCGTGCCGGCATTCGACATGATTGATCACGCCAAAGACGTTTACGACCTGATCAGGCAGACGCAAAAGTCAGCGACGTAAGATCGTACCAATTTGCCGCGGCTTCGCAGATGAAATGCATCGATTACCTTTCTCCTTCTTACAGGCAATTGCTTCAACCAAAGAAAAATGTCGCTTTGCAGGCTTTTCGATGGCAAATCAGTGCGGCGGCAGGCGAACTTTTGGGCGATACCGGGGGGAAACTATCCCTACGTTGCCTCGCCACATAAATATCGCAATCACGTCGCGGGCTGATGGATCGGTTTTGTGACCGACTATTTTAGCGGCGGTGCACCGTAAATTTAACATGAACAAGTTACGTTTTGGTCTGCCAAAAGGCAGCTTGCAGGAAGCAACCATCGAAAAAATGGCGAAAGCTGGTTTCAATGTGCAAATCAGCAGTCGCTCCTATGTGCCGTACGTCGACGACGAAGATCTCGAAATCCGATTAATTCGCGCACAGGAAATCAGCCGTTACGTCGAACACGGTTATCTTGACTGTGGTATTACGGGTTACGACTGGGTGCAGGAGAATGGCTCGAACGTTTACGAAGTGGGTGAATTTCTTTTCAGTAAAGCAACCCGTCAGGCCGCCCGGTGGGTCCTCGCCGTACCGGAAAACTCTCCGATCAAAACTGTTAAAGATTTGCAGGGTAAACGGATTGCGACGGAGGTCGTGAATCTCACCAAGTCCTGGTTGGCAAAACACGGAGTGACCGCAGATGTTGAATTTTCGTGGGGTGCAACGGAGGTCAAGGCACATGAGTTGGTTGATGCGATTGTGGAAATAACGGAGACCGGTTCCTCGTTGCGCGCGAATAAATTGCGCATCGTAGAAACCCTTTTAACATCCACTCCTCGTTTCATCGTGAACCATGATTCGTGGAAGGACGAATGGAAGAAAAAGAAGATTCAGACCATGGCAATGCTCTTGCGCGGCGCCTTGGAAGCCGAGGCAAAAGTGGGTCTCAAAATGAACATTGAAGAGAAGAATTTGCAGAAACTTCTCGATACTTTGCCTGCTTTGCGGAACCCGACGATCTCCGGATTGAGCCAAAAGGGGTGGGTGGCCGTTGAAACAATTATTGACGAACACGTCGTTCGCGAGTTTATTCCACAGCTCAAAGCAGCGGGAGCTGAAGGAATTATTGAATACCCGCTGAATAAAGTAGTATACTAAACACCAAACATAACTCGAAACCGAAGTATGGGTTCATTAAAAAAACGCCGCAAAGCTAAGATCAACAAACATAAACGCCGCAAGAAGCTGCGCGCGAATCGTCACAAGAAGCGTACCTGGCAGAAGTAATCGCCGGTTTGTACTTGTTGTAATTTCGGCCAGCGCAGCTCGAACGAGTTGCGCTGGCTCGCATTTTTCCCTTATGAAGATTCTCGGACTTGGAGTTCTGTTATCCGCGATCATTTTCGGTTTCGGATGCAAAATTTCGGTTCCGACGAATCCCAAGGGCGACGCGACTGTTAAAACTTCCAAGCCGTCCGCGGTTCGCAAATCATCCGTTCCCGAGCCTGATCGCGTTGTAGATCCCAAGGTTACCGAACAACGCATCGAAGCGTTGGCACGCTACGCGACGGGAATCACTTACGAGTTGAATGAAAAGGGCGACGATGCCCTCGGTGAATTTTATCGATCGGCGCTCGCGAATCCTTCCAACGAACCTTTGGTCATAGAGTTGGCCAATCGATTCTCACAGAAAAAACAATACGACAAAGCGATCGAAGTATTGAAGAAATCGGGCGACCGTCGCGATTCGAGCGGTCTGGCTTTCGCTATGCTGGCGCAGGTTTATCTTCGGGCGGGAAAAACAAATAGCGCCCTTCAGGCTGCTCAAATTGCCGTGACCCGTAGTCCGTCCGCGCTTCCGCCGTACGACGCGCTGGCACAGGTTTATCTTTCCAGCGGCAAAACACAGGAAGCATTGAAGGCTTTGGATCGTGCCGCAGTGCAGATCGAACCGGAGCCCCTCAGCCTGATCGGACTCGCTGAACTTTACAGTCAGTACGCGAAACTTCATCCGAAAGAAAAGGCTGCTATCGCCCCTCGCGCGAAAGATCTTTTGGATCGTGCTGCGAAATTGAATCCCGACGGCATTCTGCTTCAGCAAAAACTCGCCGATACGCTCGCTTACTTCGGTGAACCAAAACGGGCGGCGGACATTTATGTGAAGCTGTTAAATGACAATCCCGATGCCGACGTCTGGAAGGACATTTTACGCGAACGGCTGGCGAACATCTATTTGTCGTCGAATGACAAAACGAACGCGGCTCAGCAACTCGAAGGCATCATTCGTGATAATCCTACAAAGTATCCGCACGCCTATTACATCCTGGGCACGATCGCGTATGACCAAAAGAATTTTGAGCGCGCGTCTGAATACTTTGAGAAAGCGATTCTTCTCAGTCCGCAACTTGAACGCGCCTATTACGACCTTGCAGGCTCGCTTCTGAATTTGAACCAGGAGAACAAAGCGTTGGGTACCCTCGAGAAAGCGCGTAAAAAATTCAAAGAAACATTCGTTGGCGAATTCTTTACTGCGGTTGCTTACAACAAATTAAAGAATCCGGCCGAAGCATTGAAGCATTATACAGCGGCAGAGGTAATCGCAAAAGCGACCGACACAAACCATTTGGATCAAAGCTTTTATTTTCAGGTTGGTGCGTGTTACGAGCGCAATAAGAATTTTTTAGAAGCGGAGAAGTATTTCGAGAAGGCTCTGCAGCTGTCGCCGAACGATCCGGAGACGTTGAATTACCTGGGCTACATGTGGGCGGAAAACGGTACCAACCTCGCGAAGGCAAAGCAGCTGATTGAAAAAGCTGTCAAGCTGGAGCCGAAAAACGCCGCATATCTGGATAGCCTTGGTTGGGTATTTTTTAAACTGAAAGAGCCGCAGCACGCTCTGCCCTATATTTTAAAAGCGATTGAGCTTTCACAGGAACCGGACGCAGCTGTGTACGATCACCTCGGTGATATTTATCAGGCCTTAAGCCAGCCGGACAAAGCTCGTGATGCCTGGAAAAAGTCATTGAGCATCGAAACAAACGACGATGTCAAAAAGAAGCTGAACCAAACCCTGTGACCCGTTAGCTGTCGCTAAACATGTCGTATCAGTTCACAAAGCATTACACAATTGAACAGGCGCGCGCGTTGTTGCCGAAGATTCGAGAGTGGCTCGCCTGTCTCGAACAATCTCAGCGCCAACTGGAGCAGCTCGAAAAGCGAATTGGCAAACTGTCGGACGAGCGTGGTGACCTGGGCGGCGACACGGTTAATCGGTGGGTGAAGGTCGTTGCTGATTTGCGGGCGGCGCTGTTCCAGTTCGAATCACGCGAGATTCAGGTAAAGGACCTGGAGCGGGGATTGATCGACTTTCCGGCGATCCGGAACGGAAAAGAGATTTTCCTGTGCTGGGAAAAAGACGAAGAAGATATCGAGCATTGGCACGATCTGGACAGCGGCTACGCCGGACGCGAACCGCTGTAAAGTCTCACATCCAGAAATTCTTATAGATTTCGTAGACGTTGACGCGTCCACCCTCGAAATACGTATTTGCAGGCAGGTCGAAGCGTTTCGTTTTCTTATTGAAAGTCAGCGTAGCGGGTTTCTCGGGATAATTAGGATCATACATGGCGAATGCAATTCCCTCGGCGGATTCGGTGACGTCAAACAAGAGAGCCGCGTGATTGATGGTGAGTTGTGGAAAACGAACGAGATGAACGATGGGAGCGTGGTTCTGTTTTATTTCTGAGGCGAGGTGAAACGCCATTTTCTCCTGACCTTTATCAGAAAATGGCAGCATGATTCGCCAATGTCCTCGTTGAAAGTAGCTGTGCCAGGCGCCGCCGGATTCGGATTTCAAGAGTGCGGCGTAATCGCGGCTGAATTCGCGTAGATTAGAATAACCCGGAATGATTACCTTGGCATTTTCTGTTGAAGGCGTCATCGAACTACGTTTCAGAATGGCACGAACGAGTTTCTTGTAAGTTTCATAGTCTGCCTTTGGGTCTGTCGGATGGAATGTTGCGTGCGCAAAAAACTGCCGCGCTGCGTGGGAGACCACAAAACAGTGTTGACGGTACTCCGGTGCTGGTTGCCTTTGTTTACTGCGCCATTTGCCATTGGCATCGTAAAAATATTCCCAGCTCAATTCGTTCGCATACGACATTGTGTCCCGCTCAAACTGAAATGGATGTGCGACAGCTTCGAATCTGCGTTGGGTCGTGCAACCCACAAACATCATAATAACACTGAGAAGCGCAGCCTTCAGAAAGGCGGGGTTATGTTTGAAAGATTTGCGTTCGGACATGGTTCTCGCTTGCTGTTGAACCTATCGTTACGCTACGAAACTGACAAATGCTTTACGACCGATGGCAACAAATTGTGGAACGATACCGCGAGGAGATTGCGGTATACGACTTGCACAATCGGCGTCATTGGACATTCGCGCAGCTTGCGAAAACAGCGGAGCAGGGCGAGGCGACGCCCGAATCTGTTGTTTTTCCACAAGGAACATCAACAGAGTTTGTTTTATCTATTCTCAGAGGTTGGCGTGACAATAAAGCAGTCTGTCCGTTGGAAGCAGGGCAGGGTGTTCCGACAATTGATGTGTTGCCTCCGTCCATTGTGCATTTGAAAACAACCTCAGCGACAACAGGCGTTTCGCGATTGGTCGCTTTCAAGGCGGAGCAACTTGCGGCAGACGCAGATAACATTGTTGAGGCAATGGGGTTGCGTCGCGATTGGCCAAATCTCGCGGTCATTTCTCTCGCGCATTCGTACGGGTTTTCAAATCTGATTCTTCCGCTCTTACTTCACGGTATTCCTTTGATCGTCGCGGAATCACCGCTGCCGGAGAATGTTCGGATGGCTGCTAAAAACTTTGACGCAATCACAATCGCGGCCGTGCCCGCACTTTGGAGAGTGTGGAATGATGCAGATGCGATCCCTCAAAACGTGCGACTTGCGGTCTCAGCCGGCGCAGCATTGCCTTTGAAACTGGAGCAAGATGTCTTCGAGAGGACCGGACTTAAGATCCATAATTTTTACGGATCAAGCGAGTGCGGTGGCATTGCGTACGACCGAAGCAATATGCCACGCACCGATGCAAGTTTCGCTGGAACAGCGATGTGCAACGTGGAGCTGACGCTGGGCGAAAACGGTTGTCTGGAAGTGCACGGGCGTTCAGTTGCCGAGACATATTGGCCGATTCGCGACGAGAGCCTCGGCGCCGGAGTCTTTCGAACGAGTGATCTTGCTGAACTTTGTGATAAGAGCGTTTTCCTCCGCGGTCGCGCGAGCGATCAGATAAATGTCGCTGGGCGAAAAGTGTCGCCCGAAAGCATCGAACGCATGTTGATGAGTCATCCGACGGTCAACAATTGTTTGGTTTTCGGTGTGCCAAGCAGGGACGCCGAAAGAAGTGAAGAGATTGTTGCCTGTGTCTCAACGAGTAGCGGCGAAGACGTGGAACCGATTAGAAATTTTCTTCTGTCAAAGATGCCTGCCTGGCAGGTTCCGCGTGACTGGTGGGTGGTTGAATCGCTCGAAACCAACCAGCGCGGGAAACTTTCACGCGCGGTCTGGCGGGAAAAGTATTTACGTTTGCGATCGCAATAGTTGTTCCGCCTATTTCACGGGCTTCGTCTCGCCGCTCAAAACTAGCTCTGTCAGCAAGACAATGTTCTCGTTCACCCGAGCGTTGCCTTTTGCCTGGATCAGATTTCCCATTCGTCCGAGGATGGTTGCTTCGAGGCGAATCGTTTCGCCCGGCTTGGCGGTTCCACGGATTTTTGCACCATGGATCGCCGTTAACTTGACGGCTGCAAGCTGGGGAACATTGGGGTCGGATTGCGCGACGACGCCAGCCAGTTGAGCGACGGCTTCGACTAACAATACGCCGGGAAAAATAGGCTCACCTGGAAAATGTCCGCGCAGGAAAGGTTCGTCTCCCCGGACGACGTATTCCGCGGAACCAACCTTTCCGGGTTCCAACGTAGAAAGAGCGCTGATAAAACGAAACTCAGGTCCGTGGGGCAAAGCTGCGAGGGCGTTATTCAGGGCGTCCATAGGCTATTTCTTCATCGGTTCCACGACTTTATAGTCCGTCGGCAGTTGCGGATTGAATAAGGCGCTGTCGGCCGTTTCATTTATCTTTCCGTTACTGAAATCATTTCGCATCGTTGAACCGTCGGCGAATTGCATTTCCGTGCTGATTAGAAAAAAATCGTTCGTGGAGAAACCGATCTTAAATTGAGGCATCATTTTTCGTGCGCTTGATGATTTAGGTTCGAGGACAAGTTCGGCGTTATCGTTTTTTATATTGATCGCAGAGATTTTGAACTGCCTTTCAAGCTCGGCGCGATCCCGCGGGAAGCCAGCTTCGAGCAGCGCGAGCATATCTTTCCACTGGCCTGCTGCTTTTGCGTTAAGAGGATACTTTTCGACGCGTTTCAATTTGGGGTAGATGATCAGCATCTCGTCGGTCGCGCGCACCGCAATCGTGGTTGCTGGTTTCCCAAGTTCCCAATGAAAGCGGTTTGGTGCTGCAAACCAAACGTGACCATTCGCGGTGAGCGGTTTGGCAATCGACTTCAGCGTGCGTGTTTGCACGAAGTCGGCTGACCAGGTCTGCACATTTTTTTGGGATTTTAGGAACGTGTCTAAAAGTTGATCTTTATCGGTTGGTGCTGCCGGAAGGTGCTGCGATGCGAAAACAAATAACAGGAATACGGCAATCAGCTTTGTCGCTGTCCGTCCTGATCGGGCCAAATCGGAACGAAATGATACCATTGATCCAAATATTGACGTATGGCTGGCTCAAACGCACGCATGATTTCTTGCGTCAGGTCGTGGCGTGCGTTGGGATCCCGTAGACGGGGGCGATCGTAGCTAATCTCAGGCAGAATATGCGCCGCGTATTTTGTGCCGACACGCGGGAGGTAAACCGGCAGTAAAATACAATTTGTAGCGCGGGCGAGTTCTGCAGCTGAAACCGACGCGGCACATTGGCGGCCAAAAAGATTGACCATCACTGCAGTGTTGAGCGGTGGGCGATCGATGAGAAGGGCGATCGTAGCCCCTTTCTCCAGTCGCCGAATGAGTTCTACAAATGCGAACGTATCGCGGCCAAGCACCAACGTTTCAATTCCCCAGCGCTCCCGGGACGCTTTCCGCATATCCGTCAGTTTGCTGTCCGGTTCTTCCAAAGTAATGACAAGCAATTTGACGCCGCGTTTTGCCAGGAGAGGAGCGCCGAATTCCCAATTGCCTAAATGTGGGGTCAATAAAAGTATGCCCCGGCCCGAAGCTTGAGCCTTGGTAAAATGTTCCCAGCCCGTCCATTCGCCAAACAGATCTTCAACCGGTACGCCACTTTCGTATCGCCAAAGATCTGTCAGCTTTACTGCGAACTGCCGAAATAGGTTTCTCGTGGCGTGTTTTGCAACGAGTTTATCTCCGTTCACAACGGGCAACAGATTGCGTGTGACGATGTCTCGGCGTGATTTGTTGGTTGCGAAATATAGATCGGCTGCGATGTGGGCCAGAAAACCTGTGAGTCGCGCAGGCAAAAGTCGGGCGAGCCATAATCCCAGTTGCCACGCTTTGACCGAATAAAAGCGCGAGGGTTTAGCATCAGCGGCGGATGCAGGCTGGGCTTTTAACGCATTGCTCGAATTAAATTTGTCGGTCACACTCAAAACGCGCTGCAAGTGCTACACCAAACGACGTGAAATCCCGATGAAAAAATGTTTCCAGAGGATAGCACTGGGAATCGCTATTTTGACGGCGATACAAGGTGTTGCGCAAACCATTCCTGAACAGATTGATTCGATTCTGGCTCGCTCGACCGTCGCGGCGAACACATGGACGATCCTCGTACAGAATGATACAGGCACGGTTACGTACTATCAAAAAAACCCGAATACCGGCAAAGCGCCTGCTTCAAATACCAAAATATTTACGACCGCCGCTGCCTTCGCACTTCTCGGTACGAATCATTATTTTGAATCCCGGATCTACTTCACGGGCTCGTTCACAAACGGTACCGTCACGGGCGACTTGAATCTCGTCTGTGAGCATGACATCACCTGGAACGAATCAGTGTTCGGCACGGGTAATGCCAGAAAGGGACTGGATTTCATTGCGGGCAAACTGAAGACCAATGGATTATTGCAGGTGACGGGGAAGGTTCAGGTTTACGGGGTTTGTATGTACGACCATTCGTCAACGGACGACACTCGGGATACAGCGAACCAGGCGAGTTACAATCTTGAGGGCGCAACAGCATTCAAAGCAGCGCTGCAGGCACAAGGCGTAACAGTAACCGGTGCTGCTGCGGGACAAAGTGGATTCGCAGCGCCGGGAAC
The DNA here is from genome assembly GCA_966112985.1 of uncultured bacterium. Classification (GTDB taxonomy): domain Bacteria; phylum Verrucomicrobiota; class Verrucomicrobiia; order Limisphaerales; family JACDHS01; genus CBHWET01. The sequence continues at coordinate 24,605 of CBHWET010000005.1, read as the reverse complement.
TCTTTTCTATACCCATAAATCGACGGACTTAACATACGGTGGGAAGCCGCTACGGTTGGACGTCGCCTGCATTCCGTTGATGAAAGTCAGTCACAATGTGATGGCCGATGAACTGTTGCGACACCTTGGGTACATCAAGAGTGGCACGGACAGTTTTACTGCCGGACGTAATCAGGTATTTGGGTTTCTCCAAAACACTGTTGGGCTTTCTACAAATTCGATGGTCATGCTGGATGGATCCGGTCTGTCGCACAGCGATTCGTTTTCAGCGCAACAAGCTTTGTCTGTCATTCGATACATGCTGGGATCTTTGTATCCGAGCTGGAAGACGACTCTGCCAATCGGTTGTACGGATGGGACAATAAGCAGTCGTTTTTGCGGGACGGACGGCTCAGGGCAGGTGCATGCGAAAACGGGAAGCCTGAGTATTTCCATAGCATTGAGCGGCTACATCGATAATCCTTATGATAATCGTCGGTACCTGTTTTCGTTCATCAGCAATAACTCTTCAGGTATCGATCAGACCGCGACGCGCGATGCAATTGATGACTGCGTCGTTCTTCTCGGCGCGCGGGGTGTTCCGACGAGCCCGCAAATTTTATCGGTGACGAATCGAGCCAATGGTGCATTGCGTGTAACGTGGTCGGACGAAGGTTTTGTGCGCACCGGCTACCGCGTTTACTCCAGCACTGATGGAAGTAGTTTTGGCCCTGGGATTGACGTCGGTGCCTCGGCATCGACTTATACCGGAACCGGTCTGGCACCTGGAACGAAGAAATACTATCGGGTAACCGTTGTCAGTAGCGGCGGCGAGAGCGTTCCCTCGCGCGTTTACGGTGCAACTGCGAGCAATGGTAACTCACCGGTATTGATTGTGGATGGCAATGATCGCTGGCAATTCCAAACAACAGAAAACGCCGCCGCTGCGAATCACAAGTTCGCAGCGATCACTGGTCAAAGTATCAGCGGCCCTGCGTTTGATACGGTAAATCATAATGCGATCATCAATGGCCTCGTTGCATTAACGAATTATTCGGCAGTCATTTGGTTGTCAGGTGAGGAATCGACTGCAGATGAAAGCTTTTCAGCCAGTGAGCAAGGGCTCGTCAGTGCGTATCTCGCGGGTAAAGGAAACTTATTCATCTCCGGTTCTGAAATCGGGTGGGATTTAGATCGCGCCAGCGGACCAACAACAGCGGATCGAACTTTTTATCACAATCAGCTCCGTGCCGTTTACAACGCAGACGACGCGGGAACGTATGCTTTTCAACCGACGATGAGCAGTATATTTGCGGGCAATGTCAGTGCGACCTTCGACAACGGCACACAGGGGACATATAACGTTGACTTTCCGGATGTGCTCGTGCCAACGAACGGCAGCATATCGGCGATTTCATATATCGGCGGAACTGGAGGAAGCGCTGCTGTTGTCTATGATGGCTCACCCTCGAATGGGCGAGTCGTGAATTTCGCATTTCCATTCGAGACGATTATTGGTTCGGCTGTGCGCGATGCCTATATGTCAGACGTGCTGCGTTTCTTTGAGTTGATTGATGCTCCGGTTAGTGCGGTCCCGCAGGTAAACGTGTTAGCAAATCAAGCTGTCCTGACGTGGAGTTCCAGTGCTGGTTTGAAGTATCGCCTGCAATACAAAACCGATCTAAGTCAGCCATCCTGGACTGATGTTGTTCCAGATATCGTTGCGACGAACACAACAACGTCGGTAACAAACAGCCTTGGCAGCAATCAAAAATTTTTTAGAGTTTTGCTGTTGAATTAAGCGCGCTGTCACTCGCGAGCTTTCGAGTCAATAAGAATGGTGACCGGACCGTCATTGATCAGTGAAACTTTCATATCAGCTCCGAATTCACCCGTTTGAATAGATTTCCCTAAATCCGCAGTGATCCTCGCAATAAATTTCTCATACAGCGGCACGGCTGTTTCCGGGCGAGCCGCCCTGATGTAGGAAGGGCGACTGCCCTTTTTTGTAGAGGCAAACAAGGTGAATTGACTTATTAAAAGAATCTCTCCACGGAGATCGATTACCGATAAGTTCATTACACCTTCTCCATCATCGAAGATTCGTAGACGAGTGATCTTGCCGCTAAGCCATTCGATATCCTCATCAGTATCCGTTTCTTCAATTCCGAGTAAAACAAGCATGCCGCGTTGAATTGAACCTTTGACGGCTGAGTTGATTACAACTTTCGCTTCAGTAACCCTTTGGATGACGGCGCGCATATATTTTGAATGGCGTTATCATGCAAAGACTTTGTTATAAACGCCACGGATGTTCTGGCGCAATGTCTTCACTGTATTTTGGAACTTCTCTGCTGTTTCGAAGCCGCAACGGACTGCTACGCGATACATGGGCGCAGGGTTGTCCGGCAATAATACTTCACCTGCATAGCTCCAGCGACGCAGGATGCTTTCGATGCCACGGAGACGTTGATAACTGTCGATGAGAATCATGATGTCGGCCTTTGAAAGCAGCTTTGCGTTTGCTGCGCGTTCAAGGGCGCGCAACGTGTTCGGCTCCCGCCAGCCATTTGCGAGACAGAATGTTTGCGCAATAAACTCAACATCGATCAAGCCGCCTGCTCCCGTCTTTATTGCCAGATCTTCTTTTCCCAATGGTGTTCGCTCTTTCTCGATTCGGTAACGCATGCGCGCGATTTGTTGTTTCCAATCAGCGCTATAAGCCTTCAGAGAAGCTGGCGGTTTGCTGAAGTCAGTTACGTCAGTCGCGAAGTTTTCGAAGGCTCTGCCAATGTCAGCGTTACCCGCAACCGCACGGATTCGTGTGAGCGCCTGGATTTCCCAAAGCTGGGCCCGATTTCTATAATATTCAGCGTATGCGTCGAGTGTATTAACCAATAGACCTTTCTCTCCGTTGGGACGCAGTCGAGCGTCCAATTCGAAAACAATTCCATTCTCTGTCTGGCGCGACAGCAAATCAATTACTTGGACCGCGATTACTTGCAAAGACGAAAGGTTTTTTGGGGCACGATCGGCCACGAAGACAATGTCGAGGTCAGATCCGTAGTTGATTTCATGCCCGCCCAGCTTGCCCATGCCGATGATCGCAATCGGAGTTTCTTTAAACTTGTTTCTTCTTAGCACCGCTTCAAGTGCGTATTGCAAGCAAGCCTCAGCGAGCGCGGTGAGTTCACTAAGGTTTTGCTCGAAATTGGCCAGGCCGAGAATGTCCCGCAAACCAATACGCATTAATTCAGTTTCGTGATATTTCCTGATCCATAAATGTTGATCAATGTCTTCAAGTCCATAACGCAAATCGCGTAAGGTTTCTTCCGTGGTCTTTGATCGTCGCAAACGTCCGCTTTGTTCCAATTCATCGACAAGGTCAGGCGTTCGAATCGCTGCTTCGGCCAAAAATTCAGAACGATCGAAAAGCAGGATCAACAGGTCGAACAAGGATGGGCTGCGAGCCCACATTTCGTATAACGTCGTGCGAGCGCCATACGCGGAAATAAAGCTATCGAGCCGTGCCAATACACGATCTGGATCAGAAAGCCGTGTGGTGTTTTGCGTTCTGAATGTTGAGCTGGTCGAGGGACATAACGAGAAAATGCGTGGTAGGAGTTCGCGGGCGAGTTCGGCCGTTCGTCGAGAAACATGGACGTAACCTGGACCTTCGACGAACTCTCGCACCAGCCGGAACGCTCGATCGACCTCTTTGAAACTATGTTCGGACAACAATTTTTTCCAATCGTCAGGAGAGGCTTCGAAATTTGTGGGTAGCTTGTCTGGTGCGCTTGGGGTTTCGCCTTTGAATAGTTTGTCGTAAACGCGGCGTACATTTGCTGAGTGCTGGGCCTTGGCTGCCTCGAATGCACTAAGTTCCTCGTAACCCATCAGCTTTGCCAAGCGTTCCCGTGTTCTGCGCTCGGTGGGGATGGTGTGGGTTTGCTGATTGTTTTCCATTTGTAGACGATGTTCCAGGTCCCGCAGAAACAAATATGCATCGGACAGCTCATCGACATCTGATCTCGTGAGAAGTTTATAATGCACGAGTTTTTCGAGCGTCGGGATCGTCTGGGAATTTTGCAGGAATGGATTTTTTCCGGCATGTAGCAGTTGCAAGGATTGAGCGATAAATTCGATTTCCCGAATGCCACCGCGGCCGCGTTTAACGTCGCGATCCAACTCACCCGAACGCACAACTTCAGTTTCGATGCGCTCTTTAATTGCGGCTACCTCGCGAAACAATCGTTGATTAAGTGATCGTGGGTATCTGAAAGGTTGAATTGTTTCCAGAAACTCGTCAGCAAGTTCAGTATCTCCCGCAACCCCACGAGCTTTGATCAGCATCAGTCGCTCCCATGTCTGGCCCCATTGGGCGTAGAAGTTCTCGTAACTCGCTAAAGATCGTACAAGTGGTCCGGCGCTGCCCTCGGGCCGCAGGCGAAGATCGATTCGGAACAGTGTCCCATCACTCGTCAGGCGGCTCACCTCAGCAATAAAGCTTTCTGCCAGCCTGGTGAAATACTGGTGGTTGGAAAGGCCTTTGCCAGTTTGTTCGTCTTTGCGCGGAGGTGTTTTGAAACTGTTGCCTTCTTCTGAGTAAACAAAAATGACATCCACGTCGGAACTATAGTTCAGTTCCTGTCCGCCCAGTTTGCCCAGGCCGATGACTGAAAACGCTGTCGGATTCCAGGTATTCTCGAAAGTCTGGTGATATGGCTTTCCGAAGCGTTCGGTCAGCTGTTGAGTGCACACTTCTAAAACGCCGTTGAGAAGAACGTCTGCAACATCGGAGAGCTCGCGCGTTATTTCGAGCGTGTGACTTAATTTTCCGAGATCTCGAGCCCCAATCCGCAGCATTTCACGCTGCTTGAGTTGTCGTAAAGCGGCAAGGGCAGGGGAATAGTCGCGCTTTTTGAGGAACGGTTTTAACAGGCCATTTACCTCCTGACGCAATAAATTTCTTTGTCCGGTGGAGCTAAGGCGCTCAGGATTGATAATTTCGGTGTACCACTCGGGATTGGCGAACAGCGCTTCGGTCAGGAACTGTGAACCTGAGAATATCGCGACTAGAATTCGAATCTGCTCGACCGTTGCGGTTTTCGTGAATGATGGATTTTCAGTCTTGAGCTGCTCAAAGTATTGCAATGCTCGTTGCGGGTCTGCGCACTTTGCGATTTCATCTTCCCAGGAAAGAACTCGTTTGGTCGGTTTCTTTGCCATGGATGGAAACCTTTACACCTTTTCCAATTTTATTTCCGAAGCGATGGATTGAGACGGTGGCTTCGGTTTCGTAAACAACCCTTTCCAGAATCCAAGACCGTATACGCAGTGACTCAAGAAAATGAGCCCGGCGACGCGGAGGAATTGACCGAATTGGGTGATGGGAACCAAAGCAATCGTCTGCAGCAAAACCGCGGCGATGTAAAACAACCAGAGGATAAGGAATCCCCGTGCGACAAAAAACAAAATCGGTGTTGCGGCCACGAACAGGCAGAATGCCGGAGGGACAAAGTTCGGAGCCGATCCTGCCGTTGGATGGAGTCGAACTTGTTCGGCACGGCCGCGGCCATAGTTCAAAAGCATTTTGCAAAATGCTTTGAAGTTCGGGCGGGGGCGACGATGCACAATCAGATCGGGATCGTAGAGTAGTTTACCTCCGCGTTGCTGCAATGCGTCCATTAAAGCATTTTCTTCGTTGGGATACAGCGACTCATCGAACCCTCCCAGCTCGAGTAGATCTTTGCGGAGAGCGAGGAGATTGCAGAGGATTAACTCTTTTTCTCCTGATTCACGCAATACGCTGATACTGCGATAGCGTGCGCAGCTCGGGCCGAAGGCGAGCCAGCTTCCCATCGTTAAGGCGAATGCCTGTTCGATGGGAGGAGCATCAATGGGACAAAGGTTAGGGCCGCCGGCCATTTTCACCTGTGGATTTCGAAAATGCTTTACAGCGCGACGGAGGTTCATCGGGTCGGGAACGGAATCGTCGTCGAGAAAATAAATGATTTCGCCTTTTGCGATCTTCAACGCCGCATTGCGCTGAACGGATGGCTGTTTGCCCCGTGCAACAATAATTTCGAGATGACTCGCCGGGTAATCAAGGGTCCGCGCCGCTTCTACTGCCTTGATTTCCGCCTGCTCAGGGCGTGTAGGAATAATTACCGATACGACTGGCGTTTCCTTTAGCACGTCCGACAACGTAAAGTTCAGCTTTGAAAGTTCAAGGTTCAAAGTAAAGTGTCAGCCGCCGAATTTACAGAATCGGTATTGACGCTAATTTGTTGGTGAATTGAATTGATTCCGATTACAAAACTTTATGCACAACGTCACAACGGTTGAACTTAAACGCGACTGTGAAGCCATTCAGATTCCGGTGGGGAACACCTTGGTCCTTCCAGCTGGAACGTCCGTAGATATCACGCAAACCCTTGGTGGCAGTTATACCGTCCATGCCATGGGCGGGCTTTATCGTATTTCGGCGAAAGACGTTGATGCGCTCGGCCTTGAACCGGTTTCCAGTCTTGCTGAAGAAGTTGCGAAAAAAGGCGCATCTTCCACGGGGCCCGTCGACGAAAAGCAGCTTTGGGATACCTTGAAAACCTGCTACGACCCGGAAATTCCTGTTAACATTGTTGATCTCGGTCTCGTTTATGACCTACATGTCGAACCTTTGCCGAGTGGTGGTAATAAGGTTTTTGTTAAAATGACGCTGACCGCTCCAGGGTGTGGAATGGGAACGGTGATCGCGGCTGATGCACAACAGAAACTGCTTTATCTACCCGGAGTTGAGGATGCCAGTGTCGAAATTGTTTGGGACCCGCCGTGGCATCAATCGATGATTTCAGCTGAAGGCCGGCGTATTCTAGGTTTGGAATAATGTGCGCGCGCCGTTGTTCATCGCGGCAATAGCAGTTCTCGAGATTCTCTTTGGAATCTCACCCACGGCGGACAGGATGACCTGGATGTTGGAGAATGCTCCGGCCTGGATTGCAATGATTGCTGTTGGGCTGACCTATCGGAAATTTCCCTTGAGCAACCTGTGTCTCTGGCTGCTTTCGGTGCACGCGTTGATCTTGATGCTTGGCGGGCATTATACCTATGCAAAAGTTCCAATTGGTGAGTGGGCAAAAATTTATTTTGGCTTTGCGCGCAACCACTACGATCGTGTCGGACACTTTGCGCAGGGCTTTATTCCTGCAAGCCTTGTCCGCGAACTCTTGATTCGCACGGCCCATCTGCGGCACCGCTTCTGGCTTCCGTTTCTTGCCATCAGCGTTTGTCTCGCCTTCAGCGCATTTTACGAGTTGTTCGAGTGGTGGACCGCATTGCTAACCGGTGAAGCGGCCAAGGATTTTCTAGGCACGCAGGGAGACGTTTGGGACACGCAGTGGGATATGTTGTGCGCGTTAATCGGAGCGACGACCGCTGTTCTCGTGCTCTCACGCGCGCATAATGCATCGATTGCCATTGTGGAACGAGAGTGGATGACGGCGCGCACCGCCTCATCGTAACTTTGTCGCGTTGTTACGCTTTTCTCCGACGCCCGCTACTTCTTGCTAATTCCCGACTAAAACCGTATTGCTAGGTCAAGTCACACCCCAAGACACGTCCGTTTCCTTGTGACCGTCAGCGGAATAAAAACAGGACTGGTGGCAATTCTTTGCCTTGCAATGACGAGCTTTCAGCTTTCGGCGCAAGTAGCTGCCGAGTATCAGCTTAAAGCGGCGTTTATCTTCAACTTTCTTCAATTCGTGGAATGGCCGTCGCAGAGTTTTCCTAAAAAGGATGCACCCATTCTCGTCGGTATACTCGGAAACGATCCGTTCGGACGAGAAATTGATTCCGCACTGAAAGGCAGGAACATCGGAGAACATCCGATTGTCATTCGGCGATATGCGAATGTCGATAAGCTACAAAGCTGTCACGTTTTATTTATCAGCCGCTCCGAGCGGGACAAAGTTCCGCAAATTGTTTCGCGTACTGCTGATAAACCGGTATTTACAATTAGTGATATCGAAGATTTCGCGAGCCGCGGGGGCGTGCTGAATTTCTTAATGGAAGACAACAAGTTGCGTTTCGAAATCAATCTGAATGCTGCAAAGCGAGGCGGGTTGCAGATCAGTTCGAAATTATTGCGACTGGCAAAAATAGTAGAAACGAAAGGTGGCTGAGTGCGTTTTCAGGACCGGCCAATCAACCAAAAAGTAACAATGATCATCGTGCTGACAAGCACGATCGTCCTCGCTCTCGCCTCAGGAGCGTTCATGGCGTACGAGTTGGTTACTTTTCGTCATCAGATGACGCAGCATTTAACGACGATTGCCCGAATCATTAGCGAGAACAGTACGGGAGCACTCACTTTCGACGTTGCTACTGATGAGGAACAAGTTCTCGCTGCGCTGCACACCGAGCCACATGTCGTGGCTGCCGCCGTATTTGATAAGAACGGAAAGCTGTTTGCGCAATATCCCCGGTCGGGACCAACCCTGAAAGACCACTGGGTTCCAGAACGTCAGGGCTTCCATTTCGGTGAAGGGTTTTTGGTCTTAAAACAACCCATTGAGCACAATGGAATTCCTCTTGGAATGATCGCGATAAAATCCGATTTGGACGAGATGTACGAACGATTTCGGCTTTACACATTAATCGTCATAATCGTTCTCGCCGGGTCATTTCTTCTGGCATTTATTCTTTCCCGAATCCTGCAGCGCGTCATCACTCAGCCTGTACTCGAATTGGCCAAAACCGCAAAAGCCATTTCCGAGAGGAAGGATTATCAGGTTCGCGCCAGGAAGTTCGGACGCGACGAAATTGGTTTTCTCACCGATTCGTTCAACGACATGCTCGCGCAAATTCAAAAGGCGGAAGAAGAGATTCGCGTGCTTAATTCGGAGCTGGAACAGCGCGTTCAAAAGCGCACAGCGGAACTGGCCGCGAGTACGAAAGAAATGGAGGCGTTTACGTATTCTGTATCCCATGACCTCCGGGCACCGTTGCGGCATGTTGCGGCATTCGGAGAGATTTTGCAGGAGGATTATGCGAAGCAACTTACTCCGGAAGCCCAAGATTATTTGCGGCGCATGATAGACGGCGCTCGCAATATGAGTCATTTGGTCGATGACCTCCTTAATCTCGCCCGCATCGGACGAGCGGAATTAAAACGTGAGCCAACGAACCTGGATTCTGTTGTGGATGAGGTTATCGAGGAATTAAAACCCGAGATCGAGAAGCGAAAGATCGAGTGGCGCATCGAGCATTTGCCCGTTGTTGAGTGCGACCGCGGTCTGATCAAGCAGGTGTTCGCGAACTTCATTTCAAACGCCGTGAAATATACTCGGCGCCGCGAAAACGCAGTGATTCAAATCGGGTTGGTGAAGTCCGTGCGTGTTGATAATCAGACCGCGATTTTTGTGCGAGACAACGGTGTTGGATTCGATATGAAGTTTTCCGATAAACTATTTGGAGTTTTTCAACGCTTGCATCGCGCGGAAGATTTCGAAGGGACTGGGGTGGGGCTTGCAACGGTCGACCGAATTATCCGGCGGCATGGTGGTCATGTTTGGGCCGAAGGGGAGATCGATAAGGGCGCGACTTTTTATTTCACACTCGGTTCATAATTTCGTGTAAAATTTCTTTGACCACTGCGAGGCGAGCTATTAAATTGCGCCCTCTCTGGATGGGGTCGTAGCTCAGTTGGTAGAGCACCACAATGGCATTGTGGGTGTCGCAGGTTCGATCCCTGTCGGCTCCACCATCCGATTTACCCTGTGAATGTTGATGAAACGTTCGCAGGGTTTTTTCTTTGGAAAATTGGATTAGCACGTGCGTGCACGCGCAAACTGAAGCAAGAACTGACTACGAAAAATCACCTGCGAGGGAGCATATGGTTATGCTGCAGGCAGAGGGAGGGGAAGAGCGACCGAAGTCGCTCGCCGATTAAGCCGCAATGCTTTTTACCAACTTCGCGTCGTTGCGCTTCAAATAGTCTTGAACGCTGGCGATGTTCATCATTTGCACGGGAACACGCTTTTGGTTCTTCAACTTGAAATGTTTAAATTGAGCCAACACCTTGCCGACTTGAACAATGTGGATGTGTCCTTCTCCGACGCTCCAAAATTGACCGGTTTCCAAGGGTTTGAGACTAGTCGTTTTCTTCTTAGTAGCTTTCACCTTCATGAGACAAATACCGTAAACAGAATGTTCATAGTAAATGCTGTACGGTGTAACTGTCAATCACGGGCCGCGATTCTTATTTTGTGCGCAAGGTGCTGTGTTTCAGTTGTTTGCAAGTATCTGTCTTGCGTGTAAATGCAAAACCTCGCCGCATCGCCTCGAAATTAGACAAAAATGGACAAAATTAAGGCTCAAATTTAATCGCCAAGCGTCATCCGACAGAGGTGTCAAAGCATCGGGTGACGCTCCAGAGACGAGGAGTTCTCTCCGAACTCAGTATTCCCATGAAAATCAAACGAACCAACAAATTCGCCCGACCAGCTTATAAAAACTAAAAACCCTGCAAACACAGAGTATTTGCAGGGCGATAAAGTGGAGCGAGCGAAGAGACTTGAACTCTCGACGTTCACCTTGGCAAGGTGATGCTCTACCAACTGAGCTACGCTCGCTTCCGAAAGCGTCCCGAAAAACTATAATAAAAAGTTTTCTTTGCAAGACTTGTTTTGAAAATTTCGAAACGCGCTTTTCGGCTCCTCAACATTTTGGTGGAATTGCAGGAATTCGAAACGGCAAGCATGAAATGGCTGGTAGGTATGTTCTCTCTCACCCAGGTCAAAAATTGCGTTTTCTTTGTTTACCCGGAACCACTGGCAGCGGCCAAAAATCCATCGCTATTTATTGCGAATAAATTTGGATTTCCAAAAATTCGCCCAGAATTATCCGCAATAAATGTCGTCTGCCACATTTCCGGCGGCATTTATTCCGGATAAATCCCGTCCGCCGCGATTTTTCACCATTTAGTCCGGATAAATGACGTGGGAAAAAAAGTTGGCGGCATTTATTGGCAATAAATGTCGTCCGCCAAAAATCCGATGCCATTTATTCCGGATAAATATTGTTCGCCAAATTTCCGGTGCCATTTATTGCAGATAAAGATCGTCCGCCACCGTTTTTCGTCATTTATTGCGGATAAATCCCGCCGGAACTGTTTCGGACGACAATTATTGCGGATAAATGAGGCTGGAAAAAAAGTTTTCGCCATTTATTGCCAATAATTTTTGTCCGCCAACGGTTTTAGCCGTTGCAAATCAGGCGTTTACCGTCGGAACCCCGGTTCGCCGCTTTTCGATGGAATTGGCGATGAATGTAGTGCGTAGCCAAGAAAATCCGATGATCAAATGCCCCCGTGAAAACGATCACTTTGCTGAATTTAATAGCGCATTGTTTCTCACCTTAATCCTCTCGCAGAGTGAATGGATTTTAGGTGAAGGAGAAATGTGCTACGGGAGCCGTGTCGGCTATTCCCCCGAAAACAGCGAAGAACCCGCTTTCTCAATCCATTGCTTGCGTTCACGGGACTTAAACGCGCCTCCGAAAATTCCTTTTGAATTCCCATTCGAATTCCAGCACATTTGCCGCTCGAATTTTTGGTCCGGCAAAGTCATCGCTTTGCCTGTTCGGCGAAGCTAAGGCTCGCCTTCCGATTTTACAAATGAAACGCACGCAACACTGCAATGAACTCCGCCCGGCGCACATCGGGCAGACTGTTACCCTTAATGGCTGGGTCCATTCCCGCCGCGACCTCGGTGGTCTTATCTTTATCGACATCCGCGACCGCGAAGGCCGCACGCAGACCGTTTTCGATCCAAAGGAAGTTCCAGCCGATGTGTTCGAAAAAGCGTCGTCGCTGCGCAGTGAATGCGTCATTCGTGTGACCGGTAAGGTCCGCCAGCGTCCTGAAGGCACCAACAATTCCAAGATTCCCACTGGCGAGGTCGAAGTTGTTGTGCAACAGCTCGACGTCTTAAATTTCTCCGAAGTCCTGCCGTTCCCGGTTGACGATCCGGAAGTGGCTTCCAAGGTGAATGAGGAATTGCGCCTCAAATACCGCTACCTCGATTTGCGCCGTCCGGAGATGACGCGCAATCTTCGCCTGCGCAGCAAAGTCGCCACGGCCACGCGTAACTACATGGACGAACAGGGTTTTCTCGAAGTCGAAACGCCCATTCTCTTTAAGTCCACCCCGGAAGGCGCGCGGGAGTTTTTGGTTCCCAACCGTCGCGATCCAGGAACGGTTTATGCGCTTCCGCAGTCGCCACAGCAGTTCAAGCAGATGCTCATGGTTGCCGGCGTGGAACGCTATTATCAGATTGCGCGCTGTTTCCGCGATGAAGATCAACGCGCCGATCGCCAGCTTGAATTTACACAGCTGGATCTCGAGATGAGCTTTATTGAACGCGAAGATATTTATGCGTTGATCGAAGGTTTATTGAAACGCGTTTGGAAAACGGCGTTGAACATCGACATCCAGACTCCATTCAAGCGCATCTCCTTTGAAGAAGCGCTCAACCGTTACGGTATCGACAAGCCCGATACCCGTTTCGGGATGGAACTCGTTGATTTCACCGAAGAGTTTCGTAGCAGTTCGTTCAAAGTATTTAGCGGCGCGGTCGCGAACGGCGGCGTTGTAAAAGCAATGAACGCCAAAGGTCTCGCGGATGCGACGCAAGGTCAGATCGAAACGATGACTGAATATGCGAAGAGCTTTGGTGCGAAAGGTCTCGCTTATATCAAAGTCGAAAAAGGCGAATGGAAGTCGCCGATCGTCAAGTTTTTCAGCGAAGCCGAAAAGGCAGCCTTGATACAAAAACTGAAGATCGAAGAAGGCGATTTAATTTTGTTCGCCGCTGATCAATGGCTGAATGCCTGCGAAATCCTCGGCAAGATTCGTCTCTATTGTGCGGACGTTCTGAAGACCAAAGGTTTGTTGAAGATCGATCCCGCCCGTTTCGATTTCCTCTGGGTCGTTGAATTTCCGTTGCTCGGTTTTGATCGCGAACAGAATCGTTGGTACTCCAGCCACCATCCGTTTACTGCGCCTGTTGCAGAAGATATTCCGTTATTGAAAACCGAGCCGAAGAAGGTTCGCGGCCAGCATTACGATATCGTCGTCAACGGCGTTGAACTTGGCGGTGGCTCAATTCGTATTCATCAGCCGGACGTGCAGAAGACTATCTTTGAAGAACTGCTCCAGATTCCGCCGGACCTCGTGAAAGCACGTTTCGGTTACATGCTGGAAGCATTTCGTTTTGGCGCTCCGCCACATGGTGGTATCGCGCTTGGCTTCGATCGTCTCTGCGCAATTCTTTGCGGCACATCGAGCATCCGTGACGTAATCGCATTCCCGAAGACCGCGAAGGGAACCGACCTGATGACCGATGCTCCGGGTCAGATCGAACCGAAGCAATTGCGCGATTTGCATCTCGAATTGAAAGCTGCAAAGAAGGAATAGGGCTGCTACAATCGGCCGATGAGCGCGATTCACGAGACACGACAGAAACTTCGTGGCGAGTTGGAGGCGCCTGCGGCGTTGCGGAAATTCGGCAGCGGATGGTTAAGCGGTGTCCTTGGGCTTGTGCTCGGCATCGCTGGACTGTCGCTCGTTCTCGCGATGGTGATGCCCGGGACCTTTTCGACGCCCGAAGTCCACGCCTTGTATCAGAAGCCTGCTTTTCGAGTTGGTCTTCATGCGCTGCTGTTGGTTGCGTTTGGCTTGTCTGCCATCAGCCTCGCGTTGCGGCGTGGCAAAGTTCTTGGAACGTGCGGTGTTGTAGCGACATTGATTGCATCGTTGCTCGGCGGATCCGACGCAACTGCGAAAGTCGGCGATCCGACGCCGCTTTATTTCGGGCTCGATTTCTTTGTCCTTCGAATCCTTTTTACCGGGTTCCTTTTCATCCCCTTGGAAAGAATGTTTGCGCGTAGGCCGGAGCAGGATGTCTTTCGCGAGGAGTGGCGCGAGGACCTGTTTTATTACCTCGTCAGCAGCATGCTGGTCCAGATGTTGACGTTCCTGACGTTTCTTCCGGCCAAGACGATTCTCGCAGTGGCACCACTGACGGCTCTTCGTGCCTGGGTTGGTTCATTACCTTTCATCGTGCAGTTCATCGCGATTATGTTTCTGACGGACCTCGTTCAGTACTGGCTCCATCGCGCTTTCCATCGAATCCCGTGTCTGTGGAAATTCCACGCTGTTCATCATTCCGCACGAAGCATGGATTGGATGGCTGGAGCTAGGATGCATTTTCTCGAAGTTGTGACGTTGCGCGCGAGTACCGTGATTCCGATGTTTGTCCTGGGATTCAGTGCGGCGGCGATGAATGCGTATATTTTTCTCGTCTTCCTTTACTCAACGTTCGTGCATGCAAATCTCAATTGGCGTTTACCATTTCTAGAAAAGTTTCTCGTCACGCCGCGGTTCCATCATTGGCATCATGGGATCGAAGACGAGGCCATCGACGTAAATTTTGCAATTCACTTTCCGCTGCTCGATAAAGTCTTCGGCACTTATTTTCTTCCGAAAGATAAGTGGCCGTCTGGCTATGGGATTCAAGGACACCCTGTCCCGCTTGGTTATGTTGAACAGATGAAATATCCGTTTAAAGGCGATGCCGCGGGAGGTTCGCCTTCAAGCCAGGGTTAATAACAGATCGTGAAAAGTGATCCGACTTTGACTTCTTCGGCGACGAAACCAAAAGGGAAGCGAACGATTGCCCGAATGCTGCTAACGCTCTGCATTATCTATGTTTTGCTTTGCATTGCTGGATGCGCACTGCAGCGGAAGCTGATTTATTTTCCCACGAAGATTTCGGCGGACGTTGCTAAACAGGCGGCGGTTCAGGAGGGGTTTCTGGCCTGGACGAATGTTTCTGGTGAAATCATCGGATGGCATATGCCTGCGAAAGGAAAGGCAACCGGTTCCGTTCTAGTGGTTCACGGCAATGGTGGTTGTGCATTGAATCGAAGTTATTTTGCGCAACCCATTCATGAAGCTGCGAATGTCGATGTCTTTGTGCTGGAATATCCGGGATACGGTGCGCGGTCCGGTTCTCCGAGCTTAAAAAGTTTCCTAGCGGCTGCTGAAGAGGCTTTTGATCAATTGCCAGCCGGTCAGCCGCGATATGTTGTCAGTGAATCTCTTGGCACGGGCGTTTCGGCTCATCTGGCGAAGGTGCGTCGTCAAAAGATTGACGGCATGGCGTTGTTTGTTCCTTACGACGACCTCCTTTCCCTGGCGAAATTGCGAATGCGTTTCCTTCCCGTATCACTCATCCTGCTGGATCGTTTCCAGCCGGCGGCGTGTTTGGCCGAGTACCGCGGCCCGATCAAGTTCATCATAGCCGAACAGGACGAGGTTATCCCCGCCAGGCTCGGACTAAAACTTCACGAAGGCTTTTCCGGGCCAAAAGTCCTCGAGGTCATTCCGGGCGCGCATCATAACGAAGTGGGAGCACAATCTGCTCAGTGGTGGCGAGCCGTTTTCGACTTTTGGCAGAAGAATCGGCCTGCGCTGGACAACTCAACACCGCCACGATGATCGTTCCATCGCTTTTGAGCCTGGCGGGGTGCAAAAGGTGCCTGTTCAGGTGGTCAAAAATAGCCATTTGTTCTAGGTTCCTGATTTACAGGGCGGTGCAACCAACTAAAAATTTTTAGTTGGGCAAAACCATTCCGTTTTTGGCGTACACAAATTTTTAGTTACCGCAAACCACTTCGTTTTCGCCGACTAAAAATTTATTGCCGGCGTTTCCATTCCGGAATCGGCAGCTAAAAATTTATAGTTGGCAGTTCCATTTCAGAATCGGCGACTAAAAATTATTTACTGGCGTTCCCATTCCATAATCGCTGACTAAAAATTTTTAGTCAGCATTCCCATCTCGGAATCGACGACTAAAGATTTTTAGTCAGCGTCCCCATTTCGTTTTTGGGCACTAAAAATTTTTAGTTAGCGATTCCATTTCGGTTTCGGGCACTTTTTTACAGAAGGAATGAACAATGAAGGCGCAAAGGGGCGATTCGGGAATTTTAACCCGCTGCGGGTTCGAGAATAGACGGCGATAGCCTGGTTGGCGATTTGGTGTTTCGGGACAGTGGCGAAAAGGGTGAAAACCGATCTGATCGAAAGGGATCAGGCAGCTTTCGTTTTACCCTTGAGCAATTCCACCCGGGAGATGTGGTCGAAGTAACAAATGACGAAGCTCAAACCACCAAGATTATGACCCGGACCGCTGCCGATCACGACCGCGTCGTCGGCCACCATTCCGAAGTCAGGATGGGAAATGGTGTAACTGCGTCCATCATCCATGCAGATACGAACCGGCTTATGACTGGAATCGCGGATCAAAGCACGCAATTCATGCTTCTTTGCAGGTTCTTTCATTACGTAAAAATTGCCTAAACGGCTTTCACCTGTCAAACCGTTGCTACGGGCCGGAAAAGACGGGCACTTATTCACAAAAATATTGTCCGGCGCGGTGATTCTCGGCAAACTCTGCGCCCCATGCACCAGATAAATATCGGCATGATTGGTGGCGGCACAGTCGGTAGCGGCGTGTTCCATCATCTCCAAAACAACGGCGCGCTCATGGAATCGCGTCTCGGTCTAAAGCTTTCCCTGCCGAAAATCGCCGTCCGTTCCCTGGACGCCAAACGGCCTTACGATATTCCGAAGTCGTTGCTAACCACCGATTGGAAGAGTGTCGTTAACAATCCCGCGATCAATCTGATTATTGAATTGATCGGTGGAACTGACCTCGCGAAGACGATTGTTCTTTCCGCATTGAAACTCGGTAAGCCCGTCATCACAGCTAACAAAGCGCTTTTATCCGCTCACGGTGAAGAACTGTTCGCTGTCGCTGAACAATACGGCACTAACATTTACTACGAAGCCAGTGTCGCCGGCGGCATTCCGATTATTAAAGTATTGCGTGAGGGTTTCGCAGGGAACCGAATCACGCACATGTACGGGATCGTCAACGGCACATGCAATTACATCCTCACGCGGATGAAGTTGGAAGGTTCCGATCTGGAGCCAACACTGAAGGATGCGCAACGACTCGGTTACGCCGAAGCGGATCCGACGTTTGATGTCGATGGCTACGATGCGGCGCATAAGATCGGAATTCTTGCTTCGCTCGCACATGGCTTCTGGGTGAAACCGAAACAGATTCACGTGGAAGGCATTCGTCCGATTACAAAGACGGACATCGAATTTGCAAACAAGCTTGGTTATACAATCAAGTTGCTCGGTATCGTTAAGTTGATCGAAAATCGGTCGAAGGCCGCGAAAGGCAAGGCCAAGGGTGAAACGGGAAAATCGATTCAGGTTTCGGTTTCTCCGACGCTTGTCCCCAATACCCATGTGCTTGCCAGCGTGAACCAGGTTTTTAATGCCGTCTTCGTGCGCGGCGATGCGGTGGGTGATACTTTATTTTACGGGCGTGGGGCAGGGAAGGATGCGACGGCCAGTGCAGTGTTGAGCGATGTTGCAGATGCCGCTTTGGATTTGAAATACGGTTCGAAGCAACGCGTTCCGCCGTTTGTTGCGTTTGAAAAGAATGGCGCGGTGTTGCCGGTCGACGAAATCGTTTCGCGTTATTACCTCCGTTTGAGCGTCGTCGACCGCCCCGGGACACTGGCAAAAGTGGCTGCGATTCTCGCGGAGTCAAAGATTGGCATTTCATCCGTGATTCAGCCCGAAGGTCACGAAGGCGATAGTGTGCCGCTGATTCTCATGATGCATGAGGCGCCATACAGCGCGATGAAGAAGGCGCTCACAAAAATTTCCAAATTACCTGTGGTCAAAGCGCCGCCGGTGATGTTCCGTGTAGAAAACTTTTAGTCGTTTCGCGCAATTACAACTGACATGAATTCGATCCAACCCTCTTCCGGCAATCGTTGGCGCGGCGTTATCCACGCTTACAAAAGTTATCTGCCAGTCACCGATGCGACGCCGATCGTTTCGCTGAATGAAGGCAATACGCCGCTCGTGCGCGTGGACAATTTCGTTAAAGCCATTGGTGGCGAATTTGAATTGTGGCTGAAGTATGAAGGATTGAATCCGACGTGCTCGTTCAAAGACCGCGGCATGACGATGGCCGTTTCCAAGGCGAAGGAACGCGGCGCGCAGATCGTGATTTGCGCCAGCACCGGAAATACGTCGGCGGCGGCAGCTGCTTATGCGGCTCGCGCGAACATGAAATGCGTCGTGCTCCTGCCGAACGGAAAGATTGCGCTTGGGAAATTAGCGCAGGCATTGATGTACGGTGCGACGACGATCGCTGTTGAAGGGAATTTTGATGAAGCTTTGCGCATCGTGCGTGAGTTGGGCGAAACCGGCAAAGTAGAAGTCGTTAACAGTATTAATCCCGTTCGAATTGAAGGGCAGAAAACGGCCTCGTTCGAAATTTGCGATCAACTCGGTCGCGCTCCGGACTTTCATTTCCTCCCCGTCGGTAATGCAGGCAACATCACGGCTTACTGGCGAGGTTACAAAGAATATCACGCAGCGAAAAAGTCGGATCGCTTGCCCAAGATGTTTGGCTTCCAGGCGGCGGGTTCGGCTCCAATCGTTGATGGTGCGCCTGTTGAAAATCCACACACCGTGGCAACGGCAATTCGCATTGGTAACCCGGCAAGTTGGGACCAGGCGAAATGCGCTCTCAAGGAATCGAACGGTTTCATCGACAAAGTGACCGATGAAGAAATTCTCGCTGCTTACAAACTCATCGCTCGCACGGATGGAGTGTTTGTTGAACCCGCGTCAGCAGCATGTCTCGCCGGTTTGATCAATTGCGTGAAGGCGAAGAAGATTCCGACCGGCAGCGTCATCACCGCAACAATGACAGGCCACGGACTGAAAGATCCCGATAACGCCATCAAAACGGCTGGCTTCGAACCGATTATTGTTGAGGCGAAGAAAGACGCCGTGATGAAAGTAATCGGGTTGTAACCGGTCGGGTTTAAGATTTCAGGTTTAAACTTCCGATTTGAAATTTGAAACTCCGGCTCGCGTGAACGCGTCTGGCGATTCGTGAAGCACCTATTCTCGACCCTTGCGATTGCATTGATCGCATTTACGTCCCTCGCTGCTGACTCCAAAGCGAAACCGAACGTTCTTTTTATCGCCGTTG
This sequence comes from uncultured bacterium, assembly GCA_966112985.1. Classification (GTDB taxonomy): domain Bacteria; phylum Verrucomicrobiota; class Verrucomicrobiia; order Limisphaerales; family JACDHS01; genus CBHWET01. The sequence continues at coordinate 5,472 of CBHWET010000005.1, read as the reverse complement.
ACGACCTGAATCATTGGGTCGGCTACACCGGCCGAAATCCGCAGACGAAGACGCCGAATATCGATCGTCTGTCAAAAATGGGAGTGTCCTTCACTGCTGCAAGCTGCGCCGCGCCGCTGTGCAATCCTTCCCGCGCCGCACTGATGAGTGGTCTTCGCCCGAGCACGAGCGGTTGCTACGAGAACAATGACAATTGGAAAAAATTTATTCCTGAGGGGCGTGGTTTGAGTTTCGCCTTCAAACAGGCCGGATATTATGTTGCCGGCGCTGGAAAAATTTATCACGGCAATACCTTTTACCCGGGTGAATGGAGCGATTACTCCGGCAAGAACGGGACGGATGAAGACGAACACGGCCCCAAAGGGATCACTAAGTTGGAAGGTTTTCACAAACCTCTCGAACACGATCTAAAAGACCAGGACCTCGCCGACTGGCAAATCACCGATTATTGCATCGAACAATTAGGCAAGAAACACGATAAACCATTCTTTGTTGCCTGCGGGTTACACAAACCGCATCTGCCATGGGTCGTGCCGCGGAAGTATTACGATTTATTCCCGCTCGATAAAATCCAACTTCCGCCGCACATCGCCGGAGATTTGAACGATGTTCCAGCCGCCGGGGTAAAGATGGCGCACACAGCGGAACATAAAGAAATATTGAAAGAAAACCGGTGGAAAGCAGCGATTCAATCGTACCTCGCGGCGATTGCTTATACCGATATGAATGTCGGCCGATTGCTCGACGCATTGGAGAAGAGCGCGTATCGAGACAATACCATCATTGTGTTCTGGGGCGACCACGGCTGGCATCTCGGTGAAAAGGAACACTGGCGAAAGTTTGCTTTGTGGGAGGAAGCAGTGCGGGCTCCGTTGATCTGGAAAGTTCCGGGAGTGACGAAAGCGGGGACAATTTGCGATCGCCCGGTCGACTTCATGAGTATCTTTCCAACGCTTTGCGATCTGGCAGGCATTTCCGTTCCACCGCACGTACAGGGTGAAAATATCAAGAGTCTTCTCGCGGATCCCAAAGCAAAGTGGACGACGCCCGGTCTTTGCACGTTCGGCTTTCAAAATCACTCGGTTCGCACCGAACAATGGCGTTATATCCATTATGCGAATGGGGATGAGGAGCTTTACGATCACGTTCATGATCCTTACGAGTGGACAAACCTCGCTAGCAAAGCCGAATCAGCTCCAATCAAGAAGGATCTTTCCAAATGGCTCCCTGTTTCCAACGCACCTCAGAAGAGAGGAAAACGCTCGCTGGGGAACGATTGATCGACTTGAATGAGACAGTGCATCGTTCGCTGATGTTGCTCGTGTTGTTGGCGTCGGCCGCAATGATCTGCGGACGCGACTCATTGAGCCAATCGCCGGAAAAGATTCGGGCGTTTTTCAATTCGTCCACCTACAAAGCAAAACATCGGACCGACGCTGAATTTATCACAGATCTGTATCGCGAGATTCTTCAGAGGGATCCTGACGAGCCCGGCTACAAAGGTTGGTTAGACACGCTAAAGAAACATTCCGATGACGCAGAGGCTCGCGAGAAAGCTGTAGAGGCGTTCCTCAAATGTCCGGAATATTTAGGAAAACACTCGGCGGCAGCGGTCGTAGTCGCGAAAAACGACACGGGTCGCATTCCGGGGAATATTCTGTTCGATAAAACCGGTGTGTTGGTCAATGATGCAAATGCACTTCCGCCCGATCGTTATGCTCCCTTGCTGAAAAGAGGCGCCGTTGTTTGGGTTGCGCTGCAAATTGACAATACCGGGAACATCCGCACCGACAACGTGTCAGCCATTGAACGCGGATGGGCGGATCGGTGGCGCGAAGCCGGATTTAAAGTCGGCTTTTGGGGATGTCCTCGTGGAGTGACTAAACACAACGACGAGGCCGTGATGGCAGAATCGGCACGCTTGGTTGAGACCGATGCCGCACTCGGCGTGAGGCTGACCGTCCAATGCAAGGGCGAGTTTTACATTGCCGACTGCGAAGATGGTTACCAGGGCTACAACCCGAAGGACCCCGCTCCGCTACTCAACAAAGTCTACGTGGATGCTTTCGAAAGTGCGGCGAAGGCCGCGGGCCTCGCGAAAATGCCTCGCGCTCTTTCCAGTATGGGACGGGTAGCATTGGACATGCGTCCGTGGATTGAGGCTGGATGGGATGCAATGCCACAGGCGTATTGGAATTCCTACGCGGTGTATCAACCAAGCAAGTGCGTCGACTTTTACGTAAACGACACTGGTTGGCCTATCGGACGCGTCCATCCGACGATCGCCACATATACCGGTGAAGGAGAGAATCGCACCGTTACTCTTCAGGACTACGCTACCGATTTAAAAACCAGATCTACGCGAGGCTTTTCATTCTACCTGCCAGAGTCATACTTGGGTCTGAAGAACGACAGCGCTTATGACCAACTAGCTATAATGGGGCGATATTAGCGGTCACAGGAAATTCATGAATCCCAACCAAGTAAAGGTTTTATGTCTCCATGTGGTTTTATTCTTCACCATCACGTATGTTGCCGTCCGTGCTAACGCAGAAGACACGGTGAAGCTTTGGGAAATTTCGTACAAAAAGGCGCACAGCGAATTCATGGTCGGCAATATCGATGCTTCGGAAGCCGCATTTATCGAATCTTTCAGGCTGGCGGATAAGCTCGGAACGAACGATGTCCACTACGGTCAGACATTGGAAGAGTTGGCAAAGTTTTACACGCGCCTGCAACGTTATCCAGAAGCCGAAGCGTATTTAAGCCGCCTCGTCGATGTGCAGCGCGGAGTTTTTGGTGCTGAAAGTATCGAGGCCGCTGTTCCTTCGGTAAACCTCATCGAAAGACAAACTCATACCGGTCACACCCGGGAGGCTGAGGAGCTGTACGAAAAAACATTTCCGATTATTGAAAAGAGATACGGAGCGTCACACGCTTTGGTCGGTGTTCTTTTGGAAGCGCGTGGACGAATGTATTTATTGCAAAAGAATTATGCGGAAGCAGAAATTGCTTATACGAAGGCGTTCGCGATCCTGGATAAATCGGAAACTTCTATCGATTATAGAGTAATGTCCTCCGACATCTTCGGCTACTCGCGAAGACAAACTTTTCCCAATGGGTTTCAGGTCATCGATATTTTGGACGATCTTGGGCTTGTTTATCACCACCAACAAAGATGGACGGAAGCTGAGTCGATGTTGACGCGCGCGTTACATTTGAACCAGAAATTCCGCGGGCCGATGACTTTTGCTGTGGCCGCTACTCAAACCGATTTGGCCGCCGTGTACCAGCAGCAGGGCAAATGGAGAGAAGCGGAAAAGGCAGCCCGCGACGCGTTGAAGATTCAAAAGACGAGAAGGGTGAAGACCGATCCTGAGTTTGTTAATACAGTTCAGTTGCTTGCATCTATTCTAACCGCCGAAGGCAAAAGGAAAGAGGCGGCAGAGTTGCTTGCGAAGTAAAGGATTCTAACATGGTGGGTCGATTTACCTCTTCATTGTTACAGGCTTCCGCGAACGTCGGCCGGTAACGGTGTTCAGTTTTTCCCTCAAACAAATTTTCTCCGGTTTCAGATTGTCGAACCGTTTTTGCAACTTTAGTTTCCCGCTATGAATCTTTTTGTTACGGGTGGCGCGGGTTATATCGGATCGATTTTTGTCGAAGAGGCGTTAAACGCGGGCCACAAAGTGACGGTTTTCGATAATCTTACCGAAGGTCATCGCGCTGCCGTGGATACGAGAGCGCAATTCATTCAGGGAGATTTCTGTGAGAGGGACCAAATCAATAAAGCGATTCAAGGTGCAAAGGCCGAAGCAGTCGTGCACTTCGCCGCGAGCGCGTTGGTTGGAGAGTCGATGACGAATCCTTCCAAATACTTTCGGAACAACGTTTGCAGCGGATTGAATCTCCTCGATGCGGCGCGGGAGAATGGAGTGAAGAAGTTCGTTTTTAGTTCAACGTGCGCTACTTATGGACCTCCCGATACTATTCCGATGACAGAAGATTTGCCGCAACGGCCGATTAATCCCTATGGCGAATCGAAGCTAATGTTTGAAAAGATACTCACCTGGTATCAACAGCTTTACGGCTTTGAGTTCGTCGCATTCCGTTATTTCAACGCTGCTGGAGCCAGTGAAAAGTTCGGCGAACACCACCGCATCGAGACGCATCTGATTCCGAATGTGTTCAAAGTAGCCCTTGGACAGGCTACTCAGTGCGAAATCTACGGAACTGATTATCCCACTCCGGATGGCACGGCGATTCGGGATTACATTCACATCATTGATTTGGCACAGGCGCATCTTCTCGCATTGCAGCCCGGAAAAACTGGCTTTTACAATCTTGGGAATGGCGACGGCTATTCCGTGCGTCAAGTGATCAAGATGTGTGAAACAGTCTCAGGAAAGAAAATTCCCGCGATCGAAAAGCCACGGCGGGCAGGGGATCCACCGAAACTCGTTGCAGGTGCGGACAAGGCAAAGTCTCAATTAGGTTGGAAACCAAAATTCTCAAAACTACAGGACATTGTGCAGACCGCATGGGACTGGCACGTGAAACATCCTAACGGATATCCTGATTAACTCGACGCCTGTCTACCGATCGTCTGGTTTGTTCAAGGACTGAGTGATCAGGCTCGATCCCGCTTTGCTTTTTCGCAACATCATGACAAGCACGATCAGGATCAGGGTTAAAATCACTCCGATCGCGATCAGGACATTCCGCAATGTCGCTGAGGATTCCGGGGCTGTTACGACTGCCGTTTGTGCAGGTTGGGTTTGTTCGATTGCAGGAGGGTTGGACGCTACTGGCTCTGGCTTTTGAAGATTCGTTTGCTGAACCTGAAAGCTCGCCACATTCGATGTCTGTTCTTTAACGGCGATGGGATTGACTGGAAGTGCTGACGTCGCGACTGCTTCTTTCGCATTCGTCGTTATGACCTCCTTGTTCGTTATTATGGTTGTTGTCGACTGAGTCACGAGTGGGGCGTTGGTCTGTTGGATAATTGTTGCCGCTGCCGTCGGGGTGCCATTCGTCGGCTCCGGTGTTGCGGCAACCGGTGATTGGTTCGTCGTCCCCAAAGTTTGGGATATTGCTGGAGCTGGACTTGCAACAACGTTGCTGGTCGCATCGGGCTGTAAGGCCGGTCGCGTTACAACCGTTTCAGGCGCATTGGTGACGATTTGTGTGGTGTTCGTCTTTTTCGGTAGCGGCCCGCGGAGTATCAATGGTTCAGGCCGTCGGACGGGTTGGTTTGTCGCTACCGCTTGGGCCTTAGCTACCTGATTTGTTACCGCTGGTGGTTTCGGCAGTGCTGGCACGCGAATCGGGCCAAGTGCCGAATTCACCGCGAAATCGATAAACTTTCCCTTGTGAGCGACCAAAACGGTAACAAAGGGCAACTTCGCTTCCTTTAATTCGTCGTAATACTTTTTGTGCAACGCCCGGATGTCTTTATCAAACGGTGTTCCG